>DATLNJ010000001.1:0-63235 GCA_035536815.1 Frankiaceae bacterium
CCACTCCGTCGCATGGCCCGGTCGCGCCTCCGCGACCAGCCGCACCGCCCGTGCCTTCGCCTCAGGCGTGAACCGCATCCCTCTCGACACCGCGCCATCCCCTCACGGACAGGCGCCTCTACAAAACCCAGACCGGTTCACGCCGCCGTCCTCCAGCAAGTCAGTGACATCGATGCCGACCTCGCGATGGTCGACCTTGAGATCACCGAGGGGAGGGACTCTGTGATCGCCTGCCACAGCGACCGCGTCGAGCCACTCGGACGCTGCGTCGAACGTGACCGCGCCGGAAGGCGGATAGGAAAGTTCGATACCTCCCTGATCGATGAGCCGCTGGGCCAGGCAACAGCGGTCCAGCGCTCGTAGTCGCAGTGGGAGCACCCACGACGCAAACGGCTGCACGTTGCTCCTGTCGTCATCCGGAACGAGCGACGCTCCAGGCGATCGTCCGGCGAATGCCCAGGCTGTCCCCCACTGGATACACAGGACCATGCACTCGACGGGGATCACGACAAGGGACAGCCGCGGTGACGGTACGCTACATCTTGTCTTATGAGACGCCTCGGGAGTGCCGATGCCTGTCACCGACCAAAACGATGGTAGTGCACCCCAAACTCATGCCACCTACGAGTACCTGCGGGTTGGCAGGGTGCCCACAGATCGCCTTCAGGAACTATCTGACGTGTATTTCGACTCAGAGGCACCGGACTACGACCACTTCGACGTACAAGTGGAGCGACGATCGAAATATCTTCGAGCTGTGAACGATTACGTTGCCGGCAAACTTCGAGAGTCGCCGACCTGTCGCCTGATCATCAGCTTTGGATGCGGCACCGGGCGACGCGAAGGGGAAATTGTTGCCATGACGCCGCACCGTCCCCGAGTGGTCGGGATAGAGCGAGTTCCGAGGATGGCTGCGATCGCTCAAAGCCGCGGGCTTGTCGTTGTCCCCTCGGTAGGCCACCTTGCTGAGGTAGGCGCATCGTCGGCAGATTATGTCCTGGCGTTATACTCTTTCGTTCATCTACCCGACGTAAAAGCGCGGAAGCAGGTGCTTCGTTCACTTGCTCACGCCCTTCGCCCAGGTGGTCTCCTCATCCTCGACGTATTCAATCTCCACGATCGGTTTGAGTGGGCCTCGAAAGTCGCCGACGGCGGTCGCGGGTCGATGCCGCCGACGACTGGCAGACATCGCGGCGACACCTTATACCGTAGGATCGGCCACGATGAAGTCTCGTTCATGCACTACTTCACCGTAGCTGAAATCTCGGCGCTGGTGGAGGAGGCCGGACTCGTGGTTGTTGAACTGCTCGGTGTAGGTCATGGCAAGAATCCGGGCGAGTTAGGCGTGCCCTTGGATGCGGGCTGTATCCTAGTCGCGGCGATGAAGCCATCGGTTAGTCAGTGAGCCACGCGCCGACCAGCTTGGAATAGTTCGGAGTGCCATTTTTCGAACAATCTGACGATGTGGTCTTCGCGAGCGCGAACGACCACGTCCTCAAATCCACCGGCACGGGATACCACCCAACCGAACCACACCTCGCGCGACCCGTCGCCCTTCTCAAGAACGATAAAGTTCAAGAAGGAGGGGAGGGAGTGCAGCAGTATCGAGGCTTCGTACCTGCCTGTGCCCCCCACGGAGCTGCTCAATCGATCGCGGGCCAGTGCTTCGTTGTCCCGGCTGACGACTTCCCGAAAGGTGAGCCCGGCCGCAACCGCTTGGCGGATAACAAGATCCCATGGGGAACCCGCTGCATAGGAGGTTTCGCTCAATTTCGGCGATAAAATCCGAGTGTTCTTCGCGACACGTGCAGTAGGAAGCGCGCTGACTAGCAAGGCCATGGCCTCGGTGCCGGTGTAGTAGCGGTAAGTATCAGAAGCGGGTAGCACGGAGCGGAACTCGGAGAATTCGCGTGCCTGCGACTGAATGAGTTCGGCATGGAAGTCACATTGTTGAATGTATACTGCGACCAGGAAGCCGATGCAAACGCACAGCACCGCGAGGCCGGTACTCTGCCCTGCGCGCTGATCGCGCGCGACCCCGAGGACTGTCCACAGCCGGTCATATGACACTAGCGCGAGGCTGAGCACACCCAGGCCGGAGCCCAGCCCTATTGCCAAGAACGCGCGTGAGGATCTTCGCACGACTTCCCCTGTTCTACTGCAATGTGGCCTAGTTTTCGAGTCCTAACTTCCTCAGTTTCGGTCTAATGATGATGTTGCAGTACCCGGCGCGGGGGTTCGCCGCATAGTAATCTTGATGCTCCGGCTCTGCCTCAAGGAAAGTTGTAAAGGGTAAGATCGACGTCACAACTCGTCTATCGAGGTGCGACGTCAGACGCCGAACGGCGGCTTCCGCGATCTCACGTTGCTGGTCGGACCGGTAGAAGATGGTCGAGTGATATGCCGGGCCGAAGTTCGCCCCATCTTGGTTCGGAGTGGTAGGGTCATGCATGGCAAAGAATAGATCCAGAATCTCTTCAAGCCTAATACGCTCGGGATTGAACACTAAATCGACTGCCTCGACCCAGCCTGAGTTGGCGAATCGGGAGTCGTGTAGGTCGTAGTACGAAGGGGGAGGACCGGACCCACCAGCGTATCCCACCCGGCTCGAGACAATGCCAGGCGTCCGGCGGGCAGCCGCGTCTAAGCACCAGAAGCATCCAGCACCAAGAGTGATCACCTCCGGCATTCGGCCATCCTCCAGGTCTCTTCAGAGAAGGACAAGGTCGTCAATCGATAGCGCGGCGCCGTCGAGTGATGTAAGCGCGTCTCGTCGTCCGAGGAGGGGGGATGACAAGATCGGTTCGACATGAAGTACTGAACCCTGCGCAGTGGGGAGGACCGCGACGAGGCGCGTGCCGTCTATGACAAAGAAGAGTTGATCGTCGACCGGGTAGTCGACCTGAGGACGATGCCGCATGAGGGCGCTTGTAATGAGACCGCCGATAATCGGTGCGCCATCATCCATTAGTCGTGTTGGCATCTCGTCGACCTCATCCGGCCACGCGGGCAACCGCGCAAACAAGCGTGGTGTCACCAGCAAGATGGCCGCATCATCGAGTTCAAGGACCATAGAGAAGTCCTTTGCGTGCGTGTGTGGAGCTTCGTGCTCCAGCAAGCCGGCGACTCTTACGATTCGTTTGCCAACGGGGTAGCTCGCTTCCACGAGTACCTCCTTCGAGATGTGATGCCACCCGACGATGCGAGGCAGGCGCTTCTGGCGTCCAGTCTCGCATGGCCGGGCCGGCCGAAGTTGCGACGTCGGCTTGTCCGCCACGGCGTCTCACCGTCGCGCCCATCGACCACACCGACCCGCGCTCAAGGCGGGTGACCACTGCGACAGGCGCGCGCGATCCGTGGAGGTCCCGCGGTCGGACGGGCGGCATCGAGCGACCGCGGCCTCCCGAGGCACTTGCCGATATCCACAGATTTGGTAGGGGCTCTAGAAGTTGGAGCGGTGGTCCCGCATCCTGGACAGACTATCAGTCAAGTCTTAGTCGAACAGCCGTGTGAGCGGCACGTCGAGCGCGTGCGCGATCGCGACGATCACGTCCAGCGTCGGGTTGCGCCGCCCGTTCTCGACACCGGACAGGTACGTGCTGTCGATGCCAGCGCGTTCGGCGACATCACGTTGGAGCAGCCCCGCACTCTCGCGCAGGTCACGGACGCGTCGCCCGAAGCGGACGCGCGCTGGCTCTCCTCTGTCCACGACCTCACGCGGCACGCGGACACCCTACGGCCGCACTCGCGGCCGACACCTATTACCAATGGAGGCACCATGACCGACCTATCGCCGACGCTTGTCGACGACAGCAACCGCTCCTATCTCGTCCTCCGTGTCGCCATCGCGCACGACCACACTGAGGGCGCCGCGGCGCAGACACGCTGGTGCGCCGACGTCGCCGACCCCGCGAGCCCGCTCGCCGGCCTCTACGCCTTCGCCGAGTCGCTCCCCGCCGTTCGCGACGCGATCGCGACGCACGCCTGGGCTGCGATCGCCGCGGGCGAGCTGCGCCCGTACGGCATCGACACGAACAGCGTCGCCGGCATCCACGTCGTCACCACCACCTGCGACGTCTATGAGGCCGCGTGGCTCACCACCGCCGTCGCCCACGACGCGGCCTGAAAGGGGAAGCACATGACGACGAAGGAAGAACGGCGCGCCACGATGCGCGCTGAGGTTCGCGCGCGCCGGTCCGGACAGTCCGCGCCAGCCGTCCCGGCAGGCGCCTGGATTGCTCGCGGCGCCTGCAACGGCAAGGCGTCGGTGTTCGAGGACCCGGAGCGCCGACGCGAAGCACTCGCGATCTGCGCGACGTGCCCGGTCCTACGAGAGTGCAGCGTGTGGGCGCTGCACAACGCTGTCGACGGCGTGGCCGGCGGCCTCACTCCGGACGAGCGGACGGTGTGGCGGACCGCGAACGGGATCGCGGAGCCGGTCGTGCACGCCGACGACCTTCCTGCCGCCGGACGTCGTTGCACTCGACACGGGCAAGTTCCTCATCCGGTCGAACGCGATCCTCACTGCCGTCGCTGAGTGGACCGACGCCGGCGAGTCGGCGCGGCAGATCGGCGAGCGTCTTGGCGTCGCGTCACGCACCGTTGTCAGGTACCGGAACGTCTGCCGCGACCGCGCGCTGATCGCCTGACCTGCCGTGGCGCAGGGACGCCGACGTCTAACACGCGTCTAACCAACGGCCCGTCACGAGGCCATACTGAACAGGTCGGCAGCCACTTCTCGGAGGTACTCCACGCACGAACGGGCACCGTCGAGCACTCGTTGACCGCTTCAAGATCGACTTGTAATCGGCAGGTTCCCGGTTCGAGTCCGGGCGTCGGCTCTCGTTCCCGCAGGTCAGCGGGGTCGTCAGCCGTCCACCCGGATCACGCCGACGGTCGATGCTGGCAGATTGCTGGCAAATGCTGGCAAGACCTGCAACAGGTGCAGCGCATCCTCTCCTCCTGTACGTCGCAGTGCGGCGCCCAACGGCGTCGAGGAGGAGCACATGGCACGACCCAGGAGCCTGCCGCCGGGCATCCGCCCGCGCGGGAACGCGTTCGTCTACGACTGGCGGGATGCGACGGGCAAGACGTTCAGCCGGAAGGCCGGTGACACGGTCGACGAGGCGATCGCGTTCAAGGCCAAGATCGACGCGGAGCTCGCGACGGGAACGTTCGTCGCGGGCAGCAAGACGACGTTCGCCGAGTACGCCGCACACTGGATCGAGACGCACCAGCTCAAGTCACAGAACCGCCGCGGCTACCGCTCGACGCTGAACGCGCACCTCGTGCCGTTCTTCGGCTCCTACCGGCTCGTCAAGATCACTCCTGCGCTCGTCCGCGAGTGGTACGCGCAGCAGCTCACCCTCGGGGTGGCGAACAACACCGTCCGCGAGCACGTTGCCGTCCAAGAGCATCCTCAAGACCGCCCAGTCCGACGGGCATCTGCCGTACCTGCCGACGACCGGGCTGCGGGTGCCGCGCCAGCAGAAGCGCCGGCCGAAGGTGCTGACGTTCAAGCAGGCGTGGGCGCTGGTCATGGCGGCCCCCGAGGAGTGGCGCGCGCTGTTCGCGACCGCGATCTTTACCGGCTTGCGGCTCGGCGAGCTGCTCGCGCTGTCCCGCGACGACCTCGACCTGGAGCACCGCGTCCTGCACGTTACGGCCACGCTGTCCGACGTCGCGCCGCAAGCCGCGACTCGTCCGCGAGGAGCCCAAGAGCGAAGCCGACATCCGCGACGTCCCGATCGTCGAACCACTCGCCGAGCTGCTGACCGCGCACCTCGACCGGCTGCTGAGCGACCAGCAGTACCTGTTCACGACACCGGCCGGCCGGTTCCTCGACCGTACGGCCGTCTACAAGGTGTGGTGCCCGCTCCGCGCGTCGCTCGGGCTGCCGAACCTGCGCTTCCACGACCTGCGGCACACGGCCGCGTCGCTGCTGCTGACGTACTCGGACTCGAAGCTCTCCGAGCTCAAGGAGATCCTCGGCCACAGCCAGATCGCCCACACCGTCGACCTCTACGGCCACCTCGTGCCGGGACGCCTTGACGCCATCCGGGACCGCTTCGGCGCGGCGCTCCCTGACGCCCTCGATGACGTGCCTCTCCCGATAGCGGGGTAGCGCGCGCCCCTGTTAGGGGAGGCGCTGCCAGCAGCTTGACCGTCGAGTGGTATTCCGCTCCCTATCGCGGATCGTCGCCGCTGGCCGTGTCAGGCGCGCGTCAGCCGAGCTCGTCGTGTACCAGCAACGCGCGCGCCCGCCGGGCCATCCTCGCGGCGCCCGCTGAGTCGCCTTGCTCGTGCAGGACTGTAGCCATAAGCGCGGACGCGGAGGCGTCCATCGGTTGCTGGTCGAGTGCGCGCGCAGCGGCGCGCTGGGCGGCATCGACATCGCCGTCGCGCAGCGCGACCCAGCCGGCGACCACCCACGCTTGCGTGTCCATCGGACGGAGTTCGAGCGCGTTGGAAACCCAGCGGCGCGCCGCGGTGACGTCGTCGCGCATTAGGGCGACCTGCGAAAGCAGCAGCCAATACGCCGCTGCTGCGGCGGAATCGATCGCTGCTTGAAGCTTCGCCTCGGCCTCGTCCAGCCGGTCGTGCGCGATCAGCGTGTATGGGTGGTCGTCGTTCGGGTCATACGGCAGCGACGCGCTGTTCAGCCGGAGATCACTGAACGTCTCGCGGACGTCGCGCACAAGCCGCTCCACGTCGGGTGGTGTGCGTTCGGGTACACCGAGCGTGCCCCCCGCTATCCGGTAGCGCGCGTACACGATCGGCGCCGCGACGGAGAGCAGGCCGGACTCCTGCGCCTGCAAGAACAGCAGAACGGCGCCGGGATGATCCTGCGCAATAAGTTCCGCACCGTAATCGCGCAAGAACGCCGCAAGTTGCTCCAATCGATCGCCGCTAGCTGGGCGGGTTGCTTGGAAGCCGAGAAGCGCCATATGTCCGTACAGGTCACGCGCCTCGCCGGAAAAGCCGACGGCGGCACGCACCTCATCCTCCAAAGCGGTCCGCGTCCGGGCGGCCCGGATCAACTGCCGGCAGACGGCACAGGTGAACAACTCGCCCTCAACGCGGTTGCACGCGATGTTGGAGCGACACGATGGGCACCGGAGGAGGAGTGGCGGCGTGTCGCGAACGGTGAGCGATTCCTGCGGCGCGAAGATGTAACGGAGCCGCCTGACCCAGAGGTCGAAGATCTTGAGGTACCCGTACGTCGCGAATCCGAGGTAAAGCTCATAAGTGACGAACCCGCCACTTTCCTCGTGAAGGAGGAAGTCGCCTGGTGGGCGCACTGGGGCTGGCAGACGAGGCGGTCGCACGGCTGGCGGTAATCGCGGGGCATCGTCCGGTAGGTTCGCCAGGTCTGCCGCGCGCTCCCGCTCCTCTACCGACAGAGACTCCTCGATGGCAGTGGCTCGCAAACCCAAACGTCGCGCGTGCGCGGCGGCGTGGATGAGCGCTTCGTGCAAACGTCAGCGCCATGACCTGCTCGCCGTGGTGCTTGGCGATTAGGTCGAGCAGCGCGTCGCACTGCGCATGCGCTGACGCTGCAATGGAGGCGACGAGAGCCTGATGCAGGAGCGGAGGATCGAGGATGCCCATCGCAATTGCGGTCTCGAAAGCCTCCAGCGCTTCGCCAGGGGCACCGAGCGCAAGCAGTCGCTCACCGAGCAGGATGAAGTACTCCGGCCGCGGATCCAGGATGACCGCTTTACGCAGCGACTCAAGCGCTTGTCGCGTCCTTCCGAGCTTCGTATGGACGCGGGCGAAGATCACGCTCGTCTTGGCGGCCGGCGTGTCGAGCCGAGATGCCGCCTGCAGGGTCTTCTCCGCGGTCTCGAACTGGCCACGCTCGATTCGGACTACTGCGAGGTTCGCGACGGCCAACGCAAGGTTGGCCTGATCGCCGGCCGTATCTACGAGCCAGAGGCAGGCGGCTTCGGCCTCGTCGAGCATCCCGAGGTGCGTCAGCGACCCGACCAAGTCCAGCGTGACCTTCCACAACTCGAAAGCGTCGTCAGCCCGCTCCGAAATCTCTGCCGCACGTTCGAAATTCGGCAATGCCTCGATGTCGCGGTCCTGCAGCACTAATGCGAGCGCAGAATAGCGCCAGTCCGCGATAGTCCGCTCATGCGGCGGTACGTCCTGAATGAGGTCGAGGATGAGTTCGGGCTGCCTAAACCGCAGCAACGAACCGATCTCCTCGGTCCACCACGACGCCAGGCTAGGCGCCACCTTCGCTACCCGGTTGCGCGCAGCCAGTAACCCAGCGCACTCCCCCCAGCCCGTGGGCACGTGCTCGCAGATACCGCGAGCGAGGTCTACGAAGTTCTCGGGCCGCTCGCCTGGATCGGGTGCTGTGCATCGTTGGGCCAGAACGCAAAGCGCCTTGCGTAGCTCTGCGTCATCGTCGCTCGACGCCGCTAGGATCTCGTGAAGCATGACGCCGAACGCGTACACGTCGCTCGCTACGGAGAGCGGGGCGGCAGGTGCGCCGGCCTCGGGTGCGCGATAGGCGGCGGTGGTCGGCATCTCGTCCGACGTCTCGTACGCACCGGTGGCGCGGGCGAGTCCGAAGTCTGAGATATAGGGCAGGCCGGCCGACAGCAAGACGTTGTCCGGCTTGATGTCACCATGGACGAAACGCGGGATCACGCGGGCCGCGGCGGCGAGGCTGTCCGCCAGCGCCCACGCAATGAATGCCCCATACAGTATCGGGATCTTGCCGCCGCGGATGAGGTCTCGCAGGCTGACGACTCCATCGTCGTCAGCGATCATCGCGCGCATCGCGAGATACGGCCTACCCTCGAGCTCCCATACGCCGAAGACAGGTAGGTACCCCGGCAATCGCGCAAGTTTCATCGCCACTGCGCACTCTCGCAGGAAAGCCCGCCGGTACCCCGCGTCGAGCACGACATCGTCGGCGAACGTCTTCAGCGCCACGGGGATCCGCGGCCCGCCGCGCGGTACGCCGATCACGACCTTGCCGGCACCGCCCCGGAGCACCCGGATAACGTCCACGTCACCGATGCGGCCGAGGACTGGTAGATCGTCAGGGGCGAGGACACTCCGCACCGCCTCGCCCGGCGTCAGATCCCACAGTCTGGGGCCGTCATTCCCGGCAGACGTCACGTCGGTCCGAAGTGAACATCGCCGAGGTTGAGCCGCGGAGTGCAGGGTCCAAGCGCGTCTAGCCGCGCTTCCGCGGCTAGCCCGTACAGGAGGCGAAACTGTGGCCCTAGAACTTCGCGTAGTTCCGTCCGAGTATTGCTCGGAGTCGCGAGAACCGCGCAGAGCAGATGCGCATCTGTCACTGCTGCTGCACCGTCGAGCCAAGCGAAGTCCTGCGCGAGCCGCACGTCGCGGCGCGCGTTCCAGGTGACGGGCGAGAATGGCCCCGGAGCGCGCCCGTCGATGAACCCCACGAACACACGGCGGAACCGTTCGGCGAGACCCGGCTCCACTGAGTCGAAGACTCCCGTTGCCGCCCCGTCCGGCATGGCGAGCAAGGCAGCCAAGACGTCCGGTGTCAGAAATCGACGGTCGTTGAGCCGCGCGCGGTCGGCGAATGCGGAAAGAACTGCGTGGAGGTTTCTCGCGAACGGAAGCTGCCGTGCTTCCCCCGTCTCGGCCGGCGCCATGCGGACGGCTTCGACCTCAGCTTGAAGTTGGTTCAGCTCGGCAAGTATGAACGTCGCGAAGAGCGGGCTGCCCGGCCTTCGTGCTTCCCGCTCGAGTTCTTCGCGGAACCGTGCGACCACCGCGACGACGAGATCATCGAGCCTCACAGGCAACGTGTCCACGTCGACGCCCGCTGCTGCCGCCGCCTGATGCCAAGTCCTGAGGCCCTCGGGATCGGGTCCGCGGCTCTCCAGCAGCGCCACTACGCCGTTCGCCTGGAGTGCGTTGACGACGAGTTCCATGATCGATACGACGTGGGCCACATCGGCCCGCGCGGTTCCTTCAAGCAGGCTCTCCACCGCACGCTCGACGGCCTTCGTCGTAATGCGGCGCACCAAGCGTTCGTCGTCGTCGCCCAGGACGTACCGCTTCGTGCGCGATGTCGCCTCGCTGACAGCGGGACGAGCAAGCTGGCCCGCCGCGCGCCCCAGCGCCTTCACTAGCAGTGGATCCACTGCTCGTCTCCTCACGGCGTCCCCCGGCGTGAGCGCCGCTTCTAGGTTAGGCCGTCACCGGTTCACGTAGGGCGCTAATGCGGATATTCCGGCGGGCTACCAGCGCGCATGGCCCACCCGGGCGGGTGACCACGGAGTAGCGGAACGGTTCGAGTGGCCCACATTCACCGGTAGTTCACATGGTCCCAGGTGAGTTCGGGTGCGAAGTCCATGTAGACGAGCGGAGCGAGCAGGACGAGCGACGACAGCGCATCCAAACCGATGTCGCGCGAACGGAACGCCGCTGGCGGCGGCCTCGGTGTCCGCTGCGGCCGCAAACGCGTCGCGCGGCTGATGCGCGTCGACGGGCTGGCCGGTGCGGTGCACCGCCGCAAGCACCGCCGGGGCCGGCCGCTGCCCGCACCGCACGACGACTTGGTGCAGCGGCGGTTCGTCGCCGACGCCTCGGACCGGCTGTGGTGCACCGACATCACCGAGCACCCCACGGATGAGGGAGGTCTACTGCGCCGTGGCGCTCGACGTGTTCTCCCGCACCGTCGTCGGCCACGCGATCGCCGACCACATGCGCGCCGAGCTCGTCGTCGACGCCCTCGAGACCCGCCCGCTCGCGTCGTCGCCCCGAACCCGGAACGGTCGTGCACTCCGACCGCGGCGCCCAGGGCGGACTCAACCGGTCGTCGCAACACCTCCGGATCTGGAGGTGTTCAGTGGGACGACGTCAGCAGCAAGCGGATCGGGCTCTACGGCCGGCGCTGCGGTCGCCGGGTCGGCCGATACCGGCGCGGCACGTGGAACGCGAGTTCTGGCGTCTCATCGCGCTGGGTCGGCGGACCGAGGACGCTGCGCTCGAGGTGGGCGTGTCATGGCCGGTCGGGGCGCGCTGGTTTCGCCACGCTGGCGGGATGCCGTCTCTGTGCCTGGCCGAGCCGACCGGCCGATACCTGTCTTTCCAGGAACGTGAGGAGCTCGCGCTGCTGCGGGGCGCAGGGCCACGGCGTGCGGGCGATCGCTCGTGAGCTTCACCGCGATCCGGCACGATTTCGCGGGAGCTGCGGCGCAATGCCGCAACCCCCAGCGGCCGGATCGAGTACCGGGCGACCGTCGCGCAGTGGAAGGCGCAGACCGCTGCCCGGCGGCCCAAGCCGGCCAGGCTCGCGGTGAACGCGCAGTTGAAGGAGTACGTCCAGACGCGGCTGAGCGGGCAGCTGCGGCGTCCCGACGGGAGCCGGGCGGCCGGTCCGCCGCGACGTGGAAGGGCTTGAACAAGCCGCACCGCGCGGACCGGCGTTGGGCTACCGCGTGGAGCCCGGAGCAGATCTCGCGGCGGCTCGTCGTCGACTTCCCGACGAGGCGGACATGCGCATCAGCCACGAAGCGATCTACCAGGCGCTCTACATCGAAGGGCGCGGGGCGCTGAAGCGCGAGCTGGTGGCGTGTCTGCGGACGGGCCGGGCGCTGCGCAAGCCTCGGGAACGCGCGCGCAACAAGCCGCAGGGCCACGTCACTGCCGACGTCGTCCTCAGCGAGCGGCCCGCCGAGGCCGAGGACCGCGCCGTCCCCGGACACTGGGAAGGCGACCTCATCATCGAGCTGGACCGTTCCGCGATCGGCACCGTCGTGGAGCGCACCAGCCGCTACACGCTGCTGGTCCACCTGCCGCGCCTGCCCGGGCACGGCATCGTCCCGCCGGTCAAGAACGGGCCGGCGCTCGGCGGCTACGGCGCGGTCGCGATGAAAGACGCCCTCACGACGATGACCACGATGCCGGCCGAGCTGCTGCGTTCGCTGACCTGGGACCGCGGCAAGGAACTCTCCGTGCACGCGCAGTTCAAGATCGAGACCGGCATCGCCGTCTACTTCGCCGACCGTTCGCTGCGGGACAGCGCGCGAACTTCTTCCGTCCATCAGCTCATCGCCGAGCGGATCGCTTTGCGGCGCCGCTCCGAGCGTGCGAAATCCGGTCAGGAGCTGCTGATGCCGGTGACGCTCCAGGTGACGGAGTCGGTCGACGCCGCACTAGATCGCTGGTTCGATGTCGTGCCTGCGGAGTTCGGTCGTTGGGTTAAGGCGGAGCTGACCCTGTCAGACGACCGGGGCGAAGTCGAGGACGAGGGCGCCCGGAGGCATAGACGCGCGCCGGTGGCGATCGCGGTGGACGGATAGGCAGGGTTGTCCACAGCCACCCTCGTCATCCACAGGATCGGCGCGCCCCGCGACAGCGCTGCGCCGGGGCAATAGCCTCGTTGCTATGGCCCGCATCTCGCTCTCGCCGGCAAACCACCCGACCGCACCGTCCGGCCGGGACTCGTCCGGTGCTGTCGACGCGGCAGCACCTGAACGCCGGTGGCGGGTGGCACCCGCCGCCGGCGATGACGTGACGCACCTCTGCGCGAGTTACGGACGCCGCTTCGGGTCATGCGTCCGGCAACTTCGCGAGCAGGCCGGCTTGAGTCAGCGTGAACTCGCCGCCCTGACGGGTACCACGCAGTCCGCTGTTGCCCGGCTGGAGGCGGATCGGCAAGAGCCGACGCTGCGGACGCTGGAGAAGCTCGCGGCGGCACTTGGCCAGGACCTCGTCCTCTTCATCCCGACCGAAGCGCAGGCATGAACCGCACCGTGTACCTCGACGCAAACGCGTCGACGCCTCTCGACCAGCGCGTGCTCGACGCGATGCTGCCGCACTTCGGCGCGCCGGGCAACGCGTCGAGTTCGCACGACTTCGGCGTTCGGGCAGCGCGGGCCGTGGCGGAGGCTCGAGAGCGTGTCGCCGCATTGCTGGGTTGCCGTACGAGGGAGATCGTCTTCACCAGCGGAGCGACCGAATCGAACAACGTCGCAATCAAGGGCGTAGCGCACGGGTCGGATCGCAGGCACCTCGTGACCTGCGCCACCGAGCACAAAGCCGTACTGGAACCCATGCGCGCTTTGGCGCGGAACGAGTGGTCGATCAGCGTCGTCGGAGTCAATCTGCACGGAGTGATCGGCCTCGACTCGCTGCGCGACGAGGTCACGTCGGCAACCGCCCTGGTGAGTGTGATGGGGGCGAACAACGAAACCGGCACGCTCGCCCCGCTGGCGGCTGTCGCCGACGTCGCGCACGCGGCGGGTGCGCTCTTCCACTGCGACGGCACGCAGCTCGTCCCGTGGGGGCCGATCGACGTCGAAGCAGTTGGTGTTGACCTGCTGTCGTTGTCGGCCCACAAGATGCACGGTCCGCAAGGCGTAGGAGCGCTGTATGTGCGGCGAGAAGTTGCCCACCGGCTGATGCCGCTCTTCGATGGCGGCGGCCAGGAGCGCGGTCTCCGTAGTGGCACGCTCAACGTCGCGGGGGTCGTTGGGCTCGGTGCTGCCGCCGACATCGTCGTAGCGGAGGCGCGCGAATACGCCCCGAGGGTTGGGCGGCTGCGCGACGAGCTGCATCGCGAGGTGGTCGCTCGCTGTGGTGCGGTGCTCAACGGTCACCCAACCGAACGCGCCCCTGGCACGCTCAACCTGTGCTTCGGCGCAGACGTCGATGCGGAAGCGGTCACGGCTGGGATGCCCGAGGTCGCAGTAGCAACTGGAAGCGCGTGTACGTCGGCGGTGCCCTCGCCGTCTCATGTCCTCACCGCGATGGGCATCGACGCTGGTCGCGCGCACGCGTCGCTCCGACTGAGCCTCAGCCGGATGACCACGCAGGACGATGTCCGGTGCGCCATCGACCGCATCTCCGCTGTTGTGGCGGAGGTACGGGAGCGGCTCTCGAGCGGGGCGGTGTCCGCGTGAGTGGCGCCATCGTTGCCGCGAACGCGGTGGCCGCCTTCGCTAGGCACGAGACCTTCCACCCACGGTTCGGGTGGCTGCGCAAGGCTTACGAGGCGACCGTCGCCGATCCCGCCGTCTTCCAGAGCCAAACCGCGACGGTCGACCTCGGCGTCGGCAAGAACATGGTGCACGCAATCCGCTACTGGGGGCAGGCCTTCAAAGTCATCGAGGAGGCGCCCAACGAAGACCGGCCGCGGATGCCGCTGCTCGTGCCGACGGAGTTTGGGCACCAGCTGTTCGGTGAGAACGGGTGGGATCCGTACCTCGAGGAGTCCGGCAGCCTCTGGTTACTGCACTGGAAGCTGCTCACGCCGCGGGTGCTCGCACCGACGTGGTGGGTAGCATTCCACCACTTCACGCCTCGGCAGTTCCCGGAACAGCAACTCGTCGACCTCGTCGCCGAGCTCGCTGACGCTGCCGGGTGGCCCCCTGTCGTGGAGTCTTCGATCCAGAAGGACGTCGATTGCCTCGTGCGGACCTACACGCCTCGCCGGCACGGACGTTCCGGGCTCGATGACCTGCTGGACTGTCCGTTCCGAGAGCTCGGGCTTCTCGAACCGTCCGCAGGCGACGACCGGCAGTGGCGCTTCGTCATCGGCGAGAAGTCGAGCCTGCCCGACGAGCTCGTTGCATACGCCTGTCTCGACTACGCCACCCGTCAGGGTGACACCGCGTCGTCGATCAGCGTGGCGCGGCTCGCGACGGAGGTCGGCAGCCCGGGCCTCGCGTTCCGGCTTCCCGAGCCAGCTCTCTACGCGGCGTTGAATCGGGTCGTGCCGATCGTACGGGAGCTGACGCTCGCCGAGCCCGGCGGCTTGCGACAGTTGCTCTGGGAGCGGCCCCCTGGAGAGCTCGCGGCCGAGCTACTGGAGCGCTTCTACGCCCCTGACTACGCAGCAATGGCGCCGAGCGCGTGACGACGTTGAAACCTCAACCGCTGGCCCGCCAGCTCGCCGTCCGGACGCACTACCTCCGTTCGACCAACGTCGAACACCACGGCGCTGAGATTGTCGGCACCTACATCCCGACCGACCGCGGGATGGCGGTCCTGCGCCGTATCGCCCGCGCCATGCGTGAACCCGTCGCTCGGGCATGGTCGATCACAGGGCCCTACGGTGCTGGGAAGTCATCGTTCGCCCTCTTCCTCCATTCGGTGCTAGGCCCTCCCGGTGCCACCCGAGACGCCGCGGCTGACTTGCTGCGCCGGGCCGACCCCGATCTCGGAGACCTTGTCGACCAGGGTCTCGGTCACTTGGGTGCCCATAACGGGTTCATCCGCGCCGTGACCACCGCGCAGCGCGAGCCGGTATCGCACACCGTTCTACGGGCTCTCGAAGCCGGGGCGCGCGAGTTCTGGCCGCGGCGCCTACCGCCATCGGTCGCTCAGACGTTGCGCCAGGCGGCTGACGACCCGACGCCGCGCGCCGTGACCGATGTCGCGGCGGCGCTCGCCGCGTTCGCGCCGGTGTTGCTACTCGTCGACGAGTTCGGCAAGAACCTCGAGCAACTCGCGGCTGACACGGCGTCCACCGACGTGTTCCTGCTCCAGGCACTCGCCGAGCGAAGCTCCGGACCGCAAGGATTGCCGCTGTTCGTCGTGACGCTGCAGCATCTCGCCTTCGACGAGTACCTGCGCGGCATCGAGACGGTGCAGCGACGGGAGTGGGGCAAGGTTCAGGGCCGGTTCGAGGACGTCCCGTTTCTCGAAAGCCCCGACCAGACGGTGCGGCTCGTCGCAGGCGTTACCGATGCGACGAAGGCTGGCAAACCATTCCTGCGACGGCGGCGGGAGTGGGCGGAGCGAGCGGCTGGCGTCCTGGGCGACCTCGGGCTCGCGACGGTGATCCCCGGTGGCGCCGGGACGTTGGAAGCCTGTTACCCGCTCCACCCCGTGGCGCTTGCCGCCCTGCCGGAGCTCTGCGCACGGTACGGCCAGCACGGCCGGACGCTGTTCAGCTTTCTCGCGAGCCGCGAGCCGCACAGTTTCGCCAGTTTCCTCGAGGAGGCGGTTGTCGACCCGGATCTCCCACTCCCGACCGTCGACCTCGCGCGCGTGTACGACTACTTCGTCGAAGCGGTCGGCAGCTCGATCGGCGGCGCAAGCAGTGGGACCAGGTGGCTGGAGATCGAAACGCGCATTCGTGAGACGCCGGGCCTCTCGCCGCACGAGCTCAGGTGCCTTAAGGCCGTAGGCCTGTTGAACCTGTTGTCGCAAGGTGGTGTCTTCCGCGCATCGGCGAGCACGATCGCGTATGCGCTTGGCCCTGCTGACACCGCGCCGGCCGATGCTGCCGCAGCTCCGATCAAGGCGCTTGCCGCCGCCGGACTACTCACGTACCGCTCCTTTGCCGACGAGTTCCGGCTCTGGCAGGGCAGCGATGTCGACGTCTCCGCCGAGATCACGGCTGCCCGCGATCGTCTGCGCGCGGTGCCGGTCGCGACGCTGCTGTCGTCGTTGCACCCACTCTCGCCGGTGGTTGCGGCAAGGCATAGCCAGCGGGTCGGCATGCTGCGGTTCTTCCTCGCAACGTTCATCGACGACACCGTGACGGCCATCGACCCGCCCGATGTCAACGACGCGGCCGACGGTCTGATCGTGTTCCACGTTGGACAGTCGCCAGACTCAGTGGCAGTACCGGTTGCGCCGAGTGCGAAGCCGGTCGTCGTCGCGGTGCCGGGAGCCACCATCGGGATTCGCGAGGCCGCGCTCGAGCTCGCGGCCGCGCGCGAGGTACTCACCTGTGACCTCGTCCGGGACGATCACGTGGCTCGCCGCGAGGTGCAGGAGCGGATCGGTGAGGCGCAGCGCCGCCTGCACCGGGCGGTGTCGATGACGTTCCATCGCGGCAAGGACATCCAGTGGTCGCTCGCCCCAGCGATGACTCCGCTGGACGGGTCGCGTGGGGTGTCGCGGCTTGTCTCGGACGTTTGCGACCAGACGTACCGACACTCACCAATCATCCGCAACGAGATGCTCGGCCGGCGGGAGTTGACCAGCCAGGCGGCGAAGGCGCGGCGCGAGTTGCTGACCGCGATGGTGAAGTCGCCGGACCGGGAGACGCTGGGGATCGTGGGTTTCGGTCCCGAACGGGCGATGTACGAAGCCATCTTGAAGCACACCGGCGTGCATAGAGAAGCAGAGGGAGCGTGGGGGTTCGGCCCCCCGCGCGACCGGGACCTGGCGTATTCGTGGGGCGCCGTGACGCAACTCGTAGATGCTGCATCCACGGAGCGCGTCTCCGTCGCGGACATCTACGAGCGGCTCATGTCGCCGCCGTACGGGCTCAAGGACGGCCCGATCCCCGTGCTACTCACCGCACTCCTGCTGCACCGACAGGACGACATCGCGGTCTATCAGGACGGAACGTTCCAGCCGGTTCTCACTGCCGAGTTGCTGGAGCGGTTGGTCAAGACTCCCGATCGGTTCGCGGTCAAGACGTTCCGAATCAGCGTGTCCCGGCTCAAGGTGCTAGCCGCATTGCGAGACGTGGTCGAGCCGGTCGCGGTCGCGCGGACTCGTCGCAACGCGACGGTGCTCAGCTTTGCGGCTCCCTTGCTCGCAGCGGCTCGCGCGTTGCCGGAGTACACGAGACACACCAGGCATCTCTCGGAGAGGGCGCTGGCGGTACGTAGCGCGTTGTTCGACGCGCGCGAACCGGACGAGCTGCTGTTCGTGACGCTGCCCCGGGCGGTCGGCCTCGGCCCGTGGCCGGGGCGCGGCGGTCGGTCGGACGATGCCGGCGTTTATGCGGAGCGTCTCGGCCGCGCGCTTCGCGAACTAAGCGAGGCCTTCCCACGGCTGCTGTCCGACTGCGCGGCGTCGGTTGCCGCACGCCTATCGTGTCCGGCGCCCGTAGCCGCAACGCGACAGGCGCTTCAGGAACGGGCGCGGCCGCTCGAGGGCAAGGTGCTCGAGCCGAAGCTCCGGGCGTTCCTTCTGACCGCCATCGACACCTCTCCTGACGACGAGCAGTGGACGGAGGCCATCGCACTCACCGTCGCCAACCAGCCGGCGGTGTCCTGGCGGGACGAAGACCGCTCGAGGTTCGATGCCAACCTTGCTGCACTCGCGGAGTCCTTCACGCGCCTTCAGGCGCTGCATTTCAGTGCGCTGGCCGACGGGAAGCACGCGTTCGAGGCGCGGAGGGTGACGGTGACCGCGCCGGACGGCCACGAGGTGACGAGCGTCGTGTGGGCCGACGACGTGGCCGAGTCGAAACTGGCCGAGGTCTCGGCCGCGGCGCTCGAGTCCGCCCGGCGGATACTCGGCCCGCGTGGTCCGGCCGCGCTCCTCGCCGTCCTCGCCGAAACTGTCCTACCCCAGGAGGACGATCAGCAGAAGCGCGGAGCGGCGGACAGCGCCGATCCGGGGGTTCGGCCGACAAGGGAGCTGACGAGTGGGTAACGGCGCAGGGGTCCGCCATGTCATGGGCATCTCCGGAGGCAAGGACAGCGCGGCGCTCGCCATCTTCATGCGCGATCGACAGCCCGGCATGGAGTACTTCTTCTGTGACACCGGCGCTGAGCTGCCCGAGACATATGAGTATCTTCAGCGACTCGAAGCGGTCCTGGGGAAGCCGATCGCGCGGCTGAACGCCGAGCGAGGCTTCGACCACTGGCTCTGGGTCTATCAGGGAGCGCTGCCGTCGCCGCAGATGCGGTGGTGCACGAAGGCGCTCAAGATCAAGCCGTTGGAGGAATGGATCGGCGACGAGGAGACGTACAGCTATGTCGCGATCCGAGCCGATGAGAACCGGGACGGCTACGTCTCGCACAAGCCAAACATCCACCCGGTCTACCCGTTCAAGGAGGCGGGCATCGACAAGGCCGGCGTGATGCGGATCCTCGAGGATGCCGGCGTCGGCCTCCCGACCTACTACGAATGGCGAACGCGGTCCGGCTGCTACTTCTGCTTCTTTCAGCGGAAGGCGGAGTGGGTTGGACTTGCCGACCGGCACCCCGACCTCTTCGAGAAGGCCGTTGAGTACGAGGAGAAGGTCGGGTACGAGGAGACCGCGATGCAGGGGCGGCCGTACACCTGGAGCCCCGGCGAAACCCTGCGGGAGCTGCTCGCCCGGCGCGACGAGATCCTCGCCAAGCATGAGGTAACGATGCGACGCGAGGCGGCGCGGCGAAACAACCTCCCGCTGATCGACGTGCTCGCGGATGTGTTGGACGACGAAGACGAGACGACTCCATGCCAGGTGTGCCATCTTTGATGCTTTCCGCCGGCGGTCATCGCCGGTAGGACACCTGCGGCGGTTCGACGGGGGGCGGCGTGCACGACCCAGGGGATCAGGAGACCACGTCGCGGTTGACGTTTGACCAGTTGCTGGCGCGCGCCGACGACGAGGCTCTCCAAGAGCTTCTCGGGCCGCCTACCGTGCGCCTACTTAACCTGCTCGATCCGACGCTGTCGCGCCCGGCGAAGCTGAGAGAGTTGCTGAGCTCATTCCGCCCGCCGGACGAGCTGCTGCGTGACGCGCGTGCCCGTCAGACCCTGTTCGACCTGCTGCCGCGGTCCGCTGCCCGCTCGTTGTGCGATGCGCTAGAACTCCCTGGCGCCGATCCTTACGCGGCGCTCCGCGGCCTGAGAGTCACCAAAGGTTCGAGGCGTGAAGGCCTGCTCTTCGGCGAGCTAGGCGTCGTGGCGTGGGAGCCCGAACCGATTGGCTCGGATGCGCCCGTCACGGGCGTGGACGTGGGCTACGGACTTTTCGACCATCAGCGCGACGCAGCTCGGCGAGCACAAGCACTCCTGGATGTGGCGCCTAACCGCGTGATGCTGCACATGCCGACGGGCTCGGGCAAGACCCGCACCGCGATGCACCTTGTCGCTCGCGAGCTGCGCCGCCGGGAGCCCTGCGTCGTCACATGGCTCGCGTACAGCGAGGAGCTGTGTGAACAGGCCGCAACCGAGTTCTCCCATGCCTGGCGTTCCTTAGGGGACCGGCCGGTGGACATCTACCGCTTCTGGGGCAACCGAGACATCGCGATCAACGAGATCAGCGATGGCCTGGTCGTCGCGGGACTCGCGAAGACCTACCAGCGGGGAAAGCGCAGCTTCGACTTTCTGCTGCGGTTGTCGGACCGAGCATCGCTGGTGGTTATCGACGAGGCGCATCAGGCGGTCGCCGAGTCGTACCGGTTCGTGCTGGAGGTGCTGGTCGACCGCAACCCCGGTTCACGGCTCCTGGGGCTCTCCGCGACCCCGGGACGAACCTGGGACGAGCTCGATGCGGACCGCGAACTCGCCGCCTTCTTCGGACGGAAGAAGGTGACTCTCGAGGTTGAGGGGTACAGCAGCCCGGTAGACTACCTGGTGGCGGAGGGGTACCTCGCGAAGCCGACGTTCGAAACGCTGACCCACGCCGGCGCGCCGGTCGATGTGAAGAAACTCGCCGCGTCGCTCGACATCCCGGAAGAGGTTCTCGAGGCGCTGGCCGCTGACGAGCAGCGCAACCTTATGATCCTCGTTCGTGTCGAGCAGCTCGCCAGGGAGCATTCCCGGATCATCGTTTTCGCGGCGACCGTGTCCCATGCGCGCGTACTTGCTACCGCGCTGCGCGCCCGCGGCGTCGAGGCGTCCACTGTGACCGGCACGACTCCACCCGGGGAGCGGGCGCGCACGATTGCGCGCTACAAGGGGACGTCGACCGATCCGATCGTGCTCGTGAACTACGGTGTGCTCACGACCGGGTTCGACGCGCCCCAAACAAGTGCCGCGGTGATCGCGAGGCCGACGAAGTCGCTCGTGCTTTACAGCCAGATGGTCGGTCGCGCTACTCGTGGGCCGCGCGCGGGCGGCAATGCCGAGGCGCAGGTCGTCACGGTGATCGATACGTCGCTGCCGGGCTTCGGCGCCATTCCGGAGGCGTTCCACAATTGGGAGGACGTGTGGTAGACGAGAACGACTACGACCTCGTGCCGACGCACCTGGCGGTCGAGGCGATGCGGGACAACGGGTACCGCAATACTGCGTATGCGATCGCCGAACTGATCGACAACGCGATCCAAGCGGACGCGACGGCCGTCGAGTTGCTGTGCTGCGAGACCGAAGAGTTCGTACAGCAGCGGTCGCGTCGACGGATCAAGGAGATCGCGGTCCTAGACAACGGAACGGGCATGGACACGGCTACGCTGCGTCTGGCGCTTCAGTTTGGCAATGGGACCCACCTCGACGACCGCTCGGGGATCGGGCGGTTCGGCATGGGACTGCCCAGCGCGTCCATTTCGCAGTGCCGCCGCGTCGACGTCTGGTCGTGGCGGGGCGGAGCGGACAATGCCCTTCACAGCTACGTCGATCTGCGTGAAGTCGCCAAAGGTCAACGCACGGTGCCGGTGCCGCAACCGGCGCCGCTGCCGGACTTGTGGGTGCACGCAGCGAACGAGATCGGCGGCTCCGGCACACTGGTCGTATGGTCGGCGCTTGACCGGTGCATGTGGCGGACCGCCACCACAATCCTGCGCAACTCCGAGTTTGTCATTGCGCGGATGTACCGGCGTTTCCTGAGCGAAGGGCGCGCCTCGATCAGGCTCGCCTCGTTCACGGAAACCGACAGCGGCTACTTCACCAACGACAGCCAGGCCGTGGCCAACGACCCTGGGTATTTGATCATGCCGAGCTCGACGCCTGCGCCGTACGACGAGACAGCCATGTTCCAGCCAGACGGTGACTCCTGGGAGATTTCCCAACGCATCGAGTTCCGTGGCAGCGAGCACACGGTCACCATCAGGTTCAGCTTCGCCAAGGAAGAGGTGAGGAACCATCCGAAGGCCGGCTCGACCGACTACGGGAAACACGCCGGCCGCAACATCGGCGTCTCGCTGGTTCGTGCGGCTCGGGAGCTGGACATGGACGATGCACTCGTCATCAACTACGACCCGCGCGAACGCTGGTGGGGTGTCGAGGTGGAGTTTCCGCCCGCGCTCGACGAACTCTTCGGCGTGACCAACAACAAGCAATCCGCACGCAACTTCACCGAGGTGGCTGCCAATTTCAAGAGCATTTTGGTCGGCGCCGGCGGAACCACGCAGGAAGTCATCGACGAGCTGATTGAGGAGGAGGACCCCTCCGGGCCTCTCATCGACATCGTTAACCTCATTGATCGTCGGCTTCGCGTGTTACGCAAGGGTATTGAGGTGCAGCGTAAAGGGGCGGGCAAGAGTCGCCGGAAGTTCGATCCGACCACCCCAGAGGCACAAGCTACCGCGGTCACGCGCGAGCGGCAGCAAGAGGGGTACCGGGGCGCGAGCGACGAGGGCGAACAACTTCCTCCCGAGGAACGCACCGAGGAACTGAAGAACGAGCTCATCGAAGTGGGTCTCTCCGAGGAGCAGGCAGAGGACCTCGCCGCCCGCACGATCGCGTCAGGGATCAAGTACACGTTCGCTGAGGCGAATCTCGAGGGGCGGTCGTTCTTCACCGTGCGGCCGGTCGCGGGCGAGATCGTCATCAAGATCAATGTGAACCACCCCGCGTACCAAAACCTCGTCGAGGTGCTCGAGGAGGACGAGGTCGGGGAAGCGGTGACAGAGGACGAGTTGCGGAATCGGCTGGCACGCGCGAGCCGAGGGTTGAAACTGCTGTTGATGGCCTGGGCGCGGTTCGAGGACGAGCAACCCACCGAGCAACGCCGCGAGGAGATCCAGGACATCCGCTCCGATTGGGGGCGCGTGGCATACCGGTTCCTGAACGAGGAGTGACGGAGTCGCTCGGTGCGACGCTCGAGGCGTTCTGCTCGTCAGCTCAGCACGAGCTCGTGTTGGTCGCGCCGTTCATCAAGGAGCCCGTGCTGCGGCGCTTGGTGGGCGCGGTGCGGCCAGGCGTTGAGGCAACTGTCATCACGCGGTGGTTGCCGCAGGACATCGCGTCCGGCGTCTGCGACATCGGAATCTGGAACGTGGTCACGGCGCGATCATCAAGCGTGTTGCTCGTGCACAGCGCGCTGCACGCCAAGGCCTATCGCGCTGACGAGGCATGGCTTGTGGGATCCGCGAACCTCACGGGAGCGGCGCTGGGCTTCGCGCCGCGCGCCAACCTCGAACTGCTGCTTCCGGTCCCGGACCTAGGGCCCGAGATGCGGGCATTCGAGGCGGTGCTGCGGACGGGCGCCGTGACCGTAGACGAGGAGCTGGCAGCGGCGACGGCGGCAGCCGCGGAACTGCTACGCCTTACCGCGCCGTCGGCCGATCCTGGCCCACTGATGTCCGGCGGGTGGACGCCGCGGTTGCGGCAGCCCGCCGACCTGCTGTTGGCGTACGCGGGCGAGGGTGACCTGTTGAGCCGTGCGTCACGCGAGGCCGCTGACGCGGATCTTGCCGAACTCGGCGTACCGCCGGGGCTCGATCTAGCGGGCCTGCGTTCCTATGTCGCTGTTGCGCTGTTGCGCACTGCGGTGGTCCGGAGGATCGACGAGTTCATCACGGTGCCCCGTCGGTTCGGCGAAGTGCGGGACTTTCTTGCGCGCCCGGACGTCCTAGGCGACGAGCCGGTCGAGCGGACGTGGCAAGCATTGCTTCGCTGGCTGGTGTACTTCCTGCCCACCCGGTACGAATACCGGCGGCCGAGACACTCCGAGGTCATAGTGCGGGTGGGGTCCGCGCCCGAGCCACCGGCGGAGCCCGGTGCGTGATCGACGTAACGTCGAGCGGTCTCGGACAAATGCCCGGCTTGGTTGGGTTGCGGCTCGAGTCACCCTGCAGGTACCACGGAGTGCGGTGTTCGTTGCGCCTCGCCGCCCAAGCGACGCGTTGTCGGCGGGTCTCAGTATTCGTTCAGGATCGGCTCGTACGGTGCGACGCATGGTTCCGCAGGGTAGGCGCGTCGTCGCGATGGTGCTCGCCGCCGTCGTCGTCGTGCTCGCCCTCTGGACGCCGGTGCGGAACGCCCCGGCCGCGGCGCCGTGCGCCACGCAGTGCGCGCACCTGGCGGTAGCGGCCGACGAGCCGCCGTGCTTGTCCGACCCGGCGTGCGCCGGTCGCGGCCAGGGCGCCGCGGCGTACGCGGAGCTCGCCGCCCCGGCACCGCTCGCGGTCGTCGTCGCGGCACTGCTCCTCGCGACGGTGCCGCGCCGTCGTTCGCGGCCGGCCTCGACCGGCCTGCTCCCCGCGGGCGGCCTCTACCGGCCGCCGCAAATCTCCGTCTGACCTCGTCTCGCTGACCGCGCATCGGAATGCGCGGCGTCGGCGTGCCCTCGTGCCGCCGGCCAGGACAGACGGAGACTCCCCATGACCGTGTCCACGGTGTCGTTGTTCCTTGCCCTGCTCGCGCTCGTGGCGCAAGCAGGAACGGTCGCGCTCGTCGCGGTCCGCGGCCGGGCGCGCCGTGCGCTCGCCGCCGCCGTAGGGCCGCACGCCCTCGGCCTCGCGTTCGCCGTCGCGGCCGTCGCGACGCTCGGCAGCCTCTACTTCTCCGGGGTCGCCCACTTCCCGCCGTGCCGGCTCTGCTGGTACCAGCGGATCGCGATGTACCCGCTCGTCCCTGTGCTCGGCCTCGCCGCCTGGCGCCGGGACCGCGGCATCCGCCCGTACGCCGCGCTGCTCGCCGGCCCCGGCGCCGTCGTGTCGGCGTACCACGTGCTCGTCGAGCGGTTCCCCACGCTCGAGAGCGGCGCGTGCGACCCCACCAACCCCTGCTCGCTGATCTGGGTCAGCCGGTTCGGCTACCTGACCATCCCGGCGATGGCCCTGACGGCGTTCCTGCTGATCCTCGCGCTGCTGCGCGCCGAAGGAGACCAGTCGTGACCAGTCAGACCCGCACCCGTACCCGCACCAAGTCCCGCACCCGCCGCCGCGTCCCGTGGCTGTGGGCCGGCCTCTCCGCCGTCGTCGCGCTCGCGTTGCTCGTCGCGCTCGTCGCCGGCGGCGGTGCCGGGCCCGCCGAGGACACCGGGCTCGCCCAGACCAGGCCGGTGACGGTCGGCGGCGCCGCGCTGCCGCCGTACCAGCCCGGCGCCGACCCCGCCGTCGGAACGCCCGGCCCCGAGCTGCGCGGCGCGTCGTTCGACGGAACGCCGGTCGCGATCGCTCGCGACGGCCGCGCGAAGCTGCTGGTGTTCCTCGCGCACTGGTGCCCGCACTGCCGGCGCGAGGTGCCGGTCGTCGTCGGCCACCTCCGCGAGCGGCCGCTCCCGGCGAACGTCGACCTGGTCGCGATCGCGACCGGCACCGACCGCGGCCGGCCGAACTACCCGCCGTCGCGGTGGCTCGACCGCGAGGGGTGGAGCGCACCGGTCCTCGCTGACAGCGACGACGGCGCGGCCGCCACGGCGTACGGCCTCACGTCGTTCCCGTACTTCGTCGCCCTCGACGCGAACGGCACGGTCGTCGCCCGCGCCGGCGGCGGGCTTGCGCCGGCCGAGCTCGACCGCCTGGTGGCGCGGGCGGCCGGATGAGCGGCACGCGAAACTCACCGCTGACCCGTGTCACACACCGCCGGTGCCGTGTCTCTCATCTCTACGAACGCGCCGGCACCGGGCCGGCCGCGGACGTGGAGGAGGAACGACATGGCGACGAAGGACGAGCGCGTGCTGGAAGTGGTGGTGTTCGGGCTGAACGCGGGCGTGACGAGCGACCAGCTGCTCGCGACGGTGGACGGCGTGACGGCGTGGGCGGCGGAGCGGCCCGGGTTCGTCTCCCGGGACCTCTACGCCGCCGGCGACCGGTGGGTCGACGTCGTGCGCTGGCGCACGCTCGCCGACGCGGAGAGCGCCGCGGTCGCCGCCGAGTCGTCGGAGCGGTGCGCGCCGATGTTCGGCCTGATCGACATGGGCTCGGTGCTGATGCTGCACGGGCAGCCGGTGACGGCGCCGGTCGCCGCGGGTACGCGGTAACCGGCCGCGGCGGCGGCGGGTGGCGGGGAGAATTGCGGGAGTGGCGCGGACGGAGAGGGGCAGCGTGCCGAACGCGGACCTGGACGAGCTGACCGGCCTGGCGCTCGCCGCGAAGGAGGGGGATCGCGCGGCGCTGGAGTCGCTGTGCCGCGCGATGCTCCCGCCGATGTACCGGCTGGCGCTGCGGTTCTCGGGGATGCCCGCGGACGCGGAGGACGCCGCGCAGGAGGTGATGATCCGGCTCGTCACGCAGCTCGGCTCGTTCGAGGGCCGGTCGCGGTTCACGACGTGGGCGTACAGCGTCGCGGTACGGCAGCTGCTGCGCACCACCCGCCGCACCGCCGAGGCGTCGGTCGCCGGGCCGGACGACTTCGCGGCGTTCCTCGACGCGCACGTCGCCGACCCGGCGTGGGACCCGGCGGCGCGGGCGGAGTATGACGAGCTGTGCGCCGACGTCCGGCTGTCGTGCACGTACGGCATGCTGCTCTGCCTGTCGCGGGAGCACCGCGTGGCGTACCTGCTCGGCGACCTCCTCGGCTTCACCGACGTCGAGGGCGCGGAGGTGTGCGGCATCAGCCGGGCGGCGTTCCGGCAGCGGTTGGCCCGCTCGCGCGCCGTCATGCGCCACTTGATGGGGCAACGGTGCGGGCTCGTTCGCGCGACGAACCCGTGCCGGTGCGACCGCCTGGTCGGCGCCAGCATCGACATGGGGCTGCTCGACGTGACCGACCCGCGCTGGGCGCGGCACGCCGGGGTGACGCTGCCGATCGAGACGACGACCGTGGAGGCGGCGGCGAACGAGCTCGACCTCGCGGTGGCCGTGGCGGAGGTGTACCGGACCGACCCGTCGTTCAGCGCGCCGGGCGAGGTGTGGGACCGGCTGGCCGCGGCGCTGCCGACGCTGCTGTCGGCCGGCCCGGCGCGCGGCGGCGCCGATGGCTGACTTCAAGGACGAGATCTCGCCGGCACTCGTCGCGGCCCTCGCGGCCGAGCTGCGGGGGGCGTGGCCGGCGTTCCCGGTCGAGTCGTTCACGGCGCGGGCGACCGACGGGCTGGCGCCGCTCGCGCTGATGGAGCGGGTACGCCACGTCGCCGGCGCGCTCGGGGAGACGCTGCCGGCGCGGTTCGCCGACGCGGCCCGGGTGCTCGACCGCGCCGTGGACTCGGCGACGTTCACCGGCTGGATGACGCTGCCGTGCGGCGAGTACGTCGCCGCGCACGGCATCGACGAGCCGCACGTCGCGCTTCCGCTGCTGGCCCGGCTGACGCCGAAGTTCTCCAGCGAGGCGCCGATCCGGCCGTTCGTCGAACGCCATCCCGACGTGACGTTCGGGTACCTGCGGGAGTGGACGCGGTCGGACGACGAGCACGTCCGCCGCCTCGTCTCGGAGGGGACCCGCCCGCGGCTGCCGTGGGCGAGCCGGCTGCGCGGCCTGGTCGAGGACCCGGCGCCGGCGGTGGCGTTGCTCGACGTGCTGTACGACGACCCGTCGCTGTACGTGCGGCGGTCCGTCGCCAACCACCTGAACGACATCGCGAAGGACCACCCGGCGCTCGCGCTGGAGATCGCGCGCCGCTGGCAGGCTAGCGGCGGCGACGGCGCGGCGTGGGTCGTACGGCACGGGCTGCGGACGCTCGTGAAGCGGGGCGACCCGGAGGCGTTGGGGCTGCTCGGTTTCGACCATGCCGCGGCGGTCCGGCTCGCCTCGCTGACGGTCTCGCCGGCGCGGCTGCCGATCGGGGGCGAGGCGACGATCGAGCTGACGCTGACCGCCGACCGCGCGACGCGGGTCGTCGTGGACTACGTCGTGCACCACGCCGGCGCGCGCGGCACCCGGGCGCCGAAGGTGTTCAAGCTGACCAGCCGCACGATCGACCCGGCAGCGCCGGAGCGGATCGTGCGCCGCCACCGGTTCCGCGAGGTGTCGGTGCGCCGCCTCTACCCGGGCCCGCACCGGGTCGAGATCCAGGTGAACGGCCGCGTGCTCGGCGGTGCGGACGTGGAGCTGTTCCGACCCGATGACACCGGGTGACCGCGTCCGCTTGCGTACCCGAGTGCTGCGGCGGACGCGGCGCGATCGGCGCGGGCGTTACCGGGCGCCGCCAACCTACGGGCGCTCCGGAAGGGATGTCGACTGTCACGCGCCTTCCCCGGGTCCGGCCGTGCCGCTGGCTTCGGTCGAGCTCGCGCCGACCGGCATGATGTCGACGCCAATCGTGCGTTCCAACGCGGCGGGGCCTCCCCGACCTGGTACTCCCGACCGCCACGGCACCGCGTGCGCAAGTTCTGGTCCAACCGAGGAGCCCCGCAAGGGGCTCCTCGGTTGGTCACTCATCCCTCAAAACAGGTTGAGGCACTGCCTCCGGACGAAGTACCAGTCGGACGCGGTCGACGTGAACCCACGCGAAGTAACGTACGGGTCGCGGACCATCACCCAGTTGCCGTCGCGAGTTACGTAGCGCCACTTGACGTACGCCCCGTGCGGCAACTGCCCGTAATAGTCGTGCTTCTGCGCGGGCACCAGCCACGGCCGGACGTTGGCGTAAGCCCTCCCCGCCTCTCCGGTGGCCGCACAGTTGGTGTGGTTGTAATTGATGTGCGCATTCGAGCCGTCGCTGCAGGTGCCAGGCGAGCAATTGAACTCGCCGTTACTGAAGGAACTCGTCGAGATGACGTACGTCGTGCCCATGCAGCCGTTGCTGACTGTCCCTTGCGAGGCGGTGAGGTTCGAGGCGTAAACCCATCCGCAGCCGTTGTAATTGCCCCAGATGTACCCGAAGTCCAGGCCGTTGTCGTGACCCTGAACGTCGACCGTCCAGGCTGAGGAGACGTTGGCCTTGTAGGTCCGGGCATTACCGATGACGTACCCCTGCCCGATCGCCGGCGGGCCGTTCCGAATGGTGGCATCGACCGTTGAGTTCACCTTCTTCCGACTGGCTGCGACGCTGTTGCCTGGCAAGGCGACAACGAATGCGGCTGCGGCGACCAGTGCGGATAGCAGCGCTCTTTGTCGACGCGACTGACCTGGGTGAATTCGGAATGAGGTGGAAGACATGACGGTTCCGTTCTCCAGCTTGACGCTGGGATCGTTGTCGGCCCGAAGACGCGTCGTCATCGGGTTGGACGGTTAACGATGGGGCCGTCGGAGCAAGGCTGCGATGCAGGCTTTCCGCTGCCGCTGGTCAGGCGTCCCGCGTAAACGGTTGTCACGTTCGCGCAGGTGGCGTAGTGCGTACATGCCGGACAGCGGAAGTTCTGCGGCAGAACGGCGGGAGGGCGACCTTCTGAGACCTGTGCCGGAGGTCCCGGCGTAGTACGTACGTGGCTAACCACGTAACAGGACGTACCCGGTGACTTTCCCACCCGGACCGAGTCCGCCCGTGTAGCCGGGCCGCCGAGTTCCGGCTCCGCGTCGTTCGACGCGCAACACCGGTCGTGCGGCGACCGTAGTCGAGTGCCGAGGTCACGCGTACGATCTTTGGCAGCGCCCGGCCGCCCCTGACGCATCGACACCGGGCCCCAACGAAAGGCAGGCTCGGTTGAGCCGAGTGGGCGATCTCGCTCGCGCGACGCGCGTCGCCCTTCCTCGCGGGCGAACGTTGCCGGAGAGCTCGTGGCGACTCCGGCATACCGCCATCGTCGCGCTGCTGTGGGCGCACGCCGTCGCCGTGCCGATCATCGCGGTCGTGCGCGGGTTCGGCATCGTCCACGTGCTGGTCGAGAGCTCGATCCTGCCTGCGACGGCGATCGGCGCGATGCTGCCCCGCGTCGACCGGCGGGCGCGGACGGCGGTGGCGAGCGTCGGGTTGCTGACGGCTTCGGGGATCCTCGTCCACCTGTCCGGCGGCCTGATCGAGATGCACTTCCACTTCTTCGTGATGGTCGCGGTCGTCTCGCTCTACCAGGACTGGCTGCCGTTCCTCGCCGCGATCGCGTACGTCCTGCTGCACCACGGCATCGTCGGCGTGCTCGCGCCCGAGTCGGTCTACAACCACGAGTCGGCGCTGGAGAACCCCTGGCGGTGGGCCGCGGTCCACGCGGCGTTCGTCAGCGCGATCAGCGTCGCCTGCCTGGTGACGTGGAAGTTCAACGAGCTGACGTCCGCTGACCGCGACCGCGCGGAGGAACGGCTGCGCGAGGAGAGCCGCATCGCGGAGACACTGCGCGGCGTGGGCGAGGCGCTGGCGCAGGACCTCGACACGCAACGCGTCGTGCAGACGGTGACCGACGCGGCGACCGAGGTGACGGAGGCGGCGTTCGGCGCGTTCTTCTACAACGTCGTCGACACCCGTGGCGAGGCGTACATGCTGTACGCGCTGTCCGGCGCGCCGATCGACGCGTTCGAACGGTTCGGGCTGCCGCGCAACACGCCCGTCTTCGGGCCGACGTTCGCCGGCGAGGGCGTGGTCCGGCTCGACGACGTCACGAAGGACCGGCGGTACGGCACGATGGCGCCGCACTTCGGCATGCCGAAGGGCCACCTCCCGGTCTGCAGCTACCTCGCGGTCCCCGTGCGCTCCCGGACCGGCGACGTACTCGGCGGGCTGTTCTTCGGGCATCCGGAGCCGGGCCGGTTCACACGGCTGCACGAGCGGATCGTCGTGGGCATCGCCGCGCAGGCCGCGATGGCGTTCGACAACGCCCGCCTCTACGAGTCCGAACGCAACGCGCGCACGTCCGCGGAGACGGCCGGCGCGAAGCTGTCCGTGCTGGCCGAGGCCGGCACGATCCTCAACTCGTCGCTGGAGCTCGATGCGCTGCTCGGCGACCTCGGCCAGCTGGTGACGTCCACGGTCGCCGACTACTGCGTACTCGACATCGCGAACGACGACGGCTCGACGCACCGGCTGGTCGCGGTCGCGCGCGGCGACCGTAGGGAACGGATCGCCGACGTCGCGCCGACGGCGCCCGCCCCGGACGAGGACCCGGTCGGGTGGGTGACGGAGGCGTTGCTGGGCGGAGGCTTCGGCGAGGCCGTCGCCGTGGCGCCGCCGGCGTCCGTGGTCGTCGTGCCGATCCGCAGCCGCGACGAGGAGATGGGCCTGCTCTGGCTCGCGGCCTCCTCGGCCCGCCCCGAGCTCGGCCCGCACGACCGGCAGTTCGCCGAGGAGCTCGGCCGCCGGGTCGCCAGCGCGGTGCACAACGCCAGGACGTTCGCGCGGCAGCGAACGCTTGCCGAGACGTTGCAGCACAGCCTGCTGCCCGAACGGCTGCCGCAGATCCCCGGCATCCAGACGGCCGCGCGTTACGTCGCCGGCGGTCCCGGCGTCGAGGTCGGCGGCGACTGGTACGACGTCATCCAGCTCTCCGGCGGCCGTATCGGACTCGCCATCGGCGACGTCGTCGGCAAGGGCGAGCGGGCCGCCGCGCTGATGGGGCACCTGCGCAGCGCGCTGCGCGCGTACGGCACGGACGGGCGCTCGCCGGCGGAGGTCATGGAACGCCTCAACGCGTTGCTGCTCGACACCGGGCCGGACCAGATGGCGACGGTCGTGTACGTCGTCCTGGACCCGGAGGACGGCGTGCTCCGCTTCGTCAATGCCGGGCACCCGCCGCCGTTGCTGGCGCTGCCGGACGGGCGGGCGTGGTTCCTCGAGGACACGAGGGGCATGCCGATCGGCGCGCTGCCGGGCGCGCACTACGTGGAGTCCACGGCCACGCTGGACGCCGGCGCGCTGCTGCTGCTCTACACCGACGGCCTCGTCGAGGACCGGGCCAACTCGATCGACGTCGGCCTCGACCGGCTGCGGGCCGCCGTCGCCTCCGACACCGGTGACCTCGACCGGCTCTGCGAGGCCGTGCTGGCCGAGGCGCTCGCCGGGCGCGACGCCCACGACGACACGGCCGTGCTCGCGGTGCGGCTGCCCGTGCTCGGTGCCGCGCTCGACATCCGGGTGCCGTCGAACCCGAACATGCTCGCGCCGCTGCGCTCGACGCTGCGGCGCTGGCTGGCCGGCGTCGGTGCAGACGAGACCGAGCGCTTCGAGATCCTCGTCGCGGCCGGCGAGCTGTTCACGAACGCGATCCGCCACGGCAGCCCGACGCGGGGGTACTTCGACGTTCACGCCGACGCCCGCGACGGCATCAACATCTCGGTCGTGAACCACGGCCCCTGGCGGGAACGCCGCGGCGACGTCGGCGGACGCGGGCTGCAGATGGCCGACGTGTACTGCGACTCGGTCGAGGTCGACCGTCGCGCGACCGAAACGGAGGTGCGGATGCGTCGCCGGATCGCACGTGAGCCGGTGGGCTCGTGACGCCCACCCGGCGCGGCGGTGCGCCGCGATGAGCCACGAGATCGAGATCTTCAGTGAGGGCGACGTGGTCGTCGCGCGACTGCGCGGCGACATCGACATGACGACGACGCCGGCCATCTCGGCGCACGTGCTCGACGCTCTCACCCCGGACGTCGCTGGGCTGCTCGTAGACCTGTCCGAGATCCGTTACGTCGACAGCGCCGGCGTGCACCTGATCTTCGAGCTGGCTCGGCGGCTCGAAGCCGGGCGGCAGGGCATGGCGCTCGTCGTGGCCGACGCGTCACCCGTCCGGCGGCTGCTCGACATCACGAACGTCGCGCAGGCCGTCGCGATCTGCCCGGCGTTCGACGACGGCCTTTCCGCGGTGAGCACCGGCGCCCGCCGCTCGTACTGAGTACGAAGCCGGCGGTCAGCTGAGGCACACAGGACTCCACGGCTCAGGAGGCGGAGATGGGGGAGTTCGCGGAGCGCGCGCAGCCCGACGGGGTTCACGAGCGGTGGATTCAGCATCGCAGTCGGGCGCCTGACGAGGCGCACCCCGGTTACGACGAGTCGTGGGTGTGGGAGCAGTGCGGTGGCTGTGTCCGCTGGATTCCGCTCTCCGGGCCGCTCGGGTCCGACTGGGGCGTGTGCTCGAACAAGGACTCACCGTTCGACCGGCACGCGATGTTCGAACACGACGGTTGCCCGTTCTTCGAGGAGGATCCAGCAGGATGGCGAACGCCGGAGCGCATGTGATGTCGCGCCCCCGCCGGAGTGGCGAGCGCAGCTCGTGAAGGCGCGATCAGCACCGCGCGGGCGGTGGTGGCGACGGCGCGCGGAGAAGGCCGGCGCCGTCGTGCAGCCGGCGGAGCCAAGACCCACGGAGAACAACCCCGGGTACGGTGCGACGACTGTCGCCTACCGTTCACTGGGGAGGTAGTCGATCGATGTCGACGGACCGAAGGGCGGCGCTCGCGCGAATTCGGTCGAGCATCGAAAGCTCCGGGCACTACGCGTATCTGGTCGCTGGGGGGCCGAACCCGCCCTTCCTGTACACGATCGGGCTCACCGAGACGTATGGCGCCGAGATCCTCATCGCCGGCGGGGGAGAACTGGCAGCGTCCGACGCGAACCCGATGATCGCGGGGGTCGTCGCCGAGCTCGCTCGCGCCCCGCGGGAGCGCTGGCCGGAGCTGGAGATCCGAGCGGTGGACAAGTGGGGAGTCGCGACGCTCAGCCCGGTAGACGCAACGTGGAGCAGGTTGCTGCTGCTGGGGGCGTACGACTACTACGACGCGGCGCACATCGAGGCCTGGCAAGTCGTACCTGACCCGGAGCATCGCACCCTTGACGTGCCGCGGATGGACCGCCCGTGGCGTCCCGATGCGAATCCTGCGTGGCGTTGGCTCGCGCACCAGTGGGAGTACGAGGTGCCGCCGAGCTCGATGGCCATGACGAACATCAGCGCACTGCGTGGCGCGGTCGTTACCGAGGTGTCGCGGTGGGAGGACGACTACTGGGAGATGTTCGCGGGGCCGGGGCCGGACGTCGCGGAGGGCGACTCTCGGTTGGTGCCGCTCGGCACGATGCTGGCGATCGACCCGTCTCTGGAGGTCGCGACGACGCTGCCGGTGTCCGGTGGCGTGCGTCGAGACGCCGAGGACCGTCAGTGGCGCGCGTGGCACTAAGGAAAGCGGTGAACGACCACGCGGCGACCTTGCGCGACTCCGGTCACGCCGAGCCGCTCGCCCTCGTCATCAACGCGCCCGACTACGCGTCCGACTAGACCGGCACGGGCGCGGCGCATCTCGCGGGCACGGCGACGCTGCGGCTGGAGTACGCAGATCGTGCAGGACCAGGACGGCGGCACCACCGACGAGAGTTCCGCTTTGACGTCTACGTCGACACCAGCGGCAACAACGACGCCAACACGACGTCTCGACGCTCGCTTACGACAGGGACGCGCCGTACACGCAGAACTGGGGCAACAGCCGGCCCGCTGTCGGCCGGTATCAACCTGCCCGGCACCAGCTCTCGCCTCGACGTGAAGGTCGTGGTCTGGGAGTCCGACCCGTACGGCGCGCGGGAGTCGGCGGCTGGTCGTCGCGCGACTCCGGGGGCAAGTACGCGAACAGCGGCACCGTCTCGTCGCTGGCTGCCGGCGGGGTCAACCGCTCGGCGACCTCGCTCGGCGCGTGGAATCTCTACTGGTACACCGTCGTGGAAGGCTGACGCAGTCCCCTCACCCCTCGGAGGAACGCCGTGAAGCCGGTGCTGAAGAAGGACACGCTCGCCGAACTCACCACCGACGAGCTGGCGCTCGTCAACGGCGGCGCACCGTGGACGCCGTCATGCCACCTGTTCATCGAGCTGCGGGAACGGCTCAGCGACGTCGCCTGCTGAGGCTGGTGCCGCGACGACGCGGCACCGGACGCGCACCGCCGCCGAGGCGCCGAGGCGTGCCGGTTCGCGCCGCAGCGCGCGGTAGCCTCGCGACCGAGGCGACGCGCTGAGTGGAGGCACTGGTGGAGGACCCGACCTCGACGGGTGGAGAGCCCGCCGGGATGCCGCGTTGGGTCAAGGCGTTCGTCGGCGTGGGCGTTCTCGTGGCGCTGGTCGCGCTCGTCGCGATGTTGACCGGTGACGGGCACGGCCCGGGCCGGCATCTGCGGCAGGGCCACGGGGCGGCGCCAGCCGCCGGCGGCCGGTGACCCTGCCACCCGTTCTGCGCAAGGCGGCGCTGGTCGCGCACGTCGTGTCGTCGGTGGGCTGGCTCGGGGCGGTCGTCGTGTTCCTGGCGCTCGCCGTAACCGGAGTGGCGAGCGACGACGAGCAGACCGTCCGGGCGGCGTACGTCGCGACCGGCGTGGCCGCGACGTACGCCGTCGTGCCGTTCGCGTTCGTGGCGGTCGCGTCCGGGCTGGTGCAGTCCCTCGGCACGCACTGGGGGCTGGTCAGGCACTACTGGGTAGTCGTGAAGCTCGTCGTGTCGGTGGCGGCGCTGGCCGTGCTACTGCTCCAGCTCGACTCGATCCGGCTCCTCGCGGACGCCGCCGCTCGCGCGCCGCTCGCACCCGCCGACCTGTCGGCGGCCCGCACCTCCCTCGTCGTGCACGCCGCTGGCGGCGTGCTCGTGCTGCTAGTACCGACCGTGCTGTCCGTGTACAAGCCGCGCGGTGTGACGCGCTACGGACGGCGTCGCGCGGCGGCCGGCGGCGCGGTCCCGGTGGAGCGCGCACCCGCCTGACCGTGGCAGGCTTCCCCGCGTGGAACCGGGGCTGCGGATCCCGGTCGCGCAGCGTTCGACCGATGGGATTCCTTCACTTTCGTCAGGACGAGTTGACATGATCCTGCAGGATGCCTACGAGGCGGCACAGCGGTACCTGGATGAGGTCATACGACCTGAGCATCCCGAGGAAATTCTGATCGCCAGGTGCGAGGAAGTCGACGAGGGCTGGTCGTTCGGTTACAACACTCGCGATTTCCTCGAGGGGGGCGACGTCTCGGCATCGCTGGTAGGAAATGGCCCGATATTTGTGCCGCAGGACGGTGGCCCCCCCTCTGTTTCATCGGTATTCTCAAGGCGGCGACCGACCAGCTGAGCCGCAAAAGCTGACCTAGTTTTGGGCCACCCTTCGCGGACGATGAGCGTTCGCAGCCGACACGGTGGCCAGCGGTGGTATTCGGGGTGTGGTGAGCACGTGTTCACCAGTGGCAAGGACTTGATTGCTGGAGCCCGGCATCGGGCGCATTCGCTCGACACGAGATCCACAGCGGCGACCACCTGCGTGTCGGCCGCCGCGGGACGGTGCTCGGCGGGCCCGGCTTTGAGTAATCGAACAGCGCCCTGACTGGGGCCACGCGTCCTGGCGGATCGTTCTCTTCGCTGCCCCGGACAGCTGTCCCTCGCGGCGGCCGGTCGATCGGCATGTTGCCACCCACCTGCTTCGGGGATCGTGTCAGGGGCGTGTGGGCAGTCGCTCGGGCACAAGACTCACCGCGCACGTGACGACGATCCAGGTCGCGATGAGCCGCCGGCGTCCGTGGTTCATCGGAACCCGCGTCGAGGTAGTGCAAGCGGTGCGACGACGGCAGGGCCGTCGCGGTGCAGGTGCGGAAGGTGCATCGCGCGCCTCGAGCGCGTTGATCGGGGGTCTTCCCAACGGCGCTACTGACGAGTAACTTGCGACCCGCCCGTCCGGATCGTCCCTACTCGTCTGATTCACCGGGAGCCCCTCGTGCGCCGTGCCCTCGCCTGGCTGTTGCTCATGTTCGCGGCGGCGGTGCCGCTCACCGCACAGGCCCACGAGGGCAGCTACCCGATCGTCCTGATCCCCGGCTGGCACGGCCAGGGCGCCGGCTTCAACGAGATGATCCCGAAGCTGCAGGCGCAGGGCTTCACCGTCCTCGACTTCGACAGCGCGACGGCGGGCGTGCAGGCGATGAGCTACGCGCCGACGGCCTCCGGCCAGCACATCCCGTACGTCGCGGGCAAGGTCGTCGAGGAGAAGATCAAGAGCGCGCTCACCGCCGGCGGGTACAACGCCGCCACGCAGAAGGTCGACATCGTCGCGCACTCGATGGGCGGGCTGGTCGCGCGCTTCCTCATCGAGAAGCCCGGCGCCGACGTCGACTACTGGTCGTCCACGACCGGCTGGTACGGCGACGGCGTCGCGGACGTCGACGCCGGCTGGGCGGCGCGGGTGGATGACCTCGTCATGCTCGGCACGCCGAACCACGGCACCTGGCAGGGCTGGGTGCCGGGCACGCTCGGCGGCTTCGGCAACTGGAACGCCACCGGCGGCGACATGGCGCCGAACTCCAAGTTCCTCACGCTGATGGGCTACGCCGAGAAGGCAGGGGAGTACTACACCGCGATCGGCGGCGACCCGGCGTACCTGCAGTGGCTCCAGTACGACTACACCGGCGACGGCATCAAGCACGGCTTCGACGGCGTGGTGCCGGCCGAGTCGCCGTACGTCAGCGGCGCGGACTTCTCGCTTTCGCCGGTCCACCACGGCGAGCTGCTGACCGCCGACCACTCGCTCGACCTCGTCATCGCCTCCCTCGACTACGCGTCCGGCCAGACCGGCACTGGGGCTGCGCACCTCGCGGGCACGGCGACGCTGCGGCTGGAGTACGCGCAGATCGTGCAGGACCACGACGGCGGCACCACCGACGAGTTCCGCTTCGACGTCTACGTCGACACCAACGGCAACAACGACGGCTACACGTACGTCTCGACGCTCGCCTACGACAGGGACGCGCCGTACACGCAGAACTGGGGCAACGCCGGCCCGCTGTCGGCCGGCATCAACCTGCCCGGCACCAGCCCGCGCCTCGACGTGAAGGTCGTGGTCTGGGAGTCCGACCCGTACGGCGCGCGGGAGGCGGTGTCGACGGTGTACTTCACCGACCTGATGCTCTCGGACGACCTCGACGGCCAGGACTACTACACGAAGACCGCGCCCGACGCGAAGGGCGGCACCAACACGTTCCGGCTCTCGCTCAACGGCGCGACGAGCGACGTCAGCGACACCCGGCTGGTCACGCTCGGCTTCGACAAGGCACTCGTCAAGGACATCATCGAGCCCTGGGGGCAGACCTACGCCGAGGCGCAGTTCAACCTCACGGCCGGCCGCGACGGCTACGCCGGCACGGTCTACCGCGGCTCGCCGGAGACCTCGTCGTACAGCCGGGCCGCGAACACGTACGCCGACATCGGCACGCACGCGATGGACAACGGCGTCGTGCAGAGCGAGGTCATCTTCAAGGGCCGGATGCTGAACGCCTCGACCTGGCGGTTCGACGCGGAGTACTTCGACGACGACGGCGGCTGGTCGTCGCGTGACTCCGGCGGCAAGTACGCGAACAGCGGCACGGTCTCGTCGCTGACCGCCGGCCGGGTCAACCGCTCGGCGACCTCGCTCGGCGCGTGGAGCCTCTACTGGTACACGGTCGTGGAAGGCTGACGCAGGTCCTCAACCCTTGGAGGAACGTCGTGAAGCTGGTGCTGAAGAAGGACACGCTCGCCGAGCTCACCACCGACGAGCTGGCGCTGGTCAACGGCGCCGCGCCGCTGCCGTGGACGCCGTCCTGCCCGCTGATCATGAAGCTCACGGAGCGGTTCAGCGACGTCGCCTGCTGAGGTTCGCGGCTCCCGGGGCCGAGGGCGTGGCAGGCTTCCCGGCGTGGAACCGGAGCTGCGGATCGTGCCCGCGAACGAAGCGTCGTGGGACGACGTCCAGACGGTGTTCGGGCAGCGCGGGGACGCCGCGCGCTGCCAGTGCCAGCGCTACAAGTGGACCGACGGCTGGTTGTGGCACGCGCCGCGGGAGGTGCTCACCGCCGAGCTGTTCGAGCAGGCCAACTGCGGCGTCCCCGGCGCGGAGACCACGGGGCTGGTGGCGTACCTCGGCGACGAGCCGGTCGGCTGGTGCGCGGTCGAGCCGCGGACGGCGTACGCCCGCCTGGCCCGGATGCCGGTGCCGTGGACCGGCCGCCCGGACGAGGACAAGACCGACGCCTCGGTGTGGGCGGTGACCTGCTTCACCGTCCGGGCCGGCTACCGCAAGCACGGGATCAGCCGCGCGCTCGCCGTCGCCGCCGTGGACTACGCGCGGGAGCGCGGCGCGAGCGCGCTCGAGGGGTACCCGATCATCACGACGCCCGGCAAGACGATCACGTGGGGCGAGGTGCACGTCGGGAGCCGCAGCATCTTCGCCGCGGCCGGCTTCGAGCAGGTGAGCCACCCGACGCTGCGCCGCGTCGTCATGCGCGTCGACTTCTGACCGACGTACGCTCCGCCGCATGGCGACGGCGATCGTGACGGGTGCGAGTGCGGGCATCGGGGCGGCGTTCGTGCGCCGGCTGGCGCGGGAGCGGTACGACCTCGTGCTGGTGGCGCGCGACGAGGCGCGGCTGGCCGTTCTCGCGAAGGAGACCGAGGCGGCGTACGGCGTGCGCGCCGAGGTGCTCCCGGCCGATCTCGCGACCGACGAGGGCGTGGCGCGGGTCGCGGAACGCGCCGGGCGCGACGACGTCGGGCTGCTCGTCAACAACGCGGGCTTCGGCCACCGCGGCCGGTTCCTCGAGGTGCCGGTCGAGGACGAGGCCACGATGCTGCGCGTCCACGTAGACGCGGTCCTGCGCCTCACGACCGCCGCGGTGCGTGGCATGGCCGAGCGCGGCCGCGGCGACATCGTCAACGTCGCGAGCGTCGCGGCGTTCTTCCCGCGCGGGACGTACGGTGCGTCGAAGGCGTGGGTGGTGTCGTTCAGCGAGGCGGTGCGCCAGGACCTCGCGGGGACCGGCGTGCGGGTGCTGGCGCTCTGTCCCGGCTTCACGCACACGGAGTTCCACGACCGCGCAGGCATGGAGATGAGCGGGCTGCCCGAGCTGCTGTGGCTGGACGCCGACGACGTCGTCGCGGCCGGGCTGCGGGACCTGCGCGCGGGCAAGCCGCTGAGCGTGCCGGGCTGGCAGTACAAGGCGATCGTCGGCGCGGGCCGCCTGGTACCGCGCGGTCTGGCCGGCCGCGTCTCGTCGCGCAGCGGGCGGTCGTACCGCAAGGGGTAGCCGCTACGCGCTCTTGTCGATGACGCAGAACGGGTTGCCGTCGGGGTCGGAGAGCACGACGAAGTCGGGGTCCGGCGGGTAGCTGTCCCAGTCGACCCGGGACGCGCCGAGTGCGACCAGCCGCTCGACCTCGGCGGCCTGGTCGTCGGCGTACAGGTCGAGGTGCACGCGGGGCCGCGGCTCCGGCGGCGACTCGCTGACCATCAGCGACACCGCCGGGCCGGTACCGCCGCGCGGCACCAGCACGACGAACGTGTCGCCGTCGTCGGGGTCGCGGCGCACGTAGTCCAGCGCCGCCGTCCAGAACGCCAGCGCGCGGGCCAGGTCCGCGACGCCGACGACGGTACTGCCGAGCCGTAGCACGCGCCGATCGTGCCACGACGCGAGGCCCGCCGCGGTTGCGACGGGCCTCGCTTCCACTTCGTCAGGCGGCCGGGCGGTCGGGCTTGCGCCTCGGCTGCTTGGCCCGCTTCGCGGGCTCGCCCTGCGCGGCGGCCGCGGCCTTCACCGGCGCGGCCTTCACCGCGGCCGGCTTCGGAATCGGCGCGGCCGGCTTCGCGTCGCGGAACTTGCTCATCAACGTCGCCGCGAGACCGTCCACGGCGCCGCCGCCCGTGACGAGCACGTCCGGCATGATGTCGATCTTGCCGTCCGCGATGGCGCCCGCCACCGCGACGAGCGCGGTCGGCATCTCGCCGATGGCGGTGCGCTGCGCGTCGAAGCCGGCCGCGCGGGCGAGGCCGAGCGCCTCGGTCGCCTTCGCCTCGGCGAGGCCGATCGCCTCGCGCCGGTCGGCTTCGGCCTGGCCGGTGAGCCGCACGTACGCCGCCTCACCGCTCGCCGCGGCCTCGCGCGCCTTCGCCTGGTTGGTGCTGATGGCGACGGACACCTGCGCGCTGGCGAGCTGCGCCTGCATGTCGGCGGTACCGCGCGCCTTCTCCATCTCGACGCGCGCGGTCTCGGCGCGCTGCTGCTCGGTGTAGGTGGTGCGCTCCTGGTTCGCGATCTCCCTGCGGGTCAGCACCTCGACCAGCTCGTCGGGGAACACCACGTCCTGGATGTACACCCCGCGGGTCTCGACGTCGTACGCCGTGAGGTACTCGCTGACCGCGCGGAACGCCGACGTCTGCACCTCCTGCCGGGTCTCGATGAACCGCACCGCCTCGAGGTCCTGCAACGTGTTGCGGAAGTGGTTGCCGACCGCGGACTGCAGCACTTCGTTCACCAGGTTGAGCATGGTGCCGACCATCGAGATGACCTTCGGTGCCTTGGTGTCCGAGACGTGGATCTGCACCTGGAGGTCGATGGTGAAGACGAAGCCCTCCCGGCTCTTGCCGACGATCGGCTGCAGCCGCGCGTCGAGGTCGTGCGCCTGGCTCGACGAGTGCGACCAGTTCAGGGTGAGGATGAACGTCGGCACGATCTCGGCGGCGTAGACGCGCGGGTTGATGGCGTACTTGCCGGTGCGCAGCGGCTCCTGCCAGATGCCGCGGTGACCCGGCCGCACGATCGACCCGAACTTGAACTCCGCGCCCGACGTGTCGAGCGTGGGCAGGCCGACGAAGCCCTTCACGACGGCGACCTCGCCCTGGTTGACGACGAGCATCGGGACCAGCTCGACGCGGACGAGGAACGGGTTCAGCAGGTACGCGCCGTAGAGCAGCGGGTCGTGCTGGAGGCCGATGCGGCCGCCGGCCTCGAGGAACGCCTGGAAGTCCTGGTAGCTGTTGTGCAGGTCGTTCTTCGACCCGAGCAGGACGTCGATGAGCTCGGCGTCGGTCACGTCCTCGGTCTCCAGTTCCGCGATGTCGTCGAACCCGCCGAGCCGGGAGGCGATGTCGCCCTTCTCGGGCGGCGCGCCTTCGAGGGTCGTGACGAGTCCGATGACGTCGTCCTCGTCCTGCGGCGCGATGACGAGCACCACGAGCTGGTCGACGGTCAGGCCGAACGACTCGGCGACCAGCGTGCCGCCCGTGGAGAGCGCGGCGAGCTCCGGCGCGACCGGCAGGCCGAACACCTCGCGCGCGGTGATGACGACGAACGCCACCGGGTGGATCGGGACGAGCGTGCCGGGCGGGAGGACGGGGCGCTGCACGCCCTTCTGGCCGCCGCCGGTGAGGAAGCTCCGGACGTCGCCGAAGTTGCCGAACTCGGAGCGGTAGGACGCGCTCTTCGCGCCGATCGGCAGCGGCTCGCCGACCTGGGCGATGACGACGCCGATCTCGCCGGCCGGCACCTGCACCCACGGGTAGCGGGTGACGTTGAAGACGGGCCACAGCTTGAAGCGCAGGCCCGGCATGAGGAGGTCGGCCTGGAAGCCGGCCTCGCCGTTGAGCGCGATCGGGTTGTCCTCGTCGAGCTTGCCGAGCCCGATGCGCTTGTTGACCAGCCCGACCTGCGTCGGACCGATGCGGTGGATCGACTTGAGCACCGTCGCGATCGCGGCCAGCGCGATCCCCCCGACGATGACGACCGTGACGTCCATCTGCTCTTCTCTCCGCCCGTTGCCGGGCCTATGGTCCGGATGGGCTCATCCAGACGTCTGAGTGAGCGTACTCAGACGTCTGGGTCGGCGCAACGTGACGCAGCAGATTGCTGCCGGTATCCTGCGGGGCATGGCACGCTTCCGGCCGGTGGCCGACGGGTGGTACACGTGGGAGGACGACACCCCGTCCCCCGTGTCGATCCACATCCGCCTCGCGCCGCGCGCGGATGGCCGGCTGCGGGTGGTCGGGCTGCGCCTCGACGGCCCGGTCTCGGCCGAGGTGCTGCGCAGCATCCCGGTCGGCCGCATAGAGGGCGCCGCGAACGCGCAGCTGCACGACGCCGTCCCCGCCGCCCGCAAGCGCAAGGTCGAGGCGCGGGTGCCGGACTCGCTGCGGTCCAACGCCGTGCGCGGCTACCCGGACGCGTTCTACGACTCGATCGCGGCGGCGTACCGCAGCCTTGTCGCCACGACGTCGAAGCCGGTATCCGACCTGGCGACCGCCAACGACGTGCCCGTCACGACCGCGCAGCGGTGGGTGAAGGAAGCGCGGCGTCGCGGGCTGCTGGCGCCTGGGCACCCAGGCAAGGCGGGCTGACTCAACGCAGCTGCGGCAGCACCTCGGCGGCAACGAGCTCGAGGTGCTCGGGGTCGTGCAGGTCGAGCAGCTGCAGGTACGTGCGCGTCGCGCCCGCGTCGGCGTACGCGCCGAGCCGGTCCACGATCTCGTTCGGCGTCCCGGCGAGCTGCGTGTCGCGCAGCAGGCCGAGGTCGTGCCGCGTCCGCTCCGCGCGCCGCGCCAGCTCGGCGTCGGTCCGCCCGCAGCAGAGCATTTGCGCGTTGGAGAGGACGAGCGTCGCGGGGTCGCGCCGGAGCTCGGCGCAGGCCCTCCGCGCGACCGCGAACCGTTCGCGCACCGCATCCAGCGGCTGGAACGGCACGTTGTACTCGTCCGCGCGCTCGGCGGCGAGCCGCGGCGTGCGGCGCGGGCCGGTGCCGCCGAGGATCACCGGCGGCCGCGGCCGCTGGGCCGGCTTCGGCAGCGCGGGAGAGTCCGTGACCGTGTAGTACGTCCCTGCGTACGTGAACGTCTCGCCCTCCGGCGTCTCCCACAGCCCGGTGACGACGTCGAGCTGCTCGCGCATCCGCTCGAACCGCTCGCGTTCCGGCGGGAACGGGATGCCGTACGCCGCGTGTTCCTCTTCGTACCAGCCGGCGCCCAGCCCGAACTCCACCCGCCCGCCGCTCATCGCGTCCACCTGCGCGACCGCGATGGCGAGCGGCCCCGGCAGCCGGAACGTCGCCGCGGTGAGCAGCGTGCCGAGCCGGATGCGCGAGGTCTCGCGGGCGAGCGCGCCGAGCGTGACCCACGCGTCGCTCGGGCCGGGCCGGCCGGGGATGCCCATGGCGAGGTAGTGGTCGGAGCGGAAGAACGCGTCGAAGCCGAGCTCCTCGGTGGCGCGGGCGACGGCGAGCAGGTCGTCGTAGGTCGCGCCCTGCTGCGGCTCGGTCATCACCCGCAGGTCCATGCGCGGCAACCTACCGGCGCGCGGTCAGAAGCGTTGCCGCCGCACGGCCGGCTGCGGCGCGGTGCGCCGGCGATGCGCGCCGTACGCCGCGGCGCCGGCCAGCAGCGCGACCTCGACCAGCATCCACGGCGGCACGTCGTAGGGCTTGCGGCGCGACCGCGCGCTCATCTCGAGCTGCTCCTCGGCCGGCGCCGCGTCGTTCGCGTGCGCGAACGCGAGGCGCGGCGCCTGGTCCTCCTGCGGAGTGGCGGCCCCGGAGCCGGCGTGCTGCGCACCGCTCTGCGGCTGGGTGTTGGTCTGCGGGGCGTTGTTCCCGGTGGGCGCGTTCGGCGCTTGCGGCCCGGGCGCCGCGAGCTGGAGGCCGGCGACCAGTGACGCGATCTCCGGCAGCCGGCGCGGCACCGCCGCCTCGCCGCAGCGGACGACGGTCGTGGTGCGCGCGACGACGGTGTCGCCGACCTGCCCGCCGAGCTCGACCGCCTTGGCCGACCCCGCCTCGTCGCGGGCGCACCGGTACGTCACGTCGTAGGTCAGCGTCTGCGGGGCCAGGTGGTCGAGGTGGCGCGGCGCGGCGGGCGAGACGCCGCCGACGGTCGTGCCGTCGCCCGACAGAACGGCCAGCCGCATCGGCCGCACGTCGCTGAACGACGTCACCAGCTCGGCGAACTGCGACCCCATCGACGGCGCCACCGGGTCCACGCCCGCGTCGTCGGCGAACACGCAGACGAGCGGCTCGCCCGGCTGGATCGTCGAGCCGGGCAGCGCGCCGCAGCGGACCGGCTTCGTCGCGACGGCGCCGGTCCCGCGCGCGACCCGGCTGAGGTCGTCGAGGCCGGTCTCCGCGCCGGACACCGGCTCCCCGGCGGGGTTCAGCCGCTTGGGCGGCGGCGCGTAGATCGCGACCTGCTGCACGCCGTTCGCGGCGAGCCGTTCGATGGTGCGGTCGAAGCCGGGGCCGGGGTAGCCGGGGTCGCGCTCGGGTGCGGCGAACGACCCGCCCGTGACGTGGACGACGACCTTGAACGCGTCCTCGGCGAAGCCGGCGTCGTGGCTGCCCGGCAGGTCGAGCGGTGACGTGCCGAGCGGCGGCACGTCCTGCCCCTCGCCGGTCGCGGCCTGCAGCAACGCCGCGAGCCCGGCCCGGCCGCTCTGGCACCACGTCACGTCGATGTTCGCCATCGCCTGCTGCAGCGGGTACCCGACCGGCGCGGCCGGCAGCAGCCGACGGTAGACGAACGGCTTCTCCTCGCCGCGCGCGCACTTCGCGTCGACCAGCAGGTCGCGCGCGCCGGTCTGCGCGGGGTAGTCGCGGTAGACGCCGAGGCCGGCCCGCAGGTTCCTGATCCGCGCGAGGTGCTGCGCCGCCCACGCGCCGCCCTGCGACGCGGCGCAGGCGTACGTCGTCGCGCGGTGACCGGTGTCGACGAGGAAGTACACGCCGAGCTCGCGCGGCCGTACCCGGAACCGGTAGCTCACCGTCCGCGAGCCGCCGGGCGGCACCGTCACCTCGTCCGCGGCGGGCAGGACGGCGGACGGCGGGAACTCGACCGGCCGCATCCGGCGGCGGCTCGGCGCGCACCCGTCCTCGCCGGGGAACGGCGGCACGTTGGCGGCGCCGAGCTCCGGCAGGAACGCGCGCGGCGCCCGGCTCCAGATCGAGCCGTCGCCGTCGCACGCGCAGGCGTAGAAGTGGGCCGCCGCGGTGCGGTCGGAGGTCAGCCTCGACAGCCGCGGGCTGCCGCGGTGCGCGGGCGCCCAGGTGAGGTCGTAGAAGTCGAGCTCGTAGATGCCCGACGGCGTCTCGATCGCGGCCTCGGTGCCGTTGCGCCCGGCGGCGACGGAGCGGACCGGGCCCGGCGTGTTGACGACGGTGAGCCCGCCGACCGCCCCGCGGACGTGCAGCAGGTCCTCGGCGTTGCTCGCGACGAGCACCTGCACCGGGTCCCCTGCGCGGCGCGCGACGGACAGCACCGAGAGGTCGTTGCCGCGCTCGGAGTTCTCGCGCAGCAGCCAGGTCCGCGCGCCGTCGGTGGACTCCAGCAGCCCGGCCGACGTCGAGAGCCAGACCGAGCGCCCGTCCACCGGGTCCACGCCGATGTCGCGCGCGGCGAGGTGCGGCTCGACGGGGTAGCCGGCCGGGACCGGGTTGGCCGACCAGCCGCGGCCCGCGTCGCGGGTGGCGTACACGACGTCGTTCTGCGCGGCCCCGCTGCCGGAGCCGGCCAGCAGGTACGCGTGCGTGCCGCGGTTGTCCGCGACGAGCTTCGGCCGGACCGCGACGTCGCGCGGCTGAACGGCGGGGAGGTCGGCCGCCGTCCACGACCGGCCGCGGTCGGCGCTGACGAGAACGCGCGGTGCCGTGGCGTCGGCGACGACGGCGTACAGCGGGCCGCTCGTCGCGACGACGTCGACGATCCGCGCCCGCGCGCCCACGGCGTCGGCGGGAGCGTCGGGGAGCGCGTACGCGTCGCGCCAGCGGCAGCCGCCGTCCGTCGAGTGGGCGATCGCGGTGCCGTTGGTGGCGAGCAGCGTGCGCGCGTCCTCGGGCCCGACCGCGAACGCCGTCACCGCCCGGCCGCCCCGCGCGAACGCCGGCGCCGCGACGCGCTGCCAGCCGTCCCGCGTCGTCGTGATCCGCCCGCCGCACCCGGCCGGCGCCGCCTCCGCGCCCGCGGGCACCAGCGCCGCGCCGAGCAGCGCTAGCGCCGCGACACCGACCCGCGCCCGGGCACCGCTGGGATCGGCCACGGGCGCTCCTCGGGTCCGGGAACCGCTGCGCGGCTGGGGTGCGTAGCGGCGAGGTTCGCGTGTTCGCGCCGTTAGTTCCCGGCTTCGGCGTCCGCAGTCTTCCGAGCGCCGAAGTTTTCTGGCGCAGGCGTCAGAACCGCTGCCGGCGCACCTGCGGCTGCGCCGCCGTACGGCGCCGGTACGCCGCGTACGCGCCGGCCGCCGACGTCAGCAGCGCGACCTCCACGACCATCCACGCCGGCACGTCGTACGGCGCCCGGCGCGGCAGCGCGCTCATCTCGAGCTCGTCGCCGTACTGCGGCCGCGCCTCGCCGATGTCGGCGTACGCGAGCCGCGGCTCCGTCTCCTCCTGCGGCACCGCGGCACCGGCGGCGACGCCCTGCGCGACGTTCTGCGACTGCGCGTTCGGCTGCGGCGCGGTGTTCGGCGCGATGTTGTTCGGCGGCAGCTGCGGCGCGACCGGCGCGACGAGCTGCACGACCGGCGGCGCGAACGGCACGAACTCGTCCGGCAGCGGCCGGACCGCCGCCGGTGGCGCACCGCACCGGACCACCGTCTTCGTCTTCGCCACGAGCTCGCCGCCGACGTGCCCACCGACCTCGACCTCGCGCACCTCGCCCGCCGCACTCGGGCGGCAGCGGTACGTCACGGTGTGCGAGAGCGTCTGCGGGAGCAGGTGGTCGGCGTTCCGCGCGGCGGGCGGCGCGGCGTCCACGACCACGTTGCCGCCGCCGACGACGCCGAGCGTCATCGGGCGCACGTCGGTGAACGCCTTCACCAGCTCGGCGATCTGCGACCCCATCGCCGGCGCGTCCGGGTCGACGCCGGAGGTGCCGTCGACGTAGACGCACACCAGCGGGTCGCCCACCCCGACGACGGCCTTGGGTCCGCACCGGACCGGCTGCCGCGCGACGGCGCCGGTCTCCCTGGCGACGCGGGCCAGGTCCTCCTGGCCGGTCTCGGCGTCGGTGAACCAGGTGAGCTCGTCGCCGTGGTACTTCGCGTTGCCGGGCGGCGCGTAGATGCCGACCTGCTTGATGTCGTCGGCGACCAGCGCGTCGATCACACGGGCGAACCGCGGGCCGAGGTACGCGGCGTTGCGCTCCGGCGTGCCGAAGGTCCCGCCGGCCACGTGCACGACGACCTTGAACGCATCGGGCGTGAAGCCGGCCTCCTGGTTGCCCGGCACGTCGAACGGCGACCCGCCGGCCGGCGGCAGGTCCTGGCCCTCGCCGGTGGCGGCCTGCATCAGACCGGCCAGCGCCGCGTGGCCGCGCTGGCAGAACGTCGGTTCGATCCACGCCGACGCCGCCTGCTGCAGCGGGACGCCGATCGGCCCCACCCGCAGCGACCGCTTGTACACGAACGGCTGGCGGCCGCCGAGGGTGCAGTCCGGCGCGATGACGTTGTACAGGGACGAGGCCGGCGAGGGGTAGTCGCGGTACAGCCCGACGCCAGCCCGCAGGTTCCGCAGCCGGGCGAGGTGCTGCGCCGCCCATACGCTGCCCTGCGACGCCGCGCACGCGAACAGCTGCGCGCGGTAGCCGCTGTCGAACAGGAAGAACACGTCGAGCTCGCGTGGCTGCACCTGCAGCTGGTAGGTCACGGTCCGCGACTCGCCGGGCTGCAACGACACCTCGTCGGTGCCCGTCACCCGGGTCGGCGCGAACCCCGCCGGCTGGATCCCGTGCTTGCTTGCGGCGCACCCCTCGTCGCCGGGGATCTCCGGCGGCTCGGGGTCGTCGACGAACGACCGCGGCACCCGGCTCCAGATCGAGCCGTCGCCCGCGGCGTCGCACGCGCACGCGTAGATCCGGGGCCGTGCCGTGTAGTCGGTGGTGAGCCGCGAGAGCCGGGGCGAGCCGCGGTGTGCCGGCGCCCACCTCAGGTTGAAGATGTCGAGCTCGTAGATGCCCTCGGCGGTCTCGATCACCGCGTCGGTCACCAGCCGCCCGCCGACCAGCGACTCGACGCGCGCGGGCGTGTTGACGACGGTGAGGCCGCCGCCGTTGCCGCGCACGTACGCCACGTCCTCGTACACGCTCCCGGCCAGGACCTGCACGGGGGAGCCTGCGCGGTGCGTCACCGACATGGGGCCGAGGTCGGCGCCGCGCTCGCTGCTCTCGCGCAGCTGCCAGGTCGCGCCCCGGTCGAGCGACTGGAGGATGCCCGAGCTGCTCGACAGCCACAGCGACCGGCCGTCGAGCGGGTCGACCGCGATGTCGCGCGCGACGACGTTCGGCTCCTGGGGGTACCCGGCCACCACAGGGTGCGTCGTCCACGAGCCGCCGCCGTCGCCCGACGCGTAGACGACGTCGGCGGACGCCGGGTCGCTCCAGCCGAGCAGCAGGTACACGTCCGCGCCGTCCAGGCTGGTCGTGATGTGGGGCGGGTTGATCAGGCCGCCGCTCGGGAGCGCCGGCACTTCGGTGTCGGCCCACGTCCGGCCGCCGTCCGCGCTGGCGAACACGCGGATTGTCGCGAGGTCGGACACGACGGCGTACGTCCACCGCTGCGCGGCGACGATCTCCCTGACCTGCGTGCCCACCCGCAGCGGCACGCCCGCGACGGAGTCGTCGGTCGTGAAGGTCTGCGTCCAGCGGCAGCCGCCGTCGCCGGAGCGGCGAATCACGCTGCCGTTCGTCACGAACATCGTGCGCGGGTCGTGCGGCGCGACCGCGAACGCGGTGACCTCGTCGCTGCCGTCGTCGAACGCCGGCGCCGCGACCCGCTGCCACCCGTCGCGCGTCGTCGTGATGCGGCCGCCGCACTCGGCGGCGCCGGCCGGCCCGCTGCCGGGGACGAGGACCGCGCCGAGCAGCGCGAGCACCGCGACCCGAATCCTCGTCGTACCGAACCGCGGCTCGGACATGGGGCTCCTCTGTTTGGGCATCCGTACGGCCGTGAGAGCCTCCGCGCGGGTTTCAGGTTCGTTGTGGTTGCGGCTTTCGTTCGAGGCGAGGACAGGGCACAGTCGTGCGTGTGAAGGACATCCAGCTGCGCCGCGGCTGCCTCGCCGCGGGGTTGCTGCTCGCCGTGTCCGCGGCGCCCGGCGAGGCCGCGCCGAAGCCGCGCACGCTGCTGCCGAACCTCGTCGCGCTGCGTTCCGCCGCCCTGTACCTCGGCGGCGCGACGCCGGTCTCCGACTCGGGCGACACGGTGTTCCCCTGCCAGGCGAGCGAGGTCGTCCACGACAGTCCGACGCCGGTGCGGTGCCTTCGGTTCGAGACCCGCGCCGCCAACGCAGGCACCGGCCCGCTCGAGCTGCACCACCGCGTGGACCGGCTGGCGTCGGACGCGCAGGTGTCGCAGCGGGTGTACTCCAGCAACGGCCGGTACCGCGACAGCGACGCGGGCGGGTTCGTGCTCGACCCGACGCACGGGCACTTCCACTACGAGGACTTCGCGGTCGCGAACCTGTGGCGGTCGAACGCCCAGGGCAGGCGCCTCGACCGGCGCCCGCTGCGCGCGGGCCGCAAGGCCGGCTTCTGCCTCATGGACGTCTACCCGTACCGGACGGCGGGCCCGCGCAAGTACGCCGACCCGAACGCCTGCTACCCGACCAGCGCGTCGGAGGCGGGCGTCGCGCAGGTGAGCGGCATCTCGCCCGGCTGGGTGGACCACTACGACGCGTCGGTGCCGCACCAGTACATCGAGATCAGCGGCGTGCCCGACGGCTACTACCTGCTGCAGATCGTGCTCGACCCGCTGGGCCGGCTGCGCGAGCAGACGAAGGCGGACAACACCGTGTGGCAGCGCATCCGGCTCTGCGGCGACGAGGTCGACCTCGTCGGGTTCACGACCCGCTGCGCGTCCTGACGGCGCTGCGCCGCGCCACCGCCGGCGGCCGATGTCCGGATTGACCGTTTTCCCCGATCGGCCTACGGTCGCCGCACCGGCGCCTCCGGCGGGCGGGTGAGCACACGTCTGCCGGACGGGCGCCCTGCCGAACGTGAGGAAGGTGAGGCACGTGCGCTCTCGACTTCTCCTGATTTCCGCCGCGGCGGCGCTCGCGGTGGGGCTGCCCGGCTCCGCCGTCGCCCACGAGGACCACAACGGCCCGGGCGCCGTGGAGCCGACGCGGTACAGCAAGAACATGAAGCTGCTGTCCAACGTCCCGAAGTCCACGTCCGCGACGCAGTCGGACCTGGCGTTCGTCGGCAAGACCGTCTACGCCGGGAACTACGTCGGGTTCCGGATCATCGACGCCTCCGACCCCGAGGCGCCGGTCGTCCTCAGCGACTTCCGCTGCAACGGCGCGCAGGGCGACGTCTCCGTGTGGCGCAACCTGCTGTTCCAGTCGGTCGACACGCCGCAGAGCAGCGGCGCGTGCAACAGCACGAACGTCAGCGGCACCACGCCGGGCGCGTGGGAGGGCGTGCGCATCTTCGACGTGAGCAACCCGACGGCGCCGGTGCACCTCGCGTCCATCGCCACCGACTGCGGGTCGCACACGCACACGCTGCTGCCCGACGACGCCGCCGGCCGCGTCTTCGTCTACGTCTCGTCGTACCCGATCAGCGGCCTCGGCCCGAACTGCCAGCGCCCGCACGGGTACGTCTCGATCATCGAGGTGCCGCTCGCCGCGCCGGCCGCGTCCACCGTGACGAAGTACTGGCTCGACCCGGGCACGGAGATGGCGAACTTCACGACGCTCGGTGCGCAGCTGAAGGCGTGCCACGACATCAGCGTGTTCGCCGAGATCAAGCGCGCGGCGGCCGCGTGCATGAGCGAGTCGCAGGTCTGGGACATCTCCGACCCGAAGAACCCGGTGTTCCTGTGGCGGTTCGACCACCCGGTCGTCAACCAGTCGAACATCGACATCTGGCACTCGGCGACGTTCAGCTGGGACGGCTCGATCGTGGCGTTCGGCGACGAGTCGGGCGGTGGCGGCGCGGCCCGCTGCACCAACCCCGACGACCTGCAGGGCCGGATCTGGTTCGTCGACGCCGTCACCGGAACGTTGCTCGCGAACTACAAGATCCCGCGGTCGGTGAGCGGCATCTGCACGATGCACAACTTCAACTTCATCCCGCTCCGCGACGGCTCGAACGTCCTCGTCTCGTCGGCGTACAACGGCGGCACGACCGTCGTCGACGTCGACGCGCTGATCGCGGGCGCGACGCCGGCGCAGGCCGAGATCGGCTTCTACCAGCCGCACGGCGGTTCCGCGTGGTCGTCGTACTGGTACGACGGCTTCGTCTACGCCAACGACATCTGGCGTGGCGTGGATACGTTCCTGCTCAGCGACAAGGCGCGGGCGGGTGCGGTGAAGCTCGGCCGGCTCAACCCGCAGACGCAGCTCAACCTGCTCTGACCGCGCACGAGGTGCGGGCCGCCGGGGGTACCCGGCGGCCCGTAACCTTGGGGAGAACCGGGTCGAACGCGGAATGAGAACCCAGCCGTTCGCCGCCGTCGCCGCGCTCGCCGCGCTCGCCACGGCCGGCTGCATTCCGCCGGCCAGCTGTACCCACACGAACATGGCCGCGAAGCCGGTCACGAAGGTGGACCGGCCCGGCGCCGCCACCCCTGCGGTCGTCGAGGCGCTGCTCACCGCCGGCTCGGCGCTCGACGGCGAGCGGATCGCGTTCGAGCTGCTCGAGGACGGCGCGACGCTCTACGAGACGTCGGCGACGACCGGCGCGGACGGCACCGCGCGCGCCGACCTCGAGCGGCTCGGCCCGCAGGCGGTGACTCCGTTCCGGCGCGCCACCCAGCTCCGCGCGACGTTCGCCGGGGACGCGACGTACTGCGCGAGCGCGGACGTGGCGCCGATGACGTTCCTCGACACCCACCCGGTTCCTACGGAGTCTTCGGCTCGATGACGGTGAGGTCCTCGACGCCGGTGACGGTGGCCGTGCCGCCGCCGTAGCGGCGGGCCTGGCGCTGCTCCAGCCAGCGGGCGAACCGCGACAGCGCGAGGTTGATGAGGATGAACGTCAGTGCGACGAGCAGCACGATCTGCAGCAGCGACTCGCCGAACTGCGTCGTCGCGATCCGGCCGCGCCGCACCATCTCCAGGTAGCTGATCGCGTAGCCGAGCGAGGTGTCCTTGAACAGCGTGACGAGCTGGCTGACGATCGACGGGAGCATCCGGCGGACGGCCTGCGGCACGACCACGAAGCCCATCGCCTGCCGGTAGCTGAGGCCGACGGCGTACGCCGCCTCCGACTGCCCGCGGTCGAGCGACAGGATGCCGGCCCGGAAGATCTCGGCGAGCACCGCGCCCTGGTACAGCGTCAGCCCGACCACGAGGTAGAGGAACACCGGCAGGTTGATGCCGTAGCGCGGCAGCACGAGGAACACGCCGACGATGAACAGCAGCTGCGGCAGCGCGCGGAACGTCTCCACGACGAACCCGGAGGCCCAGCGGACCGGGCGGACGCGGGAGAGCCGCCCGAGCGCGAGCACCGTGGCGAGTACCAGCGCGAGCGCCATGGCGGCGAGCGCGGCGCGGACGTTGAGCCAGAGCCCGCCGGCGAGGAAGCGGAGCAGGACGGGGTTGCCGAGGTTCTCCCACCGGTCGCCCTCGAGCTGGCCCTTGTCGGCGAGCCGGCGCAGCGCGACGTAGACGACGAATGCGAGCAGGACGAACGCCGCCGCCGACGCGACGCGGACCCGTCTCCGCCCGCGCGGGCCGAGCTCGTCGTAGAGGACGGCGCTCATCGCTTGAACGCCACCCGCCGTTCGAGGACACCCGTGAGCAGACCGGCCGGGATCGTGATGAGCAGGTACGCGATCATCGTGCCGATGAGCAGCGGCAGCGTCGCCGCGTGCCGCTCCGTCAGGGCGTCGAACGTGCCGGTGAGCTCGACGACGGCGAACAGGCTGGCGATCGAGCTGTTCTTCGTGATCGCGATGAACAGGCTGCCGATCGGCTGCACGACGCTGCGCAGCGCCTGCGGCAGCACGACGTGCCAGAGCGACTGCCCGAACGTCAGCCCGATCGACCGCGCGGCCTCGGCCTGGCCGCGCGCCACGGTGTTGATGCCGGAGCGGATCGCCTCCGCGACGAACGCGCCGGTGTAGACGCCGAGCACCAGCACCGCGAAGGCGTAGAACGAGAACGTCAGGCCGACCTTCGGCAGCCCGAAGACGGCCAGCGCGAAGAACGCGGTCAGCGGGATGTTGCGAAACGTCTCGACGTAGAGCAGCCCGGCCGCCCGCAATGGGGCGACCGGGCTGACCCGGAACGTCGCGACGACGAACCCGAGCAGCAGCGCGACGGCGAACGACGTCACCGACAGCAGCAGCGTCACCCGCATCCCGGTCAGGTAGTCCGGAAGGCTCTCGAGGATGACGCCCATCGCGCTGCCGCTCGGCTGCCGCTAGTAGCGGTTCACCGCCGGCGGGGCCGGCATGGTGGGCTGCACCTTGCCGACCGACTTGTCGTACGCCGCCTTGTACCGGCCGTCCGCGTACGCGGCGGTCAGCACGTCGTTGACGAAGTTGCGGAAGTCCGTGTCGTCCTTCTTGACGCCGATGCCGTACGGCTCGGTGCTGAACGGCTGGCCCACCAGCTTGAACTCGTCGGGGTTCGCCTCGATGAGGCCGAGCAGGATGACGTTGTCGGTGGACGTCGCGTCGACCTGGTCGTTCTTCATGGCCTCGACGCACTCCTGGTACGTACCGAACAGCGTGAGCTTCGCCTTCGGCACCTCGGTCTTGATGCGCTCGGCGGGCGTCGAGGCGGTGACGGAGCAGACCCGCTTGCCCGCGAGGCTGTCCTTGCCGGTGATCGAGGTGTCGTCCTTCTTCACCATGATGTCCTGGCCGGCGACGTAGTAGGGCCCGGCGAAGGCCACCTTCTGCTTGCGGTCGTCGTTGATCGTGTAGGTCGCGACGATGAAGTCCGCCGTGCCGTTGATGATGAAGTCCTCACGGTTCTTCGAGATGGACTCCACCCACTCGATGTTCTCCTCGGAGATCCCCAGCTCCTTGACGATGATCTTGGCGATCTCGACGTCGAAGCCCTCGGGCTTGCCGGAGATGCCCTTGAGGCCGAAGAGGGGCTGGTCGAACTTGGTGCCGACCTTCACCTTCCCGGCCTTGTTGAGCTTCTCCATCGTGGAGCCGGCGGCGAAGTTCTTGTCGCCGCCGGGCGCGGTCCCGGCGTCGTCGTCGCCGCAGGCGACCGTGCCGAGCGTCAGGGCGGCGGCGACCGCCACGCTGAGGAACCTGCGAGTGAGCATGTGCTGGCCCTTTCTCGTTGCCTAGTGGGGCAGGATCTTCGACAGGAAGTCGCGCGCCCGTTCGCTCTCCGGCGCGGTGAAGAACTGGTCGGGCGGCGCCACCTCGACGATCCGCCCGTGGTCCATGAACACGACGCGCCGCGCCACCGACCTGGCGAAGCCCATCTCGTGCGTGACGACGATCATCGTCATGCCGTCCGCCGCCAGCTCCGTCATGACCTCGAGCACTTCCTGGATGAACTCGGGGTCGAGGGCGGAGGTCGGCTCGTCGAACAGGAGCACCTTCGGGTCCATCGCGAGCGCGCGCGCGATGGCGGCGCGCTGCTGCTGCCCGCCGGACAGCTCGGCGGGGTAGCGGTCGGCCTTGTCGCTGATGCCCACCCGGTCGAGCAGCTCGCGGGCGCGGCGTTCGGCCTGGTCCTTCGGGACCTTGCGGGCCTTGACCGGCCCGAGCGTGACGTTGCCGAGGACGGTCTTGTGCGCGAACAGGTTGAAGCTCTGGAACACCATGCCGACGTCGGCCCGCAGCCTGGCCAGCGCCTTGCCTTCCTCCGGCATCGGGACGCCGTCGATCTCGATGTGCCCGCTGTCGATCGGCTCGAGCCGGTTGATGCACCGGCACAGCGTCGACTTGCCGGAGCCCGACGGCCCGATGACGACGACCACCTCGCCGCGGTCGACGGTCAGGTCGATGTCATGGAGCACGTGCAGGCTGCCGAAGGACTTGTTCACCTTCTCCATCAGCACCAGCGGGGCGGCCACGCCGCGCAGCCTATTGGAACGCGCCACCTACCGGACACGGCGGGGGCACGTGTTCGTCACGGCGTGGCGTCGGTTGCTCCCAGCTCCGCCAGCAGCGCGCGGACCCGCGCGTCGACCTCGTTGCGGATCCGGCGGACGGCGTCGATGCCCTGCCCGGCCGGGTCGTCGAGCGGCCAGTCCACGTACCGCGTGCCGGGGAACACCGGGCAGGCGTCGCCGCAGCCCATCGTCACGGCGACGTCGGCCGCCTCGACGTCGGCCGGGTCAAGCAGCCGCGGCGTGCGGCCGGTCAGGTCGATCCCGACCTCGCGCATCGCCTCGACCACGGCCGGGTTCAGCGTCTCGGCGGGCGCGCTGCCGGCCGAGCGCACGTCCACCGCGCTGGCCGCGTGCCGTTCGAGCAGCGCCGCCGCCATCTGCGAGCGGCCGGCGTTGTGGACGCAGACGAACAGCACGACGGGCTTGCTCATCGGGGCTCCTCAGGGTGCGGGACGACGACGTCGCCGGCCGCGGCCGCGACGGTGGGGTAGAGCACGCGGACCAGCGCGGTGCCGGCCGCCGCGCCGAGCGCCTGCGCCGCGAGGAACGCCGGCACCGAGCGCGGCGCGATGCCGGCGAACGTGTCGGACAGCGCGCGCCCGACCGTCACCGCCGGGTTCGCGAAGCTGGTCGACGACGTGAAGAAGTAGGCGCCGGCGATGTACGCCGCCACGGCGAACGGCGCCACCGTCGCGCGCCCCGACCGCACCACGCCGAACACGACGAGCAGCAGCCCGGCGGTCGCCACGGCCTCGGCGAGCAGCGTCCCCGCGCCGCCGCGGGCGTGCCGGGACAGCGCGACGGCCGGCTCGCCGAACATGACGTTCGCGAGCACGGCGCCGAGGCAGGCGCCGGCCACCTGGGCGGGCAGGTACGTCGCCAGGGCCGAGCGCCGCAGCCCGCCGAGCGCCGCGTCGGCGACGCTGACGGCCGGGTTGAGGTGCGCGCCGGAGACCGGCCCGACGGCGAGGATCACCGCGACGAGCGCGCCGGCGGTGGCGAACGCGTTGACCAGCAGCTGCACGCCCGGGTCCGGCGAGAGCCGTTCGGCGGCGATGCCCGAGCCGACGACAGCGGTGACGAGCAGCAACGTGCCGACGGTCTCGGCGACGGCCTGCCGGGCGCGGACGGAGCTCACGCCGCGGAACCTACGCACCGATCGCGACCGGGCGCGAGTTCGCCGCGCCGGGGACGGGCCGATGTTCGCGCGGCGTTCCCCGCACGTTCACCCGCCGCGCTTGACCGCCTGCACCGTGTACGTGTGCGGGAGGCGTTCGGGCCGGTCGGTGAGCCGCCACTCGCCGAGCTCGACCTGGTGCATCTGCCCGGGCAGCGCCTCCCACGGCACGCTGTCGTGCTCGACCAGCATGGTCAGCTCCATCCCGGCGCCGAGCAGCGCGGTCACGATCTCACCGAGGCCGTGGTTCCACTCGTGCGTGACGGTGCTGGCGAACACGTGGTCGGTCTCGACGTACGTCCCCGGCTCGTCCCAGACCATCGGCTCGGGTCGTTCGAAGTACGGGAACTCCAGTGCGACCGCGCCGTCCGGACGCGGCTCGGCGAGGGCCCAGAGCACCGGGTGCCCCTCGCGGAGGAACAGCCGGCCGCCCGGCCTGAGCAGCCCGGCGACGACGTCCGCCCACCGCTCGACCGACGGCAGCCAGCAGAGCGCGCCGATGCCGGTGAACACCAGGTCGAACGACGCCGCGCCCAGCACGCCGACCGCGTCGTAGACGTCGGCCTGGTGGAAGTCCACGTCGAGCCCGAGGTCGGCGGCCAGCCGGCTCGCCTCGGCGACGGCGTTGGCCGAGAAGTCGAGCCCGGTCATCCGCGCGCCGAGCCTGGCCAGCGAGACCGTGTCGGTGCCGATGTGGCACTGCAGGTGCACGCCGCGCAGTCCACTCACGTCGCCGAGCCTGGGCAGGTCGAACCGCACCACGTCGCTGAGGTGCTCCGGGTTGGTGCGGAACGTGTCGAGGCCGTAGCCGGGCGACGCGGCGTGCACCGGCGCGCGCTCGTCCCAGTTCGCGCGGTTGAGGGTGCGGTAGTCGGTCATGTCGCCGTGTTGTACACGGGCCGCCACGCCGGGCGCACCCGCTTTGCCAGCGTCACCCAGCCGGCCACCTCGACCGCCGCCGGGTTGGCGGACGCCGGGACGCGCGGGCCGTACGCCACCGGCGCCGGCGCGCCGGCCGGCCGCCAGGTGCCCGCCAGCCGGTCCCAGACGGTGAGGAACGGCCCGAGGTTCACCGCGCCGCCGTCGCGGCCGTGGTGGTGCCGGTGGGCGGCCGGCGTCATGACGACCGCCGCGAACCAGCGCGGGAACCGCACCGGCAGGCTGGTGTGCTCCATCACCTGCCACGCGTTGGACAGCGCCGCGCAGACCACGATCACCCGCAGGTCGAAGCCGAGCAGCGCGAGCAGCGGGTGGTGCAGCAGCCCGTGGAACGGCGCCCACGACTGCCGCAGCCCGAGCGTCGCGTCGTAGTCCGCGCCGGAGTGGTGCGGCGAGTGCGCGGCCCAGCCGACGGCGGTGCGGTGCCCGATCAGGTGGTAGAGCCAGCCCGAGCAGTCCCACGCGACGAACGCGGCGACCGCGCCGAGCACCTGGTGGTCGGCCCAGAACGCCGCGGCCGCCTCCCAGCGCACGGTCGCGACCGCCGCCCACAGCACGCGCAGCACGCGGGTGTACGCGACGCTGACGGCGAACGCGCCGGCCGCCATGCCGGCCGCGGTGGCGGCCGAGCGCAGGATGCGCCGCCGCGCGGCGCCGGGGTGCCGCGCGAGCCAGGTGACCTCGGCCGCGACGAACAGCACCGCGAGGGCGTAGGGGAGGTTCACGGCGAGGACGTACGGCGCGAACGCCGCCCGTACCGCGTCCGAGCTCAGCAGGTCGCCGAGGGTCGTCACAGCCGGCGGCGCGCGGCGACGTAACAGGCGCCGTGGGCGGCGAGCACGAGCACCACGACGAGCACGAGCGGGCTCGGCCAGAGCAGCCGGCCGGGCGCGCAGACGACGACCATGGCGACGGACCACTTGATCGCGGCGTTGCGGGACCCGCGGCCGGTCTCGCTCGCCCACTTGAAGCCGAGCGCGACCGCGGCGACCCACAGGGCGGCTGCCGAGAGCAGCAGGAACAGCAGGATCGCCATCAGCTCGCCCGAGATCGACGGGCCTTCCGCGAGCGGCATGCCACCTCCCCTTGGCCGGGAACGGCGACGGCCGCGCCGGCGTGGGTGGCCGGCGCGGCCGTCGTCAGGCCGTGCTGAGGACTATGCCTCGTCGTGGTCGTGCTCGTCGTGCAGGCCGCCGCCACCACCGGTGCCGGTGCCGTCGTTCTCGCCCTGCGCGGGGCGCTTGTGGTTGCCCTTGCCGCGCACGCCGTTGACGAGCTCCGTGCTCTGGCCGAACGTGATGATCGCGTGCGCGATCGCGTCCGACATCTGGTCGAGCCCGGTGAGGTTGACGTTCGCGTACGTGTCGCACGCGGCGTGGTAGCACGGGTCGAACGCCACGCCGGCGGTGCCGCCGTACTTCGCCGCCTGCGCCGCGGTCTTCACACCCTCGGCGCCGGTGAACAGGCCGCCGGCCGGGATGCCGACGCTCGGCGCGATGAACGGGCCGTAGTCGGACCGGCCGTTGAACGGCGTCGGCTCGGCGGCGAGACCCTGCGACTCGAAGTAGCCGTAGAAGACCCGCTCGATGACGTCCGAGCCGGCCGGGCCGACCGAGCCGGTGCCGGTGGAGTTGTCGCCGTCGTAGACGAACCGCACGAAGTTCGGCGAGCCGACCATGTCGAAGTTCAGGTAGAGCGCGATCTTGTCGCGCTCGGCCTGCGGCAGGTTGTTCACGTAGTGGTTGGCGCCGATCAGGCCGGACTCCTCGGCGCTCCACCAGGCGAAGCGGACCTTGTTGCGCGGGGTGACCTTCGCCATCTGGATCGCGGTCTCGAGGATCGCCGCGGAGCCGGAGCCGTTGTCGTTGACGCCGGGGCCGGCCGTGACGGAGTCGAGGTGCGCGCCCGTCATGACGACGTTGTTCGGGTCGCCGCCCGCGGTCTCCGCGAAGACGTTGCGCGTCGTCAGCGTCTCGGCGCCGGTGTCGGTGCGGACCCGCATGACGACCGACGACGACGCGAGCTGGTTGCGCAGCGACGCGCCGAGCGTGTCGGTGAGGCCGAGCGCCGGCAGCTCGGAGAGGCCGGTCGCGCCGAGGGTGCCGTTCACGACGCCGGGGACGTTGTTGTAGACGAGCACGGCGGTGGCGCCGGCGTTGCGCGCGAGGTCGTGCTTGATGCGGAACGTGCACGAGCCGCCGGGGAAGCCGGCCGGCGTGCCGCGCTGCACGAGCGCGATCGACGCGGCCGGGAAGCCGGCGTAGTCGGAGGCGTAGCAGCCGCGCGCATCGCCCGTCGGCGTCGCGAGCGGCGCGGAGACGTCCCCGGAGCCGGAGTAGCTCATGATCCGGAACTCCACGCCGTTCGTGTACGTGGTGGCCGACGGCGAGAGCTGCTGCAGCTGCGACGGCGTCCGCTCGAAGAACGCCGGGTACGTGAACTCCTGCGTCGTCGGCGTGTAGCCCGCGGCGGTGAGCTGGTCGACGACGTACTGCGCGGAGAGGTCGTGCCCCGCCGTGCCGGCGAAGCGGTTGCCGCCGGCGGTGTCGGCGGCGGCCTGGAACGCCGCCTGGTGCCGGCGCACGCCCTCCAGCGTCACGGCGGCGCGCAGCTTCTGCGAGCTGTTGTTGGTCGAGTCCGCCACGGCGGGCGGGGCGAGCAGGGCGGTGGCCGCCAGGCTCGCGAGGACGGCACTGCGAAGTGAGCGGTTCACGGTTCCCCTCCACGATGAGGTGACGCGCTCTCCGGCCCGGCGGGCCGTCGTGGAGCGCTTGCTGACCCTGACAATCGGCTACTCGAAGCCTGCCGTAAAGCCCCGTTACGCGCCGTGGCGGATCACTCACGCAGCGCATTCGGCAATGGTCGCTCGCCGCGGTGGGCGGAATCTCCGGTGGCGGCATTCAACTTTTCCGGCAGCCGACTGGGAGTGGGTCGACAGGACTTCGTTCCCGAGGTCACCGTCCGCCCACTTCGCTCGATTTCGGCGGAGGTCTGTGGGACGCGGCACCCTCCACTCGACGGGCCTCGTCGTCGAGCGTCCCCCGCGGCGGGCAGGTCACCGCGTCGTCACGAACACCGGCGGCGGGCCGGGCTAAATGCCGCGATCGATATCTCCCTCCGCGTCACGCGAATGCACCAGGAATCGTTCACGGTCTATTCGGCCGACACCGGGCGCGCGTTACGAATTCGGACCCGCGGATGCCGTTCGCCGCGGGGCGTACCGGGTGAACCGCGGTGCTGTGCTCAGGCGTCGAACTTGTAGCCGAGGCCGCGCACCGTCGTGAGGTAGCGCGGGTTGCCCGGGTCGGGCTCGATCTTCGCCCGCACCCGCTTCACGTGGACGTCGAGGGTCTTGGTGTCGCCGACGTACGCGGCGCCCCAGACCCGGTCGATGAGCTGCCCGCGGGTGACGACCCGGCCGGCGTTGCGCAGCAGCACCTCGAGCAGCTCGAACTCCTTCAGCGGGAACGCAACCGGCCTGCCGTCGACGGTGACCGTGTGCCGGTCCACGTCGAGGCGGACCGGGCCCGCCTCCAGCACGCCCGGCAGCAGGTCGTCGGCCTCGTCCGTGCGCCGGCGCAGCACCGCGCGGATGCGCGCGACCAGCTCCCGTGAGGAGAACGGCTTGGTGACGTAGTCGTCCGCGCCGAGCTCCAGCCCGACGACCTTGTCGATCTCGCTGTCGCGCGCGGTGAGCATGATGACCGGCACGTTGCTGCGCTGCCGCAGCGTCCGGCACACCTCGGTGCCGGACATGCCGGGGAGCATCACGTCGAGCAGGACGAGGTCGGGGCCGGCGCGGTCGAACTCGCGCAGCGCGTCGGGGCCGGTCTCGGCGACGGTGACCTCGAACCCCTCCTTGCGCAGCATGAACGCCAGCGGCTCCGAGAACGACGGCTCGTCCTCCACGACGAGGACGTGCGTCATGACGCGGCGCCCGGGGCGAGCGCGGCCGCGGCGGCGGGCAGCGTGATCGTGAACGTCGAGCCGGTCCCCTCGACGCTCCACACCTCGACCCGGCCGCCGTGGCTGGTCGCGATGTGCTTGACGATGGCCAGGCCGAGACCGGTGCCGCCGGTCTCCCGCGACCGCGCGGGGTCCACGCGGTAGAAGCGCTCGAAGACGCGGGCGCGGTCGGCCGCGCCGATGCCGATGCCCTGGTCGGTGACGGCGACCTCCACGTCGTGGCCGCGGCGGCGCGCGGTGACGCCCACCCGGGTGCCCGTGGGGGAGTACGCGACGGCGTTGTCGATGAGGTTGGCGACGGCGGTGGTGAGCTGCGCTCCGTCGCCGAGGACGGCGAGGGCGGGGTCGGTGACGTTGACCACGACCTCGATGTCGGCGGCCGCCGCGGCCAGCCGGGTGCGGTCCACGGCCTCGTCGAGGAAGTCGCGGGCGAGCACCGGCTCGTTCCGGCGCGGCTCGGCGCCCTCGAGCCGGGACAGGTCGATGAGCTCCTGCACCAGCCGGGACAGCCGGCGCGACTCGACCAGCATCCGGTCGGCGAACCGGCGAACGGCGTCGGGGTCGTCGCCGCAGTCGTGGATCGCCTCGGCCAGCAGCGACAGCGCGCCGACCGGGGTCTTGAGCTCGTGCGAGACGTTCGCGACGAAGTCCTTGCGCACGGCGTCCACCCGGCGCGCGTCGGTGGTGTCGTCGAGCAGCAGCGCGACGTGGTCGCGGGTCGCGGTCGCGACCACCTGCACCGCGCGGCCGGGCAGCTCGACGTCGTCCACGACGGCGGCGCCGGCGCGGCGGGCGCTTCGGGCCAGCCCGGCGAGCGCCGGGGCGAGCCGGCCGTCGGTCGCGACCGGCAGCGCGGCGGCGGCGGGGTTCGACCAGACGACGTTCTCGTCGGCGTCCACGAGGACGACGGCGGTGAGCAGCGCGTCCAGCGCGGCGGCCACGGCGTCGCGCGGCGGGCCGGCGGGCGCGGCCGGGGCCTCGGCGGGGCGCAGCCGCGCACGCCCGGCCCGGACGCCGAGCAGGGCGCCAGCGACGAGCGCGACGAGCACCGCCGCGACGATCACGACTCGATGCTAGAGCCGCTGCCGCGGGTCCGGCGCGCCGGGGCGAACGTTTCATCCGGCGTTCACCTGGCGGCCACCGGATGGTTGCGGCGCGCGGGTTACGCTGGCCGCCTACCGCGAGGAGGTGCCCGATGCGCGACGCGTACCACGAGGAGCTCGACAACCTCAGCACGGCGCTGGTCGACCTCGGCCACCTCGTCGAGTCCGCGATCGGCCGCGCCACGACGGCGTTGCTCGACGCCGACCTGACGCTCGCCGAGAGCGTCATCGAGGGCGACCAGGTCATCGACGACCGCTACCACAACATCGAGGAGCGGGCGTTCGACCTGCTCGCCCGCCAGCAGCCGGTCGCGACCGACCTGCGCATCCTCGTCACGAGCCTGCGGATGGTCGCCGACATCGAGCGGGCCGGCGACATGGCGCTGCACGTCGCCAAGGTGGCCCGGCGGCGTTACCCGGCGTCGTCGATCCCGGCTGAGCTGCGCTCGACGATCCTCGACATGGGCCACACCGCGCAGCGGCTGATGGCGAAGACGTGCGACGTCGTCGCGCAGCGCGACCTCGACCTCGCGCAGCAGATCGAGACCGACGACGACACGATGGACGACCTGCACCGGCGGCTGTTCGGGATCATGCTGAGCCCCGGGTGGTCGCACGGGCTGGAGCCCGCGATCGACGTGACGCTGGTCGGCCGGTACTACGAGCGCTTCGGCGACCACGCGGTGTCCGTCGC
>DATLNJ010000002.1:0-2051 GCA_035536815.1 Frankiaceae bacterium
CCCTGAACCCGATCACTTCGCAGTGGTCGCGACACTTCGTCAATGATCGGCTGGCTGGTGACTAGACGGAACTTTCCTTCACTGACCGCCCGCTTCACGCGGCCGGGAGCGCCATGTGGGACCAATGTCGCCGAGACGAGGACGTTCGCGTCGAGGACCGCGCTGATCACGCCGGCGTGGCCGAGCTCGACTGTGCTCGTGCCTCGGCGCGCGCAGCCCGCACGGCGTTCGCCACCACGTTGACGAGCTCCTCATCGGCGAGATGCCCGAATCGGTCGAACAGGGCGCGATCCCGAGCACGCGTCTCAGCTCGTACAGACTAGACATGCTGCGCAATAGGGCTTGGAGATGAGGAGCCCCTTCCCCGTGGTGGGATCATCCGGCGAGCCGTCGGTTGACGAGGCCGGCGACGGCGCGCACGCGGGTGGTGTGGCCCTGCCGGTGGTGGCGGTCGGTCTGGCTGAGCGCTTGGTAGGCGCGCAGCCGCCCGATGGTGTGCTCGACGACGATCCGGCGGCGGGCGAACGCGGTGTTGGAGGCGATGTCCGCGTCCGGGCGGGGCGTGCCGCGCGGCTTGCGGCGCGGGGTCGCGCCCAGGCCGGCGGGGTGCAGGTCGGCGATCCCGACGTAGGCCAGGTCGCCCAGCGCGCCGACCTCCGGCGGCAGGCGCTCAAGCACCCCCGAGTCCTTCAGCAGGGTGATGTCGGCGGTCGGCCCGCGGGCGCTCTCGGCGACGTCGGCGACCCGCCCGTCCTCGCGCACGGCGACCTGGCTCTTGAGCGTGTGCTGCTTCTTCTTGCCGCTGTAGTACGTGTCCGCCTCGGCCCGGTCGCGCGGCCGCTGGACGCGCTGCTCGAACGTGTCGACGATCACCGCCAGCGCCGGCGTCTCGCGTAGCAGCGCCTCCAGGTCCGGCCGCCTCCCCTTGCCCGGATCCGGCAGGCGCATGGTGTCGAGCCCGGCCGCCTCCAGGACCGGCAGCACCCGCCGCACCGTCCGCAGCGCGGTCGTCTCCTCGGCCCCGAACAGGTATCCCAGCACGGCGTTGATCGGGTACCGCCGCAGCCAGACCACCGTCAGCAGCACCTGGTCTCGCGGGCCCAACTCGAACCGACGACCCGCCCCGATCGCCCGCCGCCGGTCCGGCCGGCTCAGGCGCTGCCTCTCGGCCTCGAAGAACCGCGGCACGACGTCCGCGTACAGCGCGTCGAACCCCGCCACGTCCAGGCCGGTCATGGCCCGGAATACCGTCGGGTGCCGGCTCAGGCGACCATAGCGCATCATCATGCCCGCAGCTTACGACAACTCGCCGCTATTGCGCAGCATGTCTACTGGGAGCGGCGTACAATGGCGGAACGCGGACGACACAGGAGGGCGGGCGTGGCGATCACCGGACGACGACTCAGCCCGGAACAGCTCCTCGCGCTGTCCGATGAGAAGCTGACCGACGTGATCCCAGGCTTCTCGTTCGCCGTGGACGAGCTGATCGCTTCCCTGCGCGCCAGGCCGTCCGACCCATGATGGCGGTCGCCGTGGCGTGACGTACGCATTGCGCGGGTTCAAGGGGCTGTGGTGGGAGCCGGGGCAGTACCTCGGGTGGCCGGGGCTGCTCGCGGAGGCCGGCTACACGTTCTTCATGCTCTGCTACACGTTCGCGCCGGAGTCCGGCCTGCGCTGGCGGCAACCGTTCCGTCGAGCCGACGAGTCCCACATCCGGCGCCTCGCGGCCGACTGCGCGGCGCGCGGGATCGAGCTGTGCCTGGCCGTCAACCCCAACATCGGGGCCCACGCCTGGACGCCGGACGGCGCCACGCTGCCGTTCCACCCGACGGCCGGCCGCGACTGGTTCCGGCGCGACTGGCAGGCACGCCGCCCGGGCCAGGCACTGGAGCCCGATCTACCGTTGCGCTACGGCGATAAGGACGACCTGGCCATTCTGACCGACAAGCTGCGCCGCGCCGCCGACTGGGGCGTGCGCTCCTTCGCGCTGAGCCTGGACGACATCGACCCGGGCGCGGTGCCGGCCGAGTTCTCGAGCCTCGCGGCGGCCC
>DATLNJ010000003.1:0-12945 GCA_035536815.1 Frankiaceae bacterium
CGGACCGGACGGCCCGCCCGACGAAGAACGGGAAGTGCCCCACCCGCCCCACTTGTCACATCAGTCACACACCACGTACTCTCCAAGAACGCGGCTGGGGAAGGCCGCCTCGCGTTCGCGCGCCGCCACCAGGGCGACGCCGCACCCGGTGAGGCAACGACCCCATGACCGAGTGGACGACCGCTCCGACGCCGACCGCGGCGAAGCCGGCACACCCCTCCGCCGCTCCCCGGATCCTCCGCCCGCTGGTGCGGGTGCTGCTCGTACCGCTGCTGCTCGCCGCCGTCGCGACGGCCAGCGTCGGCGGCCCCGGCTGGATCCGGATCAAGCGCGGCGACACGCTCTCGGAGCTGGCGGTGAAGTACGGCACCAGCGTGCAGGCGTTGCGCGAGCTCAACGACCTCCCCGGCAACAACCTGATCATCGCCGGCCAGTGGCTGCGGGTCGGCCGGGTGCCGGTGGTGACGAAGTCGTCGCCGCGGCCGGCGCGGCGCACCGTGGTGACGTACATGGTGCGGCCGGGTGACGGGCTGATCCGGATCGCGAACAGGTACGGCACCGACTGGCGCTGGATCGCGAAGCGGAACCGGGTCGGCTCCTCGCTGGTGATCCACCCGGGCCAGCGGCTGGTCGTGAAGGAGGGGTTCACCCGCGCGCCCGCGGCGCGCGCCGCCCGCGGCACGACGCATACGGTGACGAAGGCGTACGCCCGCCAGGTCATCGAACGCGAGGCGCGCCGGCAGGGCGTTGACGTCCCGCTCGCGCTGGCGCTCGCGTACAACGAGTCCGGCTTCCAGCAGCACGTGACGTCCAGCGTCGGCGCCATCGGCGTCATGCAGGTCATGCCGGGCACCGGCGAGTGGGTGGCGAAGTACCTCGTCGGCCGGCCGCTGAACCTGCGCGACCTGGAGGACAACGTGCTCGCCGGCATCCGCTACTTCAAGCAGCTGCTGCGCATCACCGGCCGTTGGGACATGGCCCTCGCCGGCTACTACCAGGGGCTGGCGAGCGTGCGGCAGCGCGGCATGTACGACGACACGACGGCGTACATCCGCAACATTCTCGCGCTGCGTTCCCGCTTCGGCGGCTGACCCCATCCCCAGGGAGTGGCTCATGGATCACCGGCCTGCAGTGCGGCGCCCGCGACAGCGCCTCGCGGCGTTGCCGTCGGCGTCGATGGCGCTGCCATCGGCTCCTCCCCCACCTTGCGATTCACCGTCGCGGCGCGCCGCTCGCAACGGCCGTGACGCCCGAGACACTCCCTAGACTCATGTCCGTGGACATGGCGACGACCGACCCGTTGCTGGGCACGGTCCTCGACGACCGGTACCGCCTCGACGCGACCATCGCGCGGGGCGGGATGGCGACGGTCTACACGGCGTTCGACACCCGTCTCGACCGGACCGTCGCGGTCAAGGTCATGCACCCCGGGCTGGCGGCCGACGACGCGTTCGTCGAACGCTTCCGCCGCGAGGCGAAGGCGGTCGCGCGGCTGTCGCACCCGTCCGTCGTCGCGATCTACGACCAGGGCGAGGACGCCGGCCGCGTCTACCTCGTCATGGAGCACGTGAGCGGCCAGACGTTGCGCGAGCTGCTCCGCGACCGCGGCCGCCTCAACGCCGCGCAGGCCCTCGACGTCACGGCCGGCGTCCTCGACGCCCTCGCCGCCGCGCACGCCGCGGGCCTCGTCCACCGCGACGTGAAGCCGGAGAACGTCATCGTGACCCCGAACGGCGCCGTCAAGGTCGCCGACTTCGGGCTGGCGCGGGCGGTCGAGACGAGCACGTACAGCGTCGTCGCGGACGGCACGCTGCTCGGGACGGTGGCCTACCTCGCGCCGGAGCAGGTCATGACCGGCTCGGCCGACCCGCGGGCCGACCTGTACGCGCTCGGCGTCGTGCTGTTCGAGATGGTGACGGCGTCGGTGCCGTTCACCGGCGAGACTCCCCTGGCCGTCGCCTACCGGCACGTCAACGAGGACGTGCCCGCGCCGTCCACGGTCGCTGCGGACACCCCGGCCGGGATCGACGAGCTGGTGCTCGCCGCGACCCGCAGGGACGCGGACGCGCGGTACCCCGACGCGCAGTCGATGCTCTCGGCGGTACGCCGCGTCCGCGCGTCGCTCGGCAACACCGAGACCTCGGTGATCCGGCTGGACGAGGCGCCGACGCTGATCACGAAGCTGCCGCCGTCGATGCCCGTCCCCCCGAAGCCGGCCCCGAACGCCGCCGTCCCGCCCCCGCGCCACGGGCCGCGGCCGTGGGTGGTGTTCGCCGCGATCGCCGGCGTGATCCTGCTCGTGGCCGGCGTCACCGGCTGGTACCTGGGCACCGGCCGGTACACCAGCGCGCCGCCGCTGCTCCGCCTCGACCGCGCGACCGCGGCGACCGCGCTGCGCGACGCAGGCCTGAAGCTGCGCGTCGGCGAGGGGATGTACAGCGACACCGTTCCGAAGAACGAGATCGCCGACCAGGACCCCGGCCCCGGCGCCCGGCTCCGGCGCGGCGCCGTCGTGACGATCCGGCTCTCGCTCGGCGTCCGGATGGTCAAGGTCCCGAACGTCCTCGGCAAGACCGTCGACGAGGCGGTCAAGCTGCTGGAGAAGGCCGGCCTCGAACGCGGCGCGCTGGCGAACCGGTACTCCGACACCGTCGACAAGGGCCGGGTCATCAGCGCGTCCGAGACCGCCGGCGCTTCGGTCAAGCACGGCTCGAAGGTGTCGCTCGTCGTCAGCGACGGACCGGCCCCGGTCAGCATGCCGGACGTGCGCGGCAAGACCATCGCCGACGGGTCGCAGCAGCTCAAGGCGCTGGGTCTGCTCACGAAGGTCGTGCTGGTGTTCTCCGACACCGTCCCGGAGTTCGGGATCATCGCGCAGGACAAACCGCCCGGGGCGTCCCTCGCCCGCGGCACCTGGGTAACCCTCACCGCGTCGAAGGGGCCGGAGCTCGTCACGGTGCCCGAGGTGCGCGGGGAGGACATCGACGACGCGACCAAGCGCCTCCAGGGGCTCGGCCTCAAGGTCACCGTGCAGCACGTCCGCAACGGTCGCGGCGACATCGTTCTCGACCAGGACCCGCGCCCGGGGACGAAGGTGCGCAGGGGCACGACCGTCACGCTGGTGGCGTTCTGACGTAGCCTCGCTTCCGTGCCGCCGCGGAAGCCGTCGCCTGTCGGCGCCCACATCTTCGTCGCCGGGGGGCTGGCGAAGGTCGGGCTCGCCTACGCGCGGGAGATCGGCGCCGAGGTCGTGCAGGTGTTCGTCTCGAACCCGCGCGGCTGGGCCCAGACGGCCGGGGACCCGGCGCAGGACGCGGCGTTCAGGGACGGCTGCGGCGAGTCGAACATCGGCGTCTACGTGCACGCGCCGTACCTCGTGAACTTCGGCTCCCCCACCCCCGCGACGCTGGAGAAGAGCGCGAGCGCGTTGCGGCACTCGGTGCGCCGCGGCCGCGAGATCGGCGCGCGCGGGGTGGTGTTCCACGCCGGCTGCGTCGTCGGCGGGCACGACGCCGACGCCGCGCTCGCACAGGTCCGCAACGTCCTGCGGCCGCTCGTGCACGAGCTGTCCGACGACGACCCCGACGTGCTGGTCGAGCTGACCGCCGGCGGCCGCGGGTCGATGGCCGCGACGCCCGACGCGCTGCCGCCGTACCTCGACGCGCTGGAGTGGCATCCCAAGGTCGGCGTCTGCGTGGACACCTGCCATGCCGTCGCCGCCGGCCACGACATCGCGGCGCCCGGCGGGCTGCGGTCGTTCCTCTCGTCGGTCGCCAAGCACGCGGGGCGCGGCCGGCTGCGCCTGGTGCACGCCAACGACTCGAAGGACCCGGTCGGCTCCGGCCGGGACCGGCACGAGGTGATCGGCTCGGGGACGATCGGGCTGGAGCCGTTTCGGGAGCTGTTCGTGCACCCGGCCACCAAGGGCGTGCCGGTGCTCATGGAGACGCCTGGAGTCGCGGCGGAGCACAAGCGCGACCTGCGCGCGCTCAAGAAGCTGCGGCAGGACGCACTGTCGCGGTGACCGAGGTCCGCTGGGCGCGCTTCGCCGACCTGACGCCGTACGCGCTGTACGCGCTGCTGCGGCTGCGCATCGCGGTGTTCACGGTCGAGCAGCACTGCGTCTACCAGGACCTCGACGGCCGTGACACCGAGCCAGAGACGTGGCACGCGTGGGTCGAGGACGGCGGCGAGGTCGTGGCGTACCTGCGGGTGCTCGGCCCGCCCGGCGGCGAGGTGGTCGGGCGGGTCGTCACCGCGCCCACGCACCGCGACCGCGGGCTGGCGCGGGTGCTGATGAACGCCGCCATCGACCGTTGCGCCCGGCCGGTGCGGATCGAGGCGCAGTCGTACCTGCTCGGCTGGTACGGCGCGTTCGGCTTCGTGCCGTGCGGCCCCGAGTACCTCGAGGACGGCATCCCGCACACGCCGATGGTGCTGGGTTAGCTACACGTCGAAGAGCGGGTCCCAGCAGCTCTCGGGCGTGACGCCGGCATGGCCGTCCGCGTACCACGCTTCGGCGCTGCCGCACACGCGCACCGACCCGGCACTCAGCGGCGCGGTGCCGAACGTCGACGCGACGTACCCCGGCTGGGTGTTGACCGCTGTGACGCTCGCGAACTCGGTGTAGTACGTGCACCGGATCGTCAGCGCGACGGGCGCCTGGTGCGTCGTCGGCGCCGTGGCGTGCCCGGCGAACATCAGCACGCCGGAGTACCGCCAGAACAGCGAGCAGTCGACGCTCGGCGCGTGCTCCGCGTCGCCGGCCGCCGCACCCGGGGCGGGCACGAGCGCGAGCGCCAACGCCGCCGCCGCGCTCGCGGCGCGCCGCGCCGTCACGACGCCGGCGGCTGGCACACCAGCGGGATAGCGGCATCGCCGGCCTCGACCGCGACGCAGACCGTGTACGCGGCGATCGCCGCGGAGTCGACCACGGCCGGCGGTGCCAGCGGCGCAATCGGCCCTTCGTTCGCCCTGCGGGCGTCGACCACGACCCGCCCCGTGCGGTCGTCGCGCAGCACGCACCGGAGTGTGACGGCGGCGGGACCGGGACCGGACCCGGCGACCGCGTAGGCGTGCCCGCTGACCACGAGGAACACGCTCGCGCGGTTCGGCATGCCCTGCTGGCGGAACTCGCACGCCCCGTGGACGGCGACATCGCCCGCAGTGACCGTGGCGGCAACGACACCGTTGTCGCCGTCGTTGTACCCGTGGTGACCACCGGAGGCCGCGACGGGGGCCGCGAGCATCACCAGCGCCACCGCGGGCGTCAGGCTCCGAATGCGCACTCGACACTCCAGAACGAGAACGCGAGGACGTCGGGCTCGGCCTCGCACCACACCGGGAAGCCGCTCCGCGGGCGGGCGGTGGCGATGGCTTTGTTGAACGGCCCCGCGGTGGCCTGCGCGCTCACGCCCGAGCCGCACCCGCTTCGACCGATGACCGTCCCCGCGCTGTTGTTGTTCACGGTCACCGCGACACCTCCGCAGACGTAGTACGTACCGGGCTCCGGCGGCGGCGGCTCGCACGTGTACCGGAACCCGCTGTCCGAGCACCCCCACACGCCCGTCGGCGCGAAGCCGGTGCGCTGGATCGTGAAACCGCCGATCTGCTGGCTCAACGTGATCGTGCCGCGCGGGTAGACCGGAACCGGTGGCGGCGGGGGCGTGGGCAGCAACGTGACTCGACCGAGCTCGGAGCCGGTGGCTCCCACTGACGACGAGCATGGCGCGCTGGGATCCGCCGTCCAGTCAAGAGCGGTGAGATACAGCGCGGGGCTGCCGTCCGCGGGCGTCCACTTGGTGCAGAAGTACTTCTCGCCGGTCGTGCTGCTCACGCTCACGCGGGTCGGCGTCAGGTAGACGACGTCGGTCCCCGACGCGGACGCGGCGGCGGCATCGGGTGCGCTGTGCGCGGCAGCGCCGTACTGCACCGAGCAGGTGAGAGTGCCGTCGCCGGCGAATGGACCGCCCGCAAGGTAGCCGAGCGTCCCGCCCGGGCCTAGTGCACGACTCTTGACCCCAGTGAGCTCGACGAACGCGCACGGGGCGCCCTCGCGGCCGGTGTGCTCCGGGTCGGCGGTAGCCGCCGGTCCGGCCGCGCCGACCAGCGCCGCGGCCACGACCAGCGCGACCCTTCTCCTGCGGAACGTCATGTGTCCACTCCCCCTCGGGTCGGTCAAGTCAGATCGCACGGCAGGTCTCGTCGACCCAGGCGTCGCGGCCGTCGACGAAGAACGCCCACGCGCTCGCGCAGGCTTGGTAGGGCCCGTCCGGCAGCGGCACGACGTCGGTGCCGACCGCTTCCGGGCTCGCGCCGTAGGCGTAGATCGTCGCGGCGGTCCCGCGCTCGCCCACGAGCCGGCACTCGCCCTGGACGTACAGGGCGGCTCCGGTGACCGGCACGCGCAGTACGACGTGGACGAGCAGCATGTCGAGCTCGCTGTCCCGTACGACGCGCGCGACCGAGCACTCGACCGGGCCGAGCCTCGTCGCCGGACTCACCTCGACCACGCTGACGACGAGGGAGCCGATGTTGTCCCACGGCAACGAGTCGTAGACATGGAACGTGAACGGCGCTCCCGTCCCCGGCTGCGTCCACGTGTAGGTGTGGGTCGTCGTGTAGGGCTGCGACGTGCATGCCGCGGGAGACCCGTCGAGGCGGAAGGTGTCGCCGGGGAACCACGCGTCGCCCGCCCACTCCGGGTTCCACCACCCGCAGTCGGCGAGGTTCTGCCGGCCGTTGTACGAGTACGCACCGGTTACGGTGATCTGGTACGTCGCGCCGACGTCGGTCGCGAACGCCGTGCGCGCCGGCGTCCCGTCCGGTACGACGGCCACGACGTCGGCGACGACCGCCGACGCGACCTCGGCGGGCACTACGACGAGGGCCGCGGCGGCGAGCGCCGCGGCCGCGAGCGCGCGAACCGACCTCACAGCGTCGCCGCGTCGCACGTCTTCTTGTGGTCGACGCGGGTGCCGTCGCCGAAGTACACCCACGCCCACACGCAGATGACCGGGTTCGACACCCGGCCGATCTCGCGCACCACCGCGTCGGCGGCGCTGTTGCCCGGCCGGAGAGTGCTCCACGAGGTGACCGGGGTCCCGTCACCGTTGGTGAGCTCGCACCCGACGCCGGTCGCAACCGGCTCGTCCGCGAGCAGGCCGCGCCCCAGCGGGTCCTGCGGCGTCACCGACGAGCGGTTGGTCCTGGTCGTCACGACCCGGGCCGCGAAGGCGGCCTGCGCCCGATCGCCGGACGTGTTGCCGTAGCCGGTCGCGTCGAACGTGCACTCCGCCTCGGTCACGCCGGTCAGCAGGGTGCGCGGGTCCACGCCGAGGACCGGCGGCCGGTAGATCGACTTGAGCAGGCCGGAGACCTCGGTGACGTAACCGACGGTCGTGGTCTCCTCCTCGGACCCGGACGCCGCGGCGCCGGGGACGATCGACGCGGCGGCGGCGAGCAGCGCCGCGATACGGACACGGTTCATGACTCCTCCTCGAGCAGCTGGGATGCCGTGGCGGCGGCGGACCTGGGCGTTCACGTGGTGGCGCACGGGTAGACGCGCTCGTACGTCGGCCACGACAGCACGCGGACCGTCAGGCAGCGCCGCACCGGGCCGAGCTGGACCGAAGGGACGTACGCACCGGCGGCGACCGCGGGAGCCAATGCCGACGTGTTCGCCACCGCGACGAGCGACCCGTCGACGAACACGTGGCAGTCGACCTCGAGCGGCCACAGCATGTCGGCGCCGGTGTGCCGCGCTTCGGCGGCGACGGCGAGGTCGCCGTACGACGAGTTCGGGATCGGCACGAACGCGTGGTGGCAGCTGCCCGAGGCTTCGATCATCGTGACGACCGACACGGTCAGCGCGCCGGCGTTGTCGGCATGCCCGGTCGCGTCCCCGACCGCGAACGACAGCCGGTCGCCCGTGCCGTCGACCCAGAACAGGTACGTGTGCGGGGCGTTCTGGTACCAGCAGTCCGCGAACGCGCCGTCGATGGTGAGGCCGATGCCGCCGCCGTCGACCCAGTACTGGCCGACGACGCCGTAGTCGATGTCGTGCCGGCCGCAGTCGGCGAGGTTGCCGAAGCGGTCGTACGCGAACACGCCGCTGACGCTCAGCAGGTACGCGGCGTTCGGCGACGTGACGAACGGCGTCGTCACGGTGGTGCCGTCGGCCGGCACCGGCAACGCGATGTCGGCGCGATCCAGCCGCTCCGCGGCGGCGGGCGTACCGAACGACGCGACCGCGAGCACGGCGGCGGCGAGCACGCCGGCGAGCCGCCCGCGCCTCACCCGGCGTCTCCGCACCGCAGCGGCTCGGCGACCCGCACGGTGGCGCCGCTGTGCGTGAGGAAGACCGCCGTGGACTCGACGCACACCTGCGGGGTCTCCCACCGGAAGATCGCGCTGCTCGTCGAGTACACGTGCGGGCCGGCCAGCACCCCGGTCGTCGTGAACCTCTCGCCGAACGTGTTCTGCACGTAGCAGGTCACGGTGGTCGTCACCGCCGGGTCCGGCCCGGTGGCGTGCGCCTCGGCGACGACGGTGACCAGCGTCTGCCGGGTCGACCCGGCGAGCGTCTTGTAGACGTACGTGCACTCGGACGACACGGCGTTCGCGGCGGCCCGCGCCGGCGCGGGGACGCCGGCGGACAGCGCGGCGGCGAGCAGGAAGGTACGGCGCATCTGGTGTCCTAGACCGGGAGCACGGACTGGGACGTGCACGGCGTGGTCACGGTCGCGCGGTGACCGTCCTCGTAGACGACCTCGGCGTAGCCGCAGAACCGCATCGAACCCGCGCCGAGCAGCCCGGCGCCGGCCGTCGCCACCGCCGGGGCGGGTGCGGTGTTCGTGGACATGTACGCGCCGGCCTCGTTCCAGTACGTGCACGTCACGGTGAGGCTCCGGACCCGCGGCGCGTGCGAGGCCGGAATCGTCGCGGTACCTCCGAACACGAGGACACCGGTGTAGCGCCAGTACGCGCCGCAGGTGACGGTGGGGTCGTGTGCCGGGTCGGCGGCGTGCGCCTGGCCGGGCAGCGCGGTGAGGGATGCGGCGGCCGCGAGCGCGGCGGCGGCGGCGCGCGCGAACGCGCGGAGGGGACGGGTCACTGGGACTCCTCGGCAGGACCGGTGGGCGCGCCGGACGACCAGGCGCGCCCACCGCGAGGGGATGGCGCTAGAACGGGTTGAGGCAGGTGAGCGGGTCCGTGGTGATGAAGTTGCCGTTGAAGTAGTGCGCCTTCGCCTCGGCGCAGACGCGGTACGACGTCGCCGGCGTGTTGAGCGTGACGTGCGGCGGCACCCACGCGGCCACGGAGCCCTCGTTCGCCTGGGTGTGGTTCACGACGACTGCACCGGTGAAGTGGTTCTTCAGCACGCACGTCACCTGAATCGAGACGACGCGGTTCGCCCCGTCCGGCGCCGCGGCGGCGTGGCCCATGACGATGAGCTGGGTCTCGTTGGAGCTCGGGCGGGTGACCTGGTGGAACTCGCACTTCGCGTCGAGAGCCGCGCTGAGCGGGTTGGTGCTGCGTGCGCCGCCGACGGCCGAGGCGGTGAGCGAGATGACGCCGACGTCGCCGTTGTTGTAGCCGGTGACGACGGTGTGGTCGGCGTGCGCGGGCATTGCCACGGCTGCGATCGTCGCGGCGGCGGCTAACGCGATCTTTGCGGTGCGCATGAAAAATCTTCCCCCTTGCTTGGTCATTCACGGGATCTCCCCCGGGCCCGGCGCCATTGGTGGCGTCCGGCGCTGGGGAGGCTATGGACGTCTGACGGGTTTGTCACTACTTGTGACGTTTGTCCGTCGTGACCGATTTCCGACATTGAGCGAGAATTGCGTCACGGGCCGACGCTGCACCGCACGGTCCAGACGACGGTCTGGATCGCGGTCGCCGCGCAGGTCCACGGGAACGACGTGTTCGGCCCGGCGCTCGCCTGCGACGGCGTGCTGGACGGGCCGGTGGACGTCGCCGTGGCGTGCGGCGGCGTCGCGCAGGCGCTCGTACCGTTGGCGGTCCCGGGCACGGTGCTGTTCGTCACCACCGTGACGTTCGCGCACAGGTTGTGCGTGTAGCCGGCCGGCGGCGCCGGCGGCGTGCACGTTATCGACGCGCCGGTCGCCGGCGGGCAGGTCCACGCCTGGAACGGCGGGTTGAAGTTCGTGAACGCGAAGTTCACGATCCCGGCCGTCGACGTGATCTCGATCGTCCCGCGCGGGCGGTACGGCGTCGGCGACGGCGGCGGCGGCTCGGGCGGGTGCTTCTTGCCACCGCCGTGATGCGCCTTGCCGTTGTGCGTCTTCCGCTGCAGCCCCAAGCCGTCCGGGACCGCGATCGTCGTGATCTCGTCGCAGACCGAGAACTCCCCGTGGGAGTACGTGACGTCGCTGCAGATCCGGACGACGTCAGTGTCGTCGGCGGCGTACGAGACGGGGCCCTGCGTGGTGACGACACCGGCGCCGAACCCGGTGGGCGACACCGCGACCGTCACGCCGTTCACCGTGACGCGGCAGGTGATCGACGAGGGGCCGTGCGTGAAGATCGGGCCGCCCTTGACGGTGCCCTCCATCTGCTGGCCGGTCAGCATCTGCTGGTGGACCGCGGTGAGCCCGCAGAGAGTGCCTTGCTCGTGCGGTGCCGACGACGCCGGCGGGGCAGCGGTGAGCGCGCCGGCGCCCGTAACGATGGCGAGCAGCATCGTCCGTACTCGTGCCATGACGTTCCCCCTGGTGCGCTGGGTGACTGGCCTACGTCTTCTACACGACGGGGGGCGCACTTCCTTACACGCCGCGCGCCGATCGCCGTCGGCTAAGTTCAGGCCGTGGTCGTGGTGATGAAGGGCGGGGCGGCGCCCGCCGAGATCGAGGCGGTCGTCGAGGTCGTCAGCGCCGTGGGCGGCAGCGCGTTCGTGTCGCGCGGCGAGCACCGCACGATCGTCGGGCTGGTCGGCGACATCGCGCTCTTCCAGACGCTGAACCTCGGCGCGCTCCCCGGCGTCCTCGACGTGATCCGGGTGTCGCAGCCGTTCAAGCTGGTCTCGCGGGAGTCGCACCCCACGCCGTCCACGGTGCTCGTCGGCGGCGTGCCGATCGGGCCGGAGACCGCGACGTTGATCGCCGGGCCGTGCGCGGTCGAGACGCCGGAGCAGACGCTGGCCGCGGCACTGATGGCGAAGGACGCCGGCGCGGCGCTGCTACGCGGCGGCGCGTACAAGCCGCGCACGTCGCCGTACGCGTTCCAGGGGCTCGGCGAGGCGGGGCTGCGCATCCTCGCCGACGTCCGCGCCGAGGTCGGGCTGCCGGTCGTCACCGAGGTCGTCGAGGCGGCCGACGTGGACCTGGTGGCGTCGTACGCCGACATGCTCCAGGTCGGCACGCGGAACATGCAGAACTTCTCGCTGCTGCAGGCGGTCGGGTCGTGCGACAAGCCGGTACTGCTCAAGCGCGGCCTGCAGGCGACCGTCGAGGAGTGGCTGATGGCGGCTGAGTACGTCGCGCAGCGGGGGAACCTCTCGATCGTGCTGTGCGAGCGGGGCATCCGCACCTTCGAGACCGCGACTCGTAACACCCTCGACATCTCCGCCGTGCCGATGGTGCAGATGCTGTCGCACCTGCCGGTCGTCGTGGACCCGTCGCATGCCGGCGGTCGGCGCGATCTCGTCGTACCGCTGTCCCGCGCCGCGATGGCCGTCGGCGCTGACGGCGTCATCGTCGACTGCCACCCCAGCCCCGAGACCGCGCTGTGCGACGGACCGCAGGCGCTGGTCGCCGAGGACCTGGCCGAGCTGGCCGAGGCGATGCGCACGATCCCGCCTCTCCTCGGCCGCCAGGTCTAGCCCGCGCGCTCCTCGCGTTCCCGGGTTGGAGCGCGGGCGTGCTCTCTATGCTGCGCCACCGCTCCAACCCACGTTGCTGGTGGCGTTTGCGGGGTCATAGCCCGCAATGGCCACCAACAACGACCTTCGGACCCTGTCGCCGCCATTGGTGCGCCTTTGGCTTTGGGTTTGCGCTCGAAAGCCGCTCAGGCGGTGAGCAGCTTCGTCACGACTGCTGCGGCGCGGTCGACGTCGGCGTCGTCGGCGTCGAGGTGCAGGACCATCCGCACCCGCGTCGGCGCCAGCACACCCATCAGCACCCCGTCCGCCGCCGCCCGCTCGGCCAGCGCGCGCGCGTCGAGCGGCGTACCGGAGAGGTCGAGCGTGACGATGTTCGTCTCGACCTGGGCCGGGTCGACGACATCCGGTACGCCGTCGGCGAGCCGGCTGGCCAGCGTCTTCGCGCGGGCGTGGTCCTCCGCCAGCCGGTCGATGTGCTCACGCACGGCCACCAGCCCCGCCGCCGCCAGCCCGCCGGCCTGGCGCATCCCGCCGCCGAGCCGGCGGCGCAGCACCCGCGCGGTCTCGACGTGGGAGGCCTCACCCACAACGAGCGAGCCGACCGGGGCGCCGAGCCCCTTCGAGAGGCACACGCTGAGAGTGTCGAAGAGCGCGCCGTACGCCGGCAGCGGCACACCCGTCGCGACGTGGGCGTTCCAGATGCGCGCGCCGTCGCAGTGGTACGCCGCGCCGGCCGAACGAGCCACGTCGCCGAGCGCGGCGCGCTGCGCCAGCGGGTAGACCGCGCCCCCGCCGCGATTGTGCGTCTGCTCCACCGCGAGCGCGCGCGTCACCACCGTGCCGAAGCCCTCCGGCCGGATCTGCGCCGCGACGTCCGCGGGGGCCAGCAGGCCGCGCGCGGCGACGAGCGTGCGGGTCTGGAGGCCGCCGTGCTGCGCTGCGGCGCCGCCCTCGTAGGTCACCACGTGCGCGTCCGCGTCGCACAGGACCTCCTCGGCCGCCGGCACCAGCACGCGCAGGCAGAGCTGGTTGCCCATCGTCCCGGACGGCACGAACAGGGCAGCCGCCCGGCCGAACATCCCCGCCACGGTCTCCTCGAGCAG
>DATLNJ010000004.1:0-11777 GCA_035536815.1 Frankiaceae bacterium
CGGTCTGCGGAACCGTCGAGGAGGCGATCGCCACCGCGGAGGAGGTGGGCTACCCGGTCGTCATCCGGCCCAGTTTCACGATGGGCGGCCTGGGTTCCGGCATCGCCACCGACGAGGCGTTGCTCCGCCGGATGGCCGGCCACGGGCTGGCCGATTCCCCGGTGCACACCGTCCTGATCGAGGAGTCGGTGCTCGGCTGGAAGGAGTACGAGCTCGAGCTCATGCGCGACCGCAGCGACAACGTGGTCGTCATCTGCTCGATCGAGAACATCGACGCGATGGGCGTGCACACCGGCGACTCCGTGACCGTGGCGCCGGCGATGACGCTCACCGACCGCGAGTACCAGCACATGCGCGACGTCGGGATCGACGTGCTGCGGGCCGTCGGCGTCGACACGGGCGGCTGCAACATCCAGTTCGCCGTCCACCCGGAGACCGGGCGCCTCGTCGTCATCGAGATGAACCCGCGGGTGTCGCGCTCCAGCGCGCTGGCGTCGAAGGCGACCGGCTTCCCGATCGCCAAGATCGCCGCGAAGCTCGCCATCGGCTACACCCTGGACGAGATCCGCAACGACATCACCGGCGAGACGCCCGCGTCGTTCGAGCCGAGCCTCGACTACGTCGTCGTGAAGATCCCGCGGTTCGCGTTCGAGAAGTTCCCGGACGCAGACCGGACGCTGACCACGACGATGAAGTCGGTCGGCGAGGCGATGGCCATCGGGCGGTCGTTCCCGGAGGCGTTGCAGAAGGCCCTGCGGTCGCTCGAAGCGCCGCCGACGGAGATCCCCGACGACCCGCTGGCGGCGGTGCGCGTCCCGCACGCCGGGCGCATCGACACGGTCCGCGCCGCGCTGCGCGCCGGGCACCCGGTCGAGGTGGTCAGCGCGGCGAGCGGCATCGACCCGTGGTTCGTGGACCAGCTCGCGCTGCTCGTGGAGACCGAGACCGAGATCGCGGCGCACGGCCTGGCCGGTGACGTGCGCGGCTGGAAGCGGCTCGGGTTCTCCGACGCGCAGATCGCCGCGCTGGCGGGCGTGCCCGAGGCGGAGGTGCGGGCGTACCGGCACGCCTCGGGCATCCGGCCGGTCTTCAAGACCGTGGACACCTGCGCCGCGGAGTTCGAGGCGCGGACGCCGTACCACTACTCGTCCTACGACGACGAGACCGAGGTGCGCCCGTCGGACAAGACCAAGGTCGTCATCCTCGGCAGCGGGCCGAACCGGATCGGGCAGGGCATCGAGTTCGACTACGCCTGCGTGCACGCGTCGTTCGCGCTGCGCGACGCGGGCTACGAGACCGTGATGGTCAACTGCAACCCCGAGACCGTCTCGACCGACTACGACACCTCCGACCGGCTGTACTTCGAGCCGCTCACGACGGAAGACGTGCTGGAGGTCGTGCACGCGGAGATGGCCAGCGGGCCGGTCGCCGGGGTGATCGTGCAGCTCGGCGGGCAGACGCCGTTGAAGCTGGCACAGGCGCTCAAGGACGCCGGACTGCCGATCGTCGGCACGTCGCCCGAGTCGATCCACCTCGCGGAGGACCGCGGGGCGTTCGGTCGGGTGCTGGCCGACGCGGGGCTGCCGGCGCCGGCGTACGGCATTGCCGCCACGCCCGGCGAGGCGCTCGCCATCACCGCGCGGATCGGGTACCCGGTGCTGGTCCGGCCGTCGTACGTCCTCGGCGGCCGCGGCATGGGGATCGTCTACGAGGACGCGCAGCTACGGGACTGGCTGGCGCGCAACGACGTCGAGGGCGAGGTGCTTGTCGACCGGTTCCTCGAGGACGCCATCGAGATCGACGTGGACGCGCTCTACGACGGCACCGAGCTGTACCTCGGCGGCGTCATGGAGCACATCGAGGAGGCCGGCATCCACTCCGGCGACTCCTCGTGCGCGCTGCCGCCGGTGACGCTCGGGGCGCGCGACATCCGGCGCATCCGCGAGTCCACCGAGGCGATCGCGCGCGGCGTCGGCGTGCGCGGCCTGCTCAACGTGCAGTACGCCCTCAAGGACGACGTCCTCTACGTGCTCGAAGCCAACCCGCGCGCGTCGCGCACGATCCCGTTCGTCTCGAAGGTCACCGCGGTGCCGCTGGCCAAGGCGGCGGCGCGCGTGATGCTCGGCGAGTCCATCGCCGCCCTGCGGGCGGACGGCGTGCTGCCCGCGGCCGGCGACGGCGCGGACCTGCCGCCCGGCTGCCACATCGCGGTCAAGGAGGCGGTGCTGCCGTTCGGCCGGTTCCCCGGCACGGACACCGTGCTCGGCCCGGAGATGAAGTCCACCGGCGAGGTCATGGGCATCGCGGCGACGTTCGGCGAGGCGTTCGCCAAGTCGCAGCTCGCGGCGTACGGCCCGGTGCCGGTGAAGGGACGAGTGTTCGTCTCGATCGCCAACCGCGACAAGCGCGCGATGATCTTCCCGATCAAGCGGCTGGCCGACCTCGGGTTCGAGGTGGTCGCGACCGAGGGGACCGCTGACGTGCTGCGCCGCAACGGTGTCGAGGTGACGACCGCGCGGAAGTTCAGCGAGGGCGGCTACACGATCGTGGACCGCATCCTGGCCGGGGAGATCGACCTGATCTTCAACACGCCGTGGGGCAACGGCACCCGCGTGGACGGCTACGAGATCCGGACCGCCGCCGTGGCGAAGGGCGTCCCGTGCATCACGACGATCCAGGGCGCGGCGGCCTGTGTGCAGGGCATCGAGGCGACCGTACGCGGCGACCTGACGGTGCGGCCGTTGCAGGAGTACCACGCGGCGTTGCGGCCGGCCGCCGACGCGGCGCGGCTCGTGGTGCGGCCGGCGTCGGCGGATGTCGTCGCGGCGTTGCGGGGTGACGCCTGATGCCACCGGTGCAGGTCAAGGGCGAGGTCGTCTCCAACAAGATGCTCGGCGCGTACCACCACATGACCGTGGCCGCGCCCGGCATCGCGGAGCAGGTGCGGCCGGGCAACTTCGTCGCGGTCGGCATCGGCGGCGCCGAGTCGTCGATGCTGCTGCGGCGGGCGTTCTCGATCTACACGGCCAGCGACCGCGGCGTGTACGGCGGCACCGTGGAGTTCGTCTTCGCGGTGCACGGCAAGGGCACCGAGTGGCTGGCCCGGCAGCGGGCCGGTGACCCGCTGGACGTGGTCGGGCCGCTGGGGCGGCCGTTCCGGCTGCCGAAGGAGCCGCTGACCGCGACGCTGGTCGGTGGCGGCTACGGCACCGCGCCGCTGTTCTCGCTCGCGGAGGCGTTGCGCGGCAAGGGCTGCCGGGTGGACTTCGTGCTCGGCGCGGCGACGACGGACCGGCTGTTCGGGCTCTTGGAGGCGAAGCGCATCTCCTCGTCGGTGGCGGTGACGACCGACGACGGCTCGACCGGCGAGCGCGGGCGGGTGAGCGACGTGCTGCCGTCGGTCATCGAGCGGACCCGCAGCGACATCGTCTACGCCTGCGGGCCCATGGGGATGCTGCGCGCGGTCGCCGACATCGCGGCGGCGCACGGCATGCCGAGCCAGGTCGCGGTCGAGGAGTCGATGGCCTGCGGAATCGGCGTCTGCATGACCTGCGTGCTGCCGGTGCGCGGCGAGGACGGCGTGACGCGGATGGCGCGGTCGTGCGTCGAGGGGCCGGTGTTCATGGGCGACGCGCTGCGCTGGGAGGCGCTGGGCACCGTTCCGGCGGACTGCCTCGGCGCGCCGGTGGAGGTGCACTGATGAGCGAGACCGTGACGACGCTGCGGGTACCCAGGCAGGACCCGGCGCCGTTGGGCATCGACCTGTCCACCCGGCTGGCCGGCGTCTACTTCCCGAACCCCGTCTTCACCGCCTCCGGCTGCGCCGCGGCGGGCCAGGAGCTCGGCCAGTTCTTCGACGTCGCCAAGCTCGGCGCGATGGTGACGAAGTCGATCATGCTGGAGCCGCGGTCGGGGCGGGCCACCCCGCGGATGGCCGAGACGCCGAGCGGGATGCTCAACTCCATCGGCCTGCAGGGGCCCGGCATCGAGGTGTTCCTGCAGCGCGACCTGCCGTGGCTGGCCGAACGCGGCGCGCGGACCGTCGTCTCGATCGCCGGGTCGAGCGTGGAGGAGTACGTCAAGCTCGCGCAGCGGCTGCGCGGCAAGCCCGGCCTGACGATGCTCGAGGTCAACATCTCCTGCCCGAACGTCGAGGACCGCGGCAAGGTCTTCGCCTGCGACGCGCGGGCCGCCTCCGACGTCATCGACGCGGTCCGGCGGGTGTCGTCGGTGCCGGTGTTCGCGAAGCTGTCGCCGGACGTCACCGACATCGTCGCGATCGCGCGGTCGGTCGTGGACGCGGGCGCCAGCGGCCTGTCGATGGTCAACACGCTGCTCGGCATGGCCATCGACACCAAGACGATGCGACCGGTGCTCGCCGGCGTCACCGGCGGGCTGTCCGGCCCGGCGATCCGGCCGGTCGCGGTGCGCTGCGTGTGGCAGGTGCACCAGGCGATGCCGGAGGTGCCGATCCTCGGCATGGGCGGCATCCGTTGCGGCAACGACGCGCTGGAGTTCCTGCTGGCCGGCGCGTCCGCGGTGTCCGTCGGCACCGCCGTCTTCGGCGACCCGATGGCGCCGATGCGGATCATCGACGAGCTCCGTGCCGCGCTCGCCGAGCGCGGCATCACCGATCTGGCCGACGTCGTCGGACGGGCGCACCGCCCGCCGGAGCCGTACGTGCCGGAAGGACCCGACCCGGAGGTAGCAGACCAGTGACCGCTCCCATCGCCGTCGCCCTCGACGCGCCCGACGTCGAGACCGCCGCCAAGTGGGCGCATGCGGTGCAGCGGTACGTCTCCGTCCTCAAGGTGGGGCTGGAGCTGTTCTGCCGGCACGGGCCCGACGTCGTCAATGTCGTGCGCGGCGGCACCGGGCTCGACCTGATGCTCGACCTCAAGCTGCACGACATCCCGAACACCGTCGCCGGCGCCGCCCGCTCCGTGGCGCGGCTGAAGCCGGCGTACCTCACGGTGCACGCCAGCGGCGGCCGCGACATGGTGCGCGCCGCGGTCGAGTCGGCGCCGGACGTGAAGATCGCCGCGGTGACGTTGCTGACCAGCCTGGACGCGCACGCGTTGCGCGTCCTCGGCGTCGACCAGCAGCCGCGCGAGGTCGTGCTGCGGCTCGCCTCCGTCGCGGTCGAGGCGGGCGCGCGAGCGATCGTGTGCAGCCCGCACGAGGTGGCCGCCGTACGCCGCGAGGTCGGCGACGAGGTCACGCTCATCACGCCGGGTGTCCGGCTCGAAGGCGGCGACGCGCAGGACCAGGCGCGGGTCGCGACGCCGGCCCGCGCGCTCGCCGACGGCGCCGACCTGCTCGTTATCGGCCGGCCGATCACCGGCGCGGCCGACCCCGGTGCCGCCGCGGCGGCCATCGCCGCGGACCTCGCGCCGACCGGCTGAGCGCCCGTACCCGTGCTGCGCTGGGCGGTCCGGCAGCCGCGCGTCTGGGCCTCCGTCCTCGCGGTTGGCGTGGTCGCGGTGCTGGCGGCGCCCGACGGGCGGGCGCACTTCCTGCGGTTCGCGCCGCTGGCGATGCTCGCCGCGGTCGCGGCGATCCGGCAGAAGTACGCCGAGGACTTCCCCGACCGCCTGGTCATGCGCGAGGAACGCCGCCGGCAGCGGTTCGAGGACGAGGTGGCGCGGATCCTGCGGCGGGACGCGGAACGCCGCGGCGTTCCGCCGCCGCCCGGCCCGTCGCCGGAGCCGCCCGCCGCCGAGCGCCCGCGCGGGCGCGCGGCGCGGCGGGCCGCGAGGCAGCAGGCCGAGGTCGAGGCGATCCTCTGGCGGTACGAGCGCGCGCGGCTGGCCCGCGAGCGGGCGCGGCGTTGAAACGCGTCGGCGCGAGTCGCTAGGGTCGCGGCCATTCCGTCGAGTGCTGGGGAGGGTGCGTGGCGCTGCCGCCGCTCACACCGGAGCAGCGCGCCGCCGCGCTGGAGAAGGCCGCGCAGGCCCGGCGTGTCCGCGCGGAGCTGAAGGACAAGCTCAAGCACTCGGCGACGACGTTGCCGGAGATCCTCGACCTCGGCGAGACCGACGAGGCGATCGGCAAGCTCAAGGTCGTCGCGCTGCTCGAAGCGATGCCCGGCGTCGGCAAGGTGCGCGCCGCGCGGATCATGGACAAGCTCGACATCTCCCCTTCGCGGCGCGTCCGCGGCCTCGGCGCCAAGCAGCGCACGGCGTTGGAGCGCGAGTTCGAGGCCGGCGGCTGAGCGCGCGGCTGACCGTCCTGTCCGGGCCCTCCGGGGTCGGGAAGGGCAGCGTCATCGCCGAGATCCGCCGCCGCCACCCGGACGTGTGGCTGTCGGTGTCGGTGACCACGCGCGCGCCGCGGCCGGGGGAGTCCGACGGCGTCGAGTACCACTTCCTGGACGACGCGGCGTTCGACCGGATGGTCGCGGCGGGGGAGCTGCTCGAACACGCCGAGTACGCCGGGTTCCGGTACGGCACCCCGCGCGTCCCGGTCGAGGAGAAGCTGGCGGCCGGCGTCCCCGCACTGCTGGAGCTCGACCTCCAGGGCGCGCGGCAGGTGCGGGCGGCGCTGCCGGACGCGTTCCTCGTGTTCCTGGCGCCGCCGTCGTTCGACGAGCTCGCCCGGCGGCTCACCGGCCGCGGCACCGAGGACCCGGAGCGGGTACGCCGCAGGCTCGACCTGGCGCGCATCGAGCTGGCCGCCGAGGAGGAGTTCGACGCCGTCGTCGTCAACGAGACGATCGGCTCGGCCGCGGACCAGGTGGTAGCCTTCCTGGAACCCCCCGGATAGGTCCAGCCGTATCGGGCTGTCCGGGCGACGCAACGCGAGAGGACCGCATGTCCGGCACCGTGGCCCAGCCCGAAGGCATCACCAACCCGCCGATCGACGAGCTGCTCGAGGCGACCGACTCGAAGTACTCGCTGGTGATCTACGCCGCCAAGCGCGCGCGCCAGATCAACGCGTACTACAGCCAGCTCGGTGAGGGCCTGCTCGAGTACGTCGGCCCGCTGGTGCCCGCCGCGCCGCAGGAGAAGCCGCTGTCCATCGCGCTGCGCGAGATCGCCGCCGGCCTGCTCACGCACGAGCAGGTCGAGGCTTAGTCCCGCCATGGACGGCCCGCGGCGGGGTTTGGGGTCCCCGCCGTCGGGAGGAGGCCGGGGTTGGGGCCCCGGCCGGGCCGAGGGACTCAGGGTCGTTCTCGGGGTGTCCGGGGGGATCGCGGCGTACAAGGCCGTCGAGGTGCTCCGGCTGCTGACCGAGGCGGGGCACAACGTCCGGGTGGTCCCGACCCGCTCCGCGCTGAAGTTCGTGGGGGCGGCGACGTTCGAGGCGCTGTCCGGCGAGCCCGTGACGGCCGAGGTGTTCGACGACGTCCCTTCGGTGCCGCACGTGCGGCTCGGGCAGACCGCCGACCTCGTCGTCGTCGCGCCGGCCACCGCCGACCTGCTCGCCCGCGCCGCCACCGGCCGCGCCAACGACCTGCTGACCGGCACGCTGCTCACCGCGCGCTGCCCGGTCGTCTACGCCCCCGCGATGCACACCGAGATGTGGGAGCACCCCGCGACCGTCGAGAACGTGCGCGTGCTGCGTTCGCGCGGCGCGGTCGTGCTCGACCCCGACGTCGGCCCGCTGGCGAAGGGCGACGTCGGCCGCGGCCGGCTGCCCGAGCCCGCCGCGATCGTGGCCGCCGCGCTGGCCGCGCTGGAGGGCGCCGCGCGCGGCACCGACCTGGCCGGCCGCCGCGTCGTCGTGTCGGCCGGCGGCACCCGCGAGTACCTCGACCCCGTGCGCTTCCTCGGCAACCGCTCCTCCGGCCGGCAGGGCTACGCCCTCGCCCGGAGCGCCGCCGCGCGCGGCGCCGAGGTCACGCTGGTCGCCGCCAACGTCGCGCTGCCCGACCCGGCCGGCGTCAAGGTCGTGCGCGTGGTCAGCGCCGACGACCTGCGCACCGCGGTGCTGGACGCCGCCGCCGGCGCGGACGCGGTCGTCATGGCGGCGGCGGTCGCCGACTACCGGCCCGCGACGCGTTCCGGGTCGAAGCTCAAGAAGACCGACGCCGACCCCGAGCCGGTCGCGCTGGTGCGCAACCCCGACGTGCTCGCCGAGCTGGTCGCCGCCCGCTGGCCGGGCCAGGTGGTCGTCGGCTTCGCCGCCGAGACCGACGACGCGGTCACCAACGGCCGCGCGAAGCTGGCTCGCAAGGGCTGCGACCTGCTCGTCGTCAACGAGGTGGGCGACGGCGTGGCGTTCGAGGTCGAGACCAACGCCGCCGTCGTGCTCGGGGCGGACGGGTCGGAGACCGAGATCCCGCACGGCTCGAAGGACGCACTGGCGCACGCCGTGTGGGACCTCGTCGCCGCGCGGCTGTAGGCCATGGGACTGCTGCTCGGCGGTGTCGCGAACCCGCTGGGTCGGGGCGTGCAGTACGTCGAGGCGCCGTTCGACGCGACGCTCGCGGAACTGTTGCGGTGGCGCCGCGGGCTCGGTAAGACGGTGCGGGTGAGCAAGCCGCGAGCGTTCGAGGAGGCGCTGGTCGCGCTGACGCCGTTCGAGGCGCCGTGGACGCGCGAGCTGCTCGCGCCGTGCGGCGACCGGTGGACGGCGTACCTCAACAACTTCGTCAACGGCGGCGACATCACCGCGTCCGCGATCGTCGTCGCGATGAGGCTCGGCGTGCGGCACGTCGTCGCCGATCACAGCCCCAAGGACCGCGGGATGGCGGCCACGCAGCTCTGGCTCTCGGGGCCGGAGGGCGAGCCACCGCTGATGTATATCCGTACCGTCGCCTCGGTGTGCGAGGACGGACGGTGGGCCTGGGACGCGCGCGGGGAGGTGCAGCCGTTCGAGCGCACCGAACGCTACGAGGCCCGCCTGGTGAGGGAACGCTTCGACCGGCCGTTGCTGGTCGAGTACCTCGCCGCGCTCGGCATCCCCGCCGACGACGACGACGCGTACGGGCCGGGCGTCGTCGTCACCGAGGTGGTGCCGTGGCGGCGGCGCACGGTGCCGCTGGACGAGGCGCGCCGCGAGCTCGGCCTCGAGCCGTGGCCGCAGCCGCAGGCCCGGCGACGGCTGCCGTGGCGCCGCTGACGATCGCGCGTCAGTCCGTAACGCGCACGGTGTAGAACGCGGGCGGCGGCTCGGGGTTGCCCCAGTCGGCGGTGGGGACCGCGATGTTCACCTGGTACTCGCCGGGCGGCAGCGCGTACCCGTCCGCGTCCTGGCCGAGCCAGCCGACCGTCCACGTGTCGCAGTCGCCCGCCGCGTACGGCCGGCTGAACGGCGCCGGGTCGGCCGCGGACCGCCGGCGCCAGACGACCGTCTCGCCGGCGTCGTCGAACCGTCCCACCCAGACCAGCGGGGCGTTGACGTCGCGGTACGCCACCTCGGTCGCGGTGGCCGACGTCGCGCGGCAGAGCTTCAGCGTCAGCGCCACGCGCTCGCCCGGCGTCACGGTCGCCGGGCCGAGGGCGTAGGTGCAGAAGCCGTTGGCCGGAGCGCCTGGGGCCTTCGGGCAGGTCATGGGCTCCGGGTCGCCGTGGCGGTACGTCACGCCACCCGGCCCGTGGCCGACCCACCGCCGCTCCTCCGTCGCCGACGGACTCGGTGAGGGGGTGGCCGACTCGGGCGATGGCTCCGGCTCGGCGGTCGGCGACGGCGTCGCGGACCCGGCCGGCAGCGGGAGGCCGGTGGGGAGCGCGGTCGGCAGCGCGGGGGTGCCGCTGACCGGCGGCAGCGTCGTCGGGAGCGGGTCGCGGCCGGCCGGCCGCAGCGACGAAGGGCCGGCCGCGCCGCCGGCGGTGACCGCGACGACGGCGAGCGCGGCCAGCGACGCGCCGGCGCCGGCCGCGGTGGCGCGGCGTCGGCGCAGCACGCGGCGGCCGGTCGTGATGGCGGCGTCGGCGCCGCCGGGCGGGATCGGCCGGCGGGGGCCGTGCGGCTCGGTCATCGGGTCTCCTCCAGGGCGGCGGCGAGCAGCGCGCGGCCCTCGTGCAGGCGGCGCTTCACCGTGCCGAGCGGCCGTCGGACGGCGGTCGCGACGTCGGCGAGCGGCAGGTCGTAGAGGTAGTGCAGGAGCACCACGTCGCGCTGCGGCGCGGGCAGCCGCCGGACGGCGTCCCACACCGCGCCGTCCAGCGCGGGCGAAGGCTCGGCGTGCGCGACCAGGTCGGCCCACGTCGCCAGCTCGCGGCGGCGGCGGGTCCAGTGGTCGCGGGCGAGGTTGCTCACGACGCGGAACGCGTAGCCGCGCGGCGTCGCGAGCCGCGCCCAGCGCACGTACACGGCGGTCAACGCCTCTTGCGCGATCTCGTCGGCGAGCGCCGGGTCGGAGGTGAGGGCGAGGGCGTAGCCGGCGACGTCGGCGAACTCCCTGGCGTAGAACCCCCGGAACTCGTCGTCCCTGCTCGTCGCGGCCACGGCGGCTCCCGGGACGAACGGCTCGGCGGCGGCGGTCACATCTCCACGTGCGTTCCCGGCCGCAAAAGGTTCGGCCGAACCTTCCGCGCGCCGCGGCGGACGTTCTGGCAGACCACCCGAAAGGAGCCCCCGAATGCGCTTCCTGCTCGTCGCACTCCTGCTCGCGGTACCGCCGGCCGGGCCGGCCGCCGCGGCCGCGCCGCAGGTCACCGACCCGGCCGGCGACGCCAACGCCGCCGGTGTCGCCGGCACGCCGGCCAGCCTCGCCGCGTACGACCTCACCGCCGTGCGCTGGTACGCCGCCGACGACGCCCAGCACGTCGCGGTCACGTTCGCCGACGGCACCCGAGCGGACGCCCGCTACGTCGTGCGGTTCGGGACGCCGCGCTGCGACACCGGCGCGATCGAGTGGCGGACCGGGTGGCCGACGGCGTACGTCGAGGTGTGCGGCGAGCGGGCCTGGCCGGCCGCGCCGTCACGCGCGGCGGGGCGGACGGTGACGTTCACCGTGCCGTTCGGCGAGCTGCCGCCGTCGATGGCGCCGGGCACCGCGCTGGGCGGCCTCGGCGCCACCGCGGGGCCGTACGCCGACGTCGTCGTCGGGGCGCTGTACCCGGCGGCCGACACCGCGGCCTCGCAGGCGCGGTACGTCGTCGGGTCCTGAATCCGTTCGCGGCATCGGGCGCGGCATCCGTAGGGTGCGCGCATGTTCTCGCTACGCGCCGACGACGAGGTCGACCTCGAGCTGGCCGAGGAGCACCACGCGCAGGTGATCTTCGACCTCACCGACCGCAGCCGCGAGCACCTCGGCGCGTGGATGCCGTGGGTGCCGGCGACCGTGACCGTCGCGGACACGCTCGGGTTCCTCAAGTTCGTGCGCGCGGAGTACGCCGCCGGGCGGCAGTTCCACGCGAACCTGCGCTACCGCGGCGAGGTCGTCGGCGCCATCGGCCTGCGGATCAACCGGCCGAACCTCACCTGCGAGATGGGCTACTGGATCGGGGCCGGCCACGAGGGCCGCGGCATCGTGACGCGCGGGGCGCGCGCGCTGACGTCGGCGGCGTTCCGCGACCTCGGGCTGAACCGCGTCGAGATCCGCGCGGGCACCCGGAACGCCCGCAGCCGCGCCGTGCCGGAACGCCTCGGGTTCACGTTCGAGGGGGTGCTGCGGGAGCACGAGAAGGTGGGCGAGCGCTTCCTCGACCACGCCGTGTACTCGATGCTCGCCGCCGACTGGGCCGGCTAGCTGTACTGACCACGCACGTTGGTGACGGGCGCGTCGCCGTGACTGGGTGAGGACCTCCGGGTGAGGTGTGGAGCTGCTGAAGGCAACCACACGCCCCGGAGGTCCTCGTGTCGCACCGTAACTCGCCGCTGTCCCC
>DATLNJ010000005.1:0-47481 GCA_035536815.1 Frankiaceae bacterium
CGGCGGGCGCGCCCCCGCCGGACGGCGGCGTGACGAGCGGGACCGGCGCCGGAGGCGCCTCACCCGCGCGGTGCCGGCGCCAGCGCTCGGCGTCGCGCCGGTGGGCGACGCGTTCCCGGCTCTCGTCCAGCATCTGCGCGAGGCCGCGGCGGTCCTTGGGCTTGAGCCCGGCCGCGAAGTCCTCCAGCAGCTCGTGCAGCACCCGGTCGCGCGTCTCCTCGAGGACGACGTCGCGCTCGGCGAGGTACTGCAGCAACGCCTCCCCCGCCGACCCGAGCCGGACGGTGCCCTCGTTGAGCTGGCCGCGGGCGTCCAGCACCGCGCCGGTCGTCTCGCGCATCGCGGTGCGCAACGTCTCGATCTCGGTCCGCATCCGGCCGCGGAACTCGTCCACCTCGTCGGCCGCGGCGGCGTGCGCCTCCTCGACCACGCGCCGCGCCAGCTCGGCCCAGCCCTCGTCCATCCGGGCCAGCGCGGAGCTGGTCTCGGCGGAGGACTTGGCGAGCGAGCCGAGGTGCTTGGTCGCGCTGTCCAGCTCGGCGGCGTGCACGTCGATCCCGCGCTTGACCTCGCCGATGCGCGCGGCGATCGAGCGGTCGTTGTCGACCAGCATCGACTTGGTCTCGGCGATGCCGTCGGCCAGCGCGCCGAGGACGTCCGCGCGCAGCGCGGACAGCTCCTCCTGGACCTGCGCGCGTACGCCGTCGACCAGCTCGGCGATCTCGCCGCGCACCTCGCCTAGCAGCTCGGTGACGTCGGACCGGATCGCGGCCGCGGCCTCGGACTGCGCCGCGATCTGCCCGGCGAGGTCGGTGGACGTGCGCGCCTGCTGCTCGCCGAGCTCCGCGGTGACCTGGCGGACCTCCTCGACCAGCGCGGCGTTCGCCTCCTGCTGGTCGGACACGATCCGGTCCACCCGCGTCTCGAGCGCGGTCGCGATCTCGTCCAGGTGCTCGTCGTGGGTGTCGCGGGCGTCCGCGAGCGCGGAGCCGACCGAGCTGCCGAGCGCGGTGAGGCTGCGTTCGACGGAGCCGGCGAACGCGTCGATCGCGTGGCGCACCGATCCGGCCAGCCCGGCGATCGACTCGCCGAGGCGGGAGACGACCTCGTTGTCGCTCTGCGCGGCGGCGTCGAGCAGGGTCGCGGCGCTGTCCGCGGTCCGGTCGGCCACGAACTCCCGCAGCTCGTCGGTCCGTGCCGACAGCGTGCTCGACAACGTCGCGACGTCGCGCGCCAGCACGGTGAGGCGCTCGGTCGTGGTCGCGGCGCCGTCGCGGGCGAACGCCTCCAGTCGCTCGGCCACGCCGTCGAGGGTGTCCTCCAGCGCGGCGAGCCGCGCCTCCATCGGCTGGGCCTGCTCCTCGATCGCCGTGGAGAGCGCGGCGAGCCGCGACTCCATCGGCTCGGCCTGGCCCTCGACGGTCGTCGCCAGCGCGGCCACGCGGTCGTCGAGCGGCGTCACGCTCGCGTCGATGGCGCGCGCGACCTCGGCGTTGACGTCGGTACGGACCTGGCCCACCTCGGCCACGGCGCGCGCGACCTCGGCGGACAGCTCGGTCCTGACCTCGGCCAGCTCGCGGCGCAACTCCCCGACCGCGGCGAGGATCTCGTTCTCGGTCTGCGCCTCCGCGGCCGCCTGCGCGGCCAGTGCCTCGATCCGGCGGGAGAGCGCATCCGGTGCGGCGGTCCCGGACCAGCCTTCAGTCATGACGTCCCCAGGTAGGAGCGCGGCGCATCGCGCCAGGTGATCGCGAGTATAGGAACGGCCGCGCGTTCGTGGGCAAAGTGCGCGGCTTGTCCGGTACGTGTTGCCCGCCGGCCGCCACCGCCGGGCCCTACTGGACGACCGGTAACGGCACCCGCCGGGCGGCGGCGAGCCGCTCGTCACTCGGCACGCCGTACGTCGTCGTCCGCTGCCGCGCGGGCCGCCCCGCCGACGCCGCGATCGCCTCGAGCTCGTCGACGGACTTGCGGCTGCCGTGCGCCGACCCGGCCATCCGGCTGATGGTCTCCTCCATCAACGTGCCGCCGAGGTCGTTGACCCCGCCGCGCAGCACGTCACGGCAGCCGTCCGGCCCGAGCTTCACCCAGGACGCCTGGATGTTGTCGATCCGGCCGTGCAGCAGCAGCCGGGCCATCGCATGCACCGCGCGGTTGTCCCGGGCAGTCGGGCCGGGCCGGGCGAGGCCGGCCAGGTAGATCGGCGCGTTCTGGTGCACGAACGGCAGCGGCACGAACTCCGTGAACCCGCCCGTCTCGTCCTGCAGCCGGGCCAGCAGCCGCAGGTGGGCGAGCCAGTGGTGCGGCGCGTCCACGTGGCCGTACATCATCGTGCTCGTCGTCGGGATGCCGAGCCTGTGGGCGGTCGTCACGACCTCGACCCACGCGGCGGCCGGCAGCTTGCCCTTCGTGAGCACCCAGCGCACGTCGTCGTCGAGGATCTCCGCCGCCGTTCCCGGCAGCGAGTCAACGCCCGCCTCGCGCACCTTGGTCAGCCAGTCCGCGACCGGCAGGCCGGTGCGGGCGGCGCCGTTGACGACCTCCATCGGGCTGAACGCATGGATGTGCATCGCAGGAACGCGCCGCCGCACCTCGGCCGCGACGTCGAAGTACGCGGTGCCCGGCAGGTCGGGGTGGATGCCGCCCTGCATGCAGACCTCGGTCGCGCCCGCCTCCCACGCCTCGACGGCGCGGTCGCCGACCTCCGCGATCGAGAGCGTGTACGCGTCCGCGTCGCTGCGCCGCTGGGCGAACGCGCAGAACCGGCAGCCGGTGTAGCAGACGTTCGTGAAGTTCACGTTGCGGTTGACGACGTACGTCACGTTGTCGCCGACGGTGTCGCGGCGTACGTCGTCGGCTGTCGCGGCCAGCGCGTCGAGCGCCGCCCCGTCCGCCTCGAACAGCAGCAGCGCGTCGGCGTCGGAGAGCCCGGCCGGGTCGTCCTGCGCGTGCCGCAACGCCGCCTTGACGTCGCCGTCGAGCCGCGCCGGCACGGGCGGCACGACGAGCGCGTCCCAGGCGCCGTAGACGCCGTCGTCGCGCAGGCCGCTCCGGCGGCCGTCGGTGTCGACGGCGACGTGCAGGTCGGCGCGGCCGGTCGTCTCGAACGCGTCCGGCTCCTGCCACGGCCGGCCCTCCGCGACGGCGCCGGGGCGGGCCAGCCCGTCCGCGCCGGCCAGCGCGCGGACGTGCGGCAGGACGCGGGCGTCCAGCCAGGGGTCGGGGTTGCGCACGTACTCCGGGTACGCCGTCAGCCGCTCGCGCAGCTCGTAGCCGAGCGCCGCGCACTCGGCGGCCAGCGCCTCGACCTGCGGCCAGGGGCGTTCGGGGTTGACGTGGTCGGGCGTGACGGGCGAGATGCCGCCCCAGTCGTCGATGCCGGCCGCGAGCAGCCGGGCGTACTCACCGGCGACGAGGTTGGGCGGGGCCTGCAGGTGTGCCGCCGGGCCGAGCACCAGCCGGGCGACGGCGACCGTCGCGACCAGGTCGTCCAGGTCGGCGTCGGGGTGGGCGCGCATGGCGGTGTCGTCCTTGGCGCGGAAGTTCTGGACGATCACCTCCTGGATGCCGCCGTAGCGCCGCGCGACCGCGCGGATCGCGAACAGGCTCTCGGCGCGTTCGGCGAGCGTCTCGCCGATGCCGACGAGGATCCCGGTCGTGAACGGCACCGCCTGCCGTCCCGCGTCCTCGAGCACCCGCAGGCGTACGGCCGGCTCCTTGTCGGGGCTGCCGTAGTGCGGGCCGGACGGGTCGGACCAGAGCCGGGTGGCGGTCGTCTCCAGCATCATCCCCATGCTCGGCGCGACCGGCTTGAGCCGGCCGAGGTCCTGCCAGGAGAGGACGCCGGGGTTGAGGTGCGGCAGCAGGCCGGTCTCCTCCAGCACGCGCACCGCCATCGCGCGCAGGTAGCCGAGCGTGGAGTCGTAGCCGTGCTCGTCCAGCCAGGCGCGGGCCTGCGGCCACCGCTCCTCGGGGCGGTCGCCGAGCGTGAACAGCGCCTCCTTGCACCCCGCCGCCTGGCCGGCGCGCGCGATCGCGAGCACCTCGTCCGGCGACAGGTACGGCGCCGGCAGCCGGCCCGGCGTCGTCGCGAACGTGCAGTAGTGGCACCGGTCCCGGCACAGCCGGGTCAGCGGCACGAACACCTTGCGCGAGTACGTCACCACCCGGCCGTGGCCGGCGTCGCGCACCCGGGCCGCCGACGCGCAGAGGCCGGCCAGGTCGTCGCCGCGGGCGTGCAGCAGCACGGTCGCCTCGGCGGCGTCGAGCGCGACGCCGTCGCGGGCGCGGCGCAGCGCCCGGCGCATCGCGTCGCGCCCCGGCTGCTCCATGGCCGGAGCCTACGGGGCGCTCACCGCGACATCGCCAGCAGCACGGCGAGGAACGACGTGACGTACACCAGCAGCGCGCCGGGGTCGCGGGCGCGCACGCCGCGCACCCGTCGCGCCACGACCCACGCGGCCGCCACGGCCCCGAGCGCCACCACGCCGACCGACAGCGCCTGCTGGACGGCGGTCCCCCACGGGTTGACGTCGATCGGGCGCGGGTCGCCGAGCGGCCCGAGCAGCCGCCACCCCTTGTCGAACGGGTCGCTCGCCAGCCCGGGGACGAGCTGCGCGGCCACCGTCAGCCGCCGCAACGTCAGCGCGACGACCGTCGCCGCCGTGACCGGCACCAGCGCCGCGGCGACGCTGCCCGCCGCGCCACGCCGCGTGGCCCAGCGCTCCGCGAGCCAGCCGACCGCCGCGCCGAGGGCGACCGCCGCGACGGCACCCACCCGGTGCCACGTCTCCGGGTCGTCCCGCAGCGCGACCTCACCCCACGCGCTGGACAGCCGCAGCCGGGTGAATGCCACGCCGCCGAACACCGCCCCCAGCAACGCCGCCGCCGCGGGTGGCGGGTGCCAGGTCAGCAGCCGGCCGCGCCGGACCAGCCCGGTCCAGCCGACGACGAGGCCGACGCCGTCGGCCGTCGGCAGCCACCGGTCGCGGCCGAGCGCGAGCGAGCCGGCCAGCAGCACGATCGTGTAGACGGCGAGCGCGGTCGCGAGCTTGCGCGGCGAGACGGTGACGGCGTGCAGCGCCAGGAACGCCGCCCACGCGCCACCGGTGACCACCGCCGGCCATACGGGGCGGGACCGGTCCAACGCCGAGTCCGCGGCCGCCGGCGCGGGAACGTCCGGAGGGGCGTCGGCGGCCGGCGCGGGATCGGGCTGTGCGGCGTCCGGCAGTGCTGCGTCCGGCAGTGCTGCGTCGCCCGACGGCGCCGTCACCGCGCGGCCCGGCGGCGGCGCGCCGGCGAGGCGTTCGACCGCCCCCAGCGCCCGCCACGGGTCCAGCGCGCGCCACAGCAACGGCCCCGCCGCCGCGCTCGCGAGGAGCAGCCCCGGCCAGAGCAGGTGCACGACGCCGATGGCGGCGAGGTTGCGGGGCTCCTCGGGCGGCCCGCCGCGCGCCACGGCGAGCAGCAGCAGCAGGACGAGCAACGCCACCAGCCGGGGCACCCACAGCCAGCGCGGCTCGCGCACCGGCCGCACGCGCCGCGCCGGAGCCGCCGCGACCCGCGTCGCCACGAACGCCGCCAGCAGCACCACCGCCGCCGCCAGCACGAGCGGCGGGGCGGCCAGCGGCGGCGACCCGATGAGCGGGTGGGCTACGAACACGTCGCGCAGCCTAGAAGGGAGGTGTGACAAATGCGGCGAATGAGGCACATGCAGGTACCCTGAACCTCCAGATTGCGACCCCTCGCGTTGTTGCCGGAGGCCCGTCATGGCTGCACGCCCCGCTCGCTTCGCCGCCGCGCTGTTCGCGGGCGCGCTCCTCGTGACCGCGGTGCCGCCCGCCGTCGCCGACCACACCGACCCGAACGACCCGCTGACGCCGATCGTCGACCGCGGCTCGCAGGCCACCCACGCGGGCGCCGGCACGTGGACGCACGTCGAGAACTTCGGTGGCGTCATCACCGGCACCGACCTCGAGTTCTTCCACCGCGACGGCGAGCTGTACGGCGCCGGCGGCCAGCTCGGCCAGGCGGCGATGCCGGAGAACCCCGTCGGGGACATCTCGGTCAGCGTCGGGCAGCGGATCATCAAGCTGGTCGACAAGGACGGCAACGCCGACAGCCCCGAGTTCGTCGCGGACCACGGCTCCGCGTCGTGCGGCGACGTCTCCAACGCCAACGCCACGACCGGCCTCCAGCACGACACCCAGGTCACGCCGCGCGCCGTGAGCATCCTCGGCCCCGGCCCGAAGCCGGACGCCGAGCTGATCATCGACACCGTGGACGCGCTCGGCCGTTGCCACGACGCCGCGGGCGGCGGCCTGGAGTTCGTCGACGTCAGCGGGCTCGGCACCGAGGAGGGGTTCGAGCCGCGCGAGGTCCACCTGACCCGCCACAACGGCTACAGCCACACCGTGACGGTCGACGCCACGCGCCCGTGGCTCGTCTACAACAGCACGTCCGACTTCGGCGCCGACCCCGACTCCGAGAACCCGATGGGCATCGGCAAGTCGTGGCTGGACGTCCTCGACATCCGCACCTGCCTGAACAACACGGGCAAGACGCTCGACCAGAAGCGCACGCTGTGCCGGCCGAAGGTCTACCGGCTGCCGTTCAACTACGAGTGGTCCACGCAGGAGAAGGCGAACGGCACGAAGCGCCAGCCCTCGGCGTGCCACGACATCACGACCCGCCCCGGCCGCGTCTACTGCGCCGCGGTCAACGCCACCATCGTCTTCGACGTCACCGGCCTGACCGACGCGCAGGGCCCCGACGTGCCGTTGCCGGACGACCCGCGCGGCGACATCAAGGGCAAGCCGCTCCCGTGCGAGGTCAAGGACGCCGTACCCGCGCAGAACACCGGGCCGACCGGCGCCAAGGTCACCGACTGCGCGCTCGGCGACCCGAACGACGCCGTGAAGTCGATCACCGCCTGGAACGAGGCCGGCCGCCCGCAGGCGGAGGGCTGGAAGTACCTCGGCCACGTCAACCACCCCGGCCGCGAGTGCAACGCCCCCAACGGCGCCAGCACCTGCAACGGCAACCTCCAGACCCCGTCCGACGAGGGCGTCGCGATCTCGCACGAGTCCGACCCGAGCCCCGGTGGCCGATACCTGTTCGTCACCGACGAGCGCGGCGGCGGCATCGTGCCCCCGAGCGCATCGTGCGTGCCGACGGTCGACAACCCGTACGGCAACGGCGGCCTGCACGTCTTCGACATGACGAAGAAGGACGACAAGGGCCGGTTCCAGTACGCCGAGGCGGCCGCCGGCGGCAAGGCCGTCTACATCACGCGCGACGTGCTGCCCACGGCGACGTTCTGCACGATCCACGTCATCGAGCAGATCCCCGACGAGCAGCGGATCATCGCCGCCTGGTACACCCAGGGCGTCAAGGTCCTCGACTACGAGATCGACGCGGAAGGCAAGTGGACGTTCACCGAGGTGGCCTCGTACGGCTACGTCGGCAACGACATCTGGGCCGCGGAGGTCTTCAAGATCGACGACACCGGCGACGGCAACCGCACCTACCACTTCATGTCGAACGACGTGGAGCGCGGCATCGACGTCTTCAAGTGGACCGGCCCGAAGGGCCCGCCGCTGCAGAACGAGTTCTCGAAGACGGTCACGGACGACGGCGACGATGACGACGACGACTCTGACACCGGTGGCGACGACGACACGGACACGCCGCCGGCGGCCACGCCGCGGATCCCGACGACGGGCGCCGACCTGTGGGTCATGGCGCTCGCCATGGTGCTGCTGCCGGCCGCCGTGCTGGTGCGCCGCCGCCTCGCCCGCTCGGCGTAGGTGGCGGCGGGAGGGCGCCGCGTAGCCTGACCGCGTGATCGTCGTACTCGCCGGCGGCATCGGCGCCGCGCGGTTCCTGCGCGGGCTGCTCGCCGTCACGTCCGACGATGTCGTCGTGGTCGGCAACACCGGCGACGACATCACGCTGCACGGGCTGCGGGTCTGCCCGGATCTCGACACCGTGACGTACACGCTCGGCAACGGCGTCCACGAGGAGCAGGGGTGGGGGCGCGCGGACGAGTCGTACGCGGTCGCCGAGGAGCTGGCGGCGTACGGCGAGCCGACGTGGTTCCGCCTCGGCGACCGCGACATCGCGACGCACCTGGTGCGGCGGCGGCTGCTGGACGAGGGCGTGCCGCTGTCGGTGGTCACCCGGCGCATCGCGGCGCGCTGGCGGCTGCCGGTGACGTTGCTGCCGATGACCGACGACCCGGTCGAGACGCGGGTGTACGCGGACGGCCGCGAGATGCACTTCCAGGACTACTGGGTCGGCCTGCACGCTGCGGTCCCGGTAGAACGGGTGTGGCTGGCCGGCGCCGAGCGCGCGACGCCCGCGCCCGGCGTGCTGGACGCCATCGCGGCCGCGGACACCATCGTGCTGCCGCCGTCGAACCCCGTCGTCAGCATCGGCACGATCCTGGCCGTGCCGGGGATCAGGGCGGCGGTCGAGAACGCCGCCGCGCCCGTGGTCGGCGTCTCCCCCGTCATCGGTGGCGCACCGGTGCGCGGCATGGCCGACAAGATGCTCGCGGCGATCGGCGTGGAGTGCGCCGCCGCGGCGGTCGCGCGGCACTACGGCCCGGCGCTGCTCGACGGCTGGCTGGTGGACGAGTCGGACGCGGCCGCCGTGCCGGAGGTCGAGGCGGCCGGCATCGCCTGCCGCGCGGTGCCGCTCTGGATGACCGACGTCGAGGCGACCGCCGCCATCGCGAAGGCCGCGCTCGCGCTCGCATGACGTACACCGTGACCGGCGTCGCCGGGCTCCCCGAGGTGCGGCCGGGCGACGACCTCTCCGCCCTGCTGGCCGGCGTCGACCTGCGCGACGGCGACGTCGTCGTCGTGACCAGCAAGGTCGTCAGCAAGGCCGAGGGGCGGCTGGTCGAGGCGACGGGGACGCCCGAGGAGCGCGAGGCGCGGCGGCAGGAGCTCATCGACGCCGAGTCGGTGCGCGAGGTGGCCCGGCGCGGGCCGACCCGGATCGTCGAGACGCGGCACGGCTTCGTGCTGGCCAGTGCCGGGGTGGACACGAGCAACGTGGACCGCGACGTCGTCGCGCTGCTGCCGGTGGACCCGGACGCCAGCGCGCGGCGGCTGCGCGACGGCATCCGCGCGCGCTACGGCGTCGACGTCGCGGTCGTGGTCAGCGACACGTTCGGCCGGCCGTGGCGCAAGGGGCTCACCGATGTCGCGATCGGCGTGGCGGGCATGGGCGCGGTGCGCGACTTCGTCGGCCGCACCGACGGGTACGGCAACGAGCTCAACATGACGCAGGTCGCCGAGGCGGACGAGATCGCCGCGGCCGCGGAGCTGGCGATGGGCAAGCTGGACGGCGTACCCGTCGCGGTCGTCCGCGGCCTGACGCCGCCGCCGGACGACGGGCTCGGCGTTCGGGCGATGCTGCGCGACGCGGCCGAGGACATGTTCCGTACCGGCACCGACCAGGTCGTCGCGGCCCGGCGCACGGTGCGGTCGTTCCTCCCCGACCGCGTGGACCCCGCGGTGCTGCAACGCGCGATCGCGGCCGCCGTGACCGCTCCGGCGCCGCACCACACGACACCGTGGCGGTTCGTCCTCGTGGACACCGACGAGGCGCGCGCGGCGCTGCTCGGGGCCATGCGCCGCGCGTGGGTGGACGACCTGACGAACGACGGCCTGCCGCCGGAGCGGGTCGAACGCCGCCTGGCCCGCTCCGACGCGCTGCTCGGCGCGGCGCCGTACCTCGTCGTGCCCTGCCTCGTCACGACCGGCGCGCACGACTACCCCGACGAACGCCGCCGCGCGGCCGAGCGCGAGATGTTCCTGGTGTCGATGGGCGCCGCCGTCGAGAACCTGCTGGTCGCGCTGTCCGCGAGCGGGCTCGGCGCGTGCTGGGTCAGCTCCACGATGTTCTGCAAGGAGCCGGTCCGGCGGGCGCTGGGGCTGCCCGGCGAGTGGGACCCGATGGGCGCGATCGCCATCGGGAAGCCCGCCGAGCAGCCCCCGCCCCGGCCGCCGCGGGACCCGCGGCGGTTCGTGGTGGAGCGTTAGAGGACCGGGCAGACGCCGGTCCCGAACAGCACGTTCCCGTTCAGGTAGACGCACGTCACCAGCGTGTTCGGATTGACCAGCACGCCGGTCCGGTCGAGCCCGTTGCAGTTCGGCCCCGGCCACGTGCACACCGGGAACGCGACCGCGGCGCCGAGCCAGCCGGGAACGGTCTTGACCTCGTAACCGGTGTAGACGTTGGTGCCGTTCGCCAGGACGCAGACGGCGCCCCGGTCGGCCCCGAGGTCGACGCCGACGAGGATGTTGCCGAGCGTGCCGCCGCTGGTCTTGACCCACGCCTCGCCGGTACCGACGAACGCGATCACGTCGCCGCCGAGCACCGTGATCGGCGTCGTCGGCCCGAGCAGCGGGATGCCCGAGTCGCCGCTGTCGCAGACCGTGTGGTTGGCGGAAGCGGGCGCCGGGACCGCCGCGACGGCGGCCAGTGCGACCGCCCGGGCGCGGTGCGCGCCCAGGGACTTTCGGGCAGCCGAACGGTCACTCGCACGGCGGCTCCCGGACGCCTACGAGCGGCGCCAGTCACGGCCGGCGTAGCGCGGGCCGAACCGCGGGTGCTTCGCCCCGCTGAGCTCGAGCAGCCGGGTCGCGCGGTACCGGTGGCCGCGGACCGGTTCGAGCAGCTCGAGCATCCCCGCGTCGTCGGTGCGGTGCCCGGCCAGCGCCCACCCGACCAGGTGTGGCAGGTGCAGGTCGCCCACCGACACGGCGTCCGCGTCGCCGAGCGCCCGCTGCGCCACCTCGGCCGCCGTCCACGGCCCGATCCCCGGAACGGCGCGCAGCCGGCGCAGCGCGTCCTCCGGCGCCATCGACACGGTCTCCTCCAGGCGCGCGGCGACGTGCGCGGCCGCCTGCACGACGCTGGCCCGCTGGCGTTCCACGCCCGCGAGGTGCCAGTCCCACGACGGCAGCCGCTTGAGCAGGCCGGCGTCCGGCGGCACGACCAGCGGCGGCATCCCCTCCGGCCCCGGCGCGGGCGTGCCGAAGCGGCGGACGAGCTGGCGGAACGAGCGCCACGCCTCGTTGCCGGTGACCCGTTGCTCGACGACGGCGGGAACGACCGCGTCGAAGACCAGCCCGCTGCGCGGGACGCGGAAGCCGGGCAGCCGCGCGTGCGCCTCGCGCAGCAGGGCGTACGGCGGGTCCCAGCCAACGAGTGAGTCGCGCGCCCCGACCAGGTCCGGCGCGGAGGCCACCAGCCACTCCGCGCCCGGCCCCCACGCCGTCACCGCGACCTCCCCGCCCCGCTGGACGAGGTGGATCGTGCCCGGCCCGTGCGGCGTGTGGCAGGCCCGCCAGGCGGCGTTGCCGTCGAAGCGGAAGTGCGGGTCGGACGGCCCGCGACGGAGCGCGAGCAGGGTCAGGCGCAGGTCGGTCGGCAGCGCCGGACGGACGATCGTGACCTGCACGAGACCACCCCACCACTAGACTCCCCGCCGTGGCCAAGAAGACTCCTGAAAACAACCGCCGGAAGCTCATCGAGGAGCAGCGCAAGAAAGCGCGCGCCAAGGAGCGCCGGGGCACCGTCCTGACGATCGTCATCTCGTCGGTCATCGGCATCGGCCTGATCGGCAGCGCCGTGTACTTCGGGCAGAAGAACAAGGGCCCGAACCTCGCGCTGCACGAGGTCGGCGTGTCGAAGGAAGCCGCCGCCTGCGATCCGGTGAAGGAGGAAGTCATTCCGAAGGAGGCGACGGACGACGCGGTCAAGCACGTCGACTCCCTGGTCAGCTACGACCCGGCGCCGCCGTCGTCCGGGGCGCACAACCCCAGCCCGCTGCCGGTCGGGTCGAAGAAGTTCTTCTCGCGCGACGAGGACCCGCCGCCGGAGCGGGCGGTGCACAACCTCGAGCACGGCTACGTCGTCGTCTGGTACGACGGCCGCGCCACGGCCGAGCAGGTCGAGCTGCTGGAACGCGCCGGCCGCGGCGCCCGCGGCAAGATCCTGATCATGCCGTGGACGCGCGGGAACTTCCCGGGCGACAAGTCCGTCGTGCTCACGTCGTGGTCGATCAAGCAGGCGTGCAGCGACGTCTCCGGCGCCGTGATCAAGGAGTTCTACGACAACCACGGCGCGCAGAAGAGCAAGGCCCCGGAGAAGAACGCGATCTAGGGTGTGTCTCTCAATCCCCGGCCGTCGCGAGCGGCGTCCAGGATGGTGCATCGCAAGGCGGAGAAGGGTGCGATAGCAGCGCTATCGGGCCCTTCGACAACGCCGCGAGGCGCCGTGCTGGGCGACGCGCAGCAGGCTGCGGGATTGGGAGACACGCCCTAAGCGCTCCGGTATCGAGCACCCGGGCGGCGGCGCACCCTCGCGGGGTCGCCGCCGTTCGTTCGCTCAGGCCGGCGGCACGGCGTCGAGAGCCATGAACCTGCGCATGAACCGGTCGAACCGCGGGACCGTGAACTTCGCGTACCCGTAGCGCGGCGTGTACAGCAGGCCCTTGTTGATCAACCGGGCTCGCAGCGGGGCGACCTGCTCGGACGTTCGTCCCAGCACCTCGGCGACATCGGCCGCCTTCTGCGCGTCGGCTCCGAGCTCGGCCATCGCGCGCAGGTACCGCAGCTCCTCCGGCGTCGACCGCTGGACCCGGCTCCGGAAGAAGCTCTCGTCGAGCTCCGCCTCGACCAGCTCGCGCGCCGACGACGTGTCGGCGACGGTGATGGTCGGCCCCTCCGCGACGTTCCACACCGCGCGGCCGAACTCCTGGATGAAGTACGGGTACCCCTCGGTGTACGCGACGATCTCGGCAACGGCGGCCGGCTCGTACTCGACACCTTCGTCGCGCGCCGGGACGACCAGTGCCTCGGTCGCCGCGTCCGGCGGCAGCTCGCCGATCATCGGGAACTTGAAGAGGCGCTCGGCGTACGACTTCGCGTCGCCAGCGAGCCCGGGCAGTTGCGGCAGCCCAGCGCCGGCAAACGTGATCGGCAACTGTCGCTGCACGGTCCGGTGAACCGCGCCGATGAGCGCTTCGAGCTCCGCCTTGGAGTGGAACTGGATCTCGTCGAACAGGAACACGACGCCGCGCCCCTTCTCCCGCGCGGCCTCGCCGAGCGCCTCGAAGACGTCGGCGAGGTCCTCGTTCAGGTTGCCGGTGTCCGCGTGCCCCCACTCCGGGTCCACGTCGAGCCCGGCGGTCAACGCCCCGTCCGGTGACACCGTGAGCGAGAACGACTTCAGGATGCCGGCCGCCTGCTTCGCCCGCGCGCCCCACCTCGTCTTCGGGGACACGCGCAGCAGCGCACGCCGCGCGAGGTTCGCCATCTGCGAGCCGAACTGGGTGTTCTTCGACACCTCGGCGTCGACGGCGACCCAGTCCTCCTCGGCCGCGATCTTCTGGTACTGCCCCAATAGCACCGTCTTCCCGACGCCACGCAGCCCGGTGACGATGATGGACTGTTCGGTGTAGCCCTTCGCGAGCCGGCGGAGCAGCACGCGGAACTCGTCGACCTCGGCGCGCCGACCCGCGAGATAGCGCGGGGGCGCGCCGGCGTTTGGGGTGTACGGGTTCGTCGCACGGTCCACTGCTGCTCTTAGCGGCTTTAGCGGAGTTTAGCAGCGGTCGATAAACCAGCACGTCCTCGTTAAAGCGGGCGCTATTCGTCGGGGCTGAACCGGATCGCGCCGTCGGGCAGCACGACGTCCGGCCACACGCGCGCGCCGGCTACCAGCTCGTTGCGCGCGCCGATCCGCGCGCCGTCGCCTACGACGACTCCGTCGAGCACGCTGCCCTCCCCCACGCTCGCGCCGCGCCCCAGCACCGAGCCGGTCACGACCGCACGCGGCGCCACGACCGCGCCGTCGAACAGCACCGACCCCTCGACCACCGCGCCCGCGCCGACCGTCACGTCGCGCCCGACCGTCGTCCCGCCGGTCACCAGCGCGTCGCCCGCGACCGACGCGCCCGGCAGCAGAAGCCGGTCGCCGGCCCGCCCCGGCAGCGCCGGCGACGGTGCCCGCCCCAGTACGAGGTCGCACGACCCGCAGACGAACGCCGCCGGCGTCCCGAGGTCCAGCCAGTACGACGTGTCGACGTGCCCGTAGACCAGCGCGCCGTCGGCCAGCAACGCGGGGAACGTCTCGCGCTCGACGCTCACCGGCCGCCCGGCCGGCACCCGGTCGAGGACGTGCGGGGCGAAGACGTAGCACCCGGCGTTGATCCGGTTGGTCACCGGCTCGGGCATCTTCTCGAGGAACGCCGTCACGCGGCCGTCCGCGTCGGTCGGCACGCAGCCGAACGCCCGCGCGTCCTCGACCTCGGTCAGGTACAACGTGACGTCCGCGCCCCGCTCCCGGTGCGCGCGCACCAGCGCCGCGATGTCGAGCCCGGCGAGCACGTCGCCGTTGAAGACGAGGAAGTCCTCGCCGCGCAGGTGGGAGGCCACGTTGCGGATGCCGCCCCCGGTCCCGAGCGGCTCGGCCTCGGTGACGTACGTGATCCGCAGGCCGAGCGCGGCGCCGTCGCCGAAGTGCTCCTCGAAGACCTCGGGCCGGTACGCCGTCGACAGGATCGCGTGGTCGACGCCCGCGTCCCGCGCGCGGGCCAGCAGGTGGGTGAGGAACGGCACGCCGGCCGTCGGCAGCATCGGCTTCGGCGTCGTGCAGGTCAGCGGCCGCAGCCGGGTGCCCTTGCCTCCGACGAGGACGACGGCGTCCATCTACGGCTCCCTGTCGAGGACGGTGCCGGACCGGGTCGGCTTGGCGCCGTCGCCGAGCCCTGGGACCAGCAGCGAGAGACGGTAACGGGCGGCGAGACCGGCGCGCAGGGCCAGCCGGAGCGGCAGCTTGCGCGGGCCGGCGTACTGCGCGGCGAGGTACCGGTACGCGCTCGCGTGGTGCGCGCGCAGCATGGCGCCGCGGTTGCGGCGGGTCGAGTGCGCGCCGGTGTGCTCGACGACGGCGGAGGGGACGTAGACCGACTCCCAGCCGGCGTCGGCGAGCCGGCGGCACAGGTCGAGGTCCTCGAAGTACATGAAGTAGCCGGGGTCGAACCCGCCCACCTCGTCGAACGCCTTGCGCCGCATCAGCAGGCACGAGCCGGACAGCCAGCCCGCGGGCGCCTCGACCGGGCCGCCGGACTCGCGCCGGTACGACCGCGTCCACGGGTTGCCCGGCCAGCACCAGCCGAGCAGCGCGTGGCCGATGCCGCGGGACAGCGACGGGAACGCCCGCGCCGACGGGTAGAGGTCGCCGCCCGGCGTGAGGATGGCCGGGCCGAACGCGCCCGCCCGCGGCCAGCGTTCGGCGGCGGCCAGCAGCGTGTCCAGCGCACCCGCGTGCCAGGTGATGTCGGGGTTCGCGACGACCAGCCACTCCTCGTCGCCGGTGCGGGCGCCGAGGTTGGCGGCGCGGCCGTAGCCGAGGTTCGACCCGGTGGGGAGCAGCTGCGCGCCGTACTCGACCGCCGCCGCCTCGGGCGCGCCGTCCTCGGAGCCGTTGTCCGCGATGACGACGTGCACCTCGCTCGCGGTCGCGTGCCGCAGCGAGCCGAGGAACGAGCCGATGGCCTCGCCGGACCAGTACGTGACGACGACGACGCGGACCGCCGCGCCCTGGGGCGCGACCGGAGCGGGGTGACTCACTCTCCGGTGACGGCGCGGGCGTACGACGCCAGGTGCGCCTCGGCGCTGGCCGCCCAGGTGAACTCCGCGCTGCGCGCCACGCCGGCCTGGCCGAGCCGCTCCCGGCGCTCGGCGTCGTCGACCAGCCCGCGCAGGGCGTTGGCGATGGCGTCCACGTCCGGCTCGGTGTAGGCGACCGCGTCGCCTCCGACCTCGGGCAGCGACAGCCGCGGCGTCGTGAGGACCGGCGCGCCGCAGGCCATCGCCTCGAGGACCGGCAGGCCGAAGCCCTCGCCGTGGCTCGGGTACGCGACCACCAGCGCGCCGCCGAGGAACCCGGGCAGGTCGCGGATCGGCAGGTACCCGGGGCGCAGGCAGCGCAGGTGCGGGGGGACCTCGTTGACGGCGTTGTCGACCTGCTCGTCCCAGCCGGCCGCGCCGCCGAGCACCAGCGCGGGCGGCTTGTCCCGGCCTTCGCAGACGCGCACCCAGGCGCGGACGAGCGCGGGGACGTTCTTGCGGGGTTCGAGCATGCCGAGGAACGCGACGTAGCCCATCTCCTCGGGCAGCCCGAGGCGGCCGCGCACCCGCGCCCGCTCGGCGTCGGTCGGCGGGTGGAACATCGCGGTGTCGACGCCGTGGTAGGCAACGTCGATCCGTGTCGCGTCGGCCTCGACCACGCGGATCATCTCGTCGCGGGTCGCCTTCGACGGCACGATGCAGCGCGCCGCGCGGCGGATCGAGGTACGGATCGCGGACCGGAAGAACGAGCCCTTGACCGCCGTGTGCAGGTGCGGCTCGGTGAAGAACGTCGCGTCGTGCAGCGTGACGACGACGGGGCGGCCGGCGCGCAGCGGCAGCGTGTAGTGCGGCGCGTGGATGACGTCGGCCTGCACCTGCTGGGCGACCAGCGGGAGGCCGGTCTGCTCCCACGCGAGGCGGGCCGGGCGGTGCGCGATGGCGGCCGGGCCGGCGACGACGCGGGCGCTCGGCGCGGACCGGCCGTACCGGTCGGCGTCGGCGCGCTGGCAGACGATCGCGAGGTCGGCGTCGGCGGCGTCGAGCGCCGCGATGAGCCCGTCCACGTAACGGCCTACTCCGCCGCGGTCCGCTGGAACGGCCGTGGCGTCGACGAGCACGCGCGGTGGCAAGACGAGGGCTCCCCTTCCGGCGGACGGTCCGCCACTCGACAGCGTATTCCTCCGGGTGCCTTCCCGCCGTTCTCCCGCTAGAACGCCCGCGTGGCGCGCAGCGTGGTCTCCCGCGTCAGGTCAGCTCGCGGTAGACGCGCCAGGTCTGCTCGGCGGCGTTGCGCCAGGTCATCTCCTTGGTCCGCTCGATCCCGGCGGCGGACAGCCGGGCGCGCTCCGTCTCGTCCCGCGCCACGGCGCCCAGCGCCTCCGCGAACCCGACGACGTCGTCCACCGGCACCGTGTACGCCGCGCCGCCGGTGACCTCGACCAGCGCGGCCGCGTCCGAGCAGACCACCGGTACGCCGGCCGCCATCGCCTCGACGACCGGCAGCCCGAACCCCTCCGCCCGCGACGGTGCCACCAGCGCGATCGCGCCGCTCAGCACCGCGGCCAGGTCCTCGTCGGACGTCCGGCCGAGCGCGACGACCCGGTCCTCGCGCAGGCCCAACGACGCCGCCGTCGCGTCGAGGTCCACGCCGCCCCACCCGGGCTGCCCCACGACGACGAGCGGCACGTCCGGCGCGGCGGTCTCGGCCAGCGCCGCCAGCGCCACGTCCAGCGCCTTGCGCGGCTCCAGCGTCGCGACGCTGACGAAGTACGCGCCGGGGACCTTGAGCCGCTTGCGCCGCTCGGCCGCGTCGTCGGGCACGTGCAGCGCGTCCGCGCCCTCGAAAACCACCCGCACCCGGTCGCCCAGGTCGAGGAACTCCGCCAGCTCGTCGGCCACCGCCTGCGTCGGCACGATCACCAGGTCGGCCGACGCGGCGACCCGCGCGCCCATCCGGCGGTGCCAGGCGACCCCGCGCTGGGTCAGCGTCTCCGGGTGCGTCCACGGCACCGCGTCGTGGACCGTCACGACGAGCGGGCGGCCGCGCTTCGGCGGCACGAGCAGCGTGGGCGCGTGCACGACGTCGGCGTGCGGCACCGGGCCGACACCGCGTTCCCACGCCGCGATCAGCGCGCGGCGGCCGAGCGGCAGCCGGTGCGGGCCGCCGACGCCCGGCAGCTCGGCGCCGGCCGTGGAGGCGTGCAACGCCGTCCACCCCTCGACCGACCAGCCGTCGGGAGCGGTGTCCGCGAGCGCCGTACCCAGGCAGCGCGTGTAGCGCGCCGTCCCGCCAGGGACCGGCGCGAGGATCTGCTCGACCAGGTATCCGAGGCGGCGCACTCTCACACGATGACGTACGACACCGGGATGCGCAGCCCGGTGGACCGCCAGCCCTCCCAGCCCGCGCCGAACGTCTCGCTGTACCGGCCCGGCGCGCGGCCGTTCGCCGCGATCCAGAACGAGAACCGCGCCACCTCGCCCGGCCGCACGGTCGTCGCGCCGGGGCGGGTGACGTTGGAGTCCACGGCGCTCGGGCGGCCGGGCGACAGCCACGACGCGGTGGACGACGGCGAGCCGTTCGCGGACAGGCGGAGGTGGTGGTTGACGAGCCACGTCGTGTTGCCGGTGTTCTTGAGGTGGATCGTGTACGTCTTCGCGCCGCCCTTGGGCACGGAGACGCCGGTCGTGTTCTTGGCGATCGTGGCGGCCAGCGTGGCGGCCGAGACGGTGACGTCGGCGCCGACCGTCGGGCCGTAGCGCGTCCCCGCGGCGGTCATCGCCCGGAACCACTCGCCGTACGTCTTCGCGGTCTTGTTCGTGGGGTCGATCGGCACGCGGTACTCCGCGACCTCGCCCGGGTAGACGGCGGCGACACCGGGGCGCGAGACGTTGACGGCGAGCGGCGTGGCCTTCGCCGCGGTCAGCCAGGCGTCGGTGCGCAGCAGGTCCTGGCGGCCGTCGTGGGTCGCCATGACCTCGCTGCCGGCCACCGGCCAGGCGGCGCCGCCGAGGTTGCGCAGCCGCACGACCAGCGTCCGCTTGTGACCGGGGTACGCCAGCAGCTTTAGCGCTGCGGGCTGCGACACCCGCTCGGCCGCGCGGGAGACGGCCGGGTCCACCCGGACGACCTTGAGCGTGACCTTCGACGCGGCGAGGAACGCATAGCCGGTGTACTTCGCCTCGAACGACTCCGCCCGCAGCCCGAGCGGGCGGGTGTTGCCGTGCAGCGTCAGCGGGAACACGCCGACCTGCCCGGGCTTCACCGAGGTCGCGCCGGAGACGCCGTCGACGGCGTTCACCGGACCGACGATGCCGGGGCTGCGCCAGCCGGACCCGGCCGACTCGCTGGACCGGCCGCGCGGATCGGAGGTGACGAGCTGGACCGGCCCGCCGAGCGGCCACGCGACGTTGCCGGTGTTCTTGACGAGCACGTTGAGCGCGGTCGAGCCGTTCTTCGGCACGACGACCGTGCGGTCCGCCCACACGGCCGGCGGCGCGTCACCGGTGGCGGACGCGGCGGGGGCCGCCAGGCCGACCACCGACGAGGTGAACGACGGCCGCTGCACGGTCACGGTCCACGCGACCGAAGCGCCGAACACCGCGCCGCCGCCGATCCGGAGGCGGTACGCCTGCCGGTACGAGCCCGGCGCGACGTCGTCGCCGTCGAGGCCGACCTCGAAGCGCGCGACCTGACCCGGCGCGACGGCGGTGGCGCCCGGCTCGGTGAGGTTCTTCACGAAGGCGCCCGGCCGCGTCGAGCCGCCGGCCAAGGGGTCGGCCGCGCCGGCCGGCGAGGCGACCGCGAGGTGCAGGCCGCTGACCGGCCAGGCCGTCGAGCCGGTGTTCTTGTAGTGGACGGCGAGCTTGCCGGTAGCGGTGCCGGGCGACTGCACCAGCGCGGGCGTCACGCCCTGCGCCGTGACCGTGGAGGCGTACGGCGCCTTGATGTTCCACCACGTGCCGCGCAGGCCGCTCGACGACGCGGGCCAGGTGTGCGCGCTGTAGACGCCGCCGCCGGTGGTCCGGACCGACGTCGCGGCGCCGGAGGAGCTCACGCCTTCGAGCACGACCTCCTTGACCCGGCCACCCCAGTCGCCGTTGCCGTCGCGGCGGGTGACCCGGATACGCAGCAGCCGCCCGACCGCCGGGTACTTCCGTTCGAGCTGCGCCGCGGTCAGCGTCGCGGTCCAGTAGTGGTGCGGGGAGACGATCTTGTCCCACGGGTCGGCGCGCGGCGCGAGGTAGGCGAACGACCCCTGCGTGGACCACCCGCCGTTGGACGAGGAGAACTCCGCAAAGATCGCCTTGCCGCCGTACGCGCGCACGACGCCCTTGGTGGCGTTGACGGCGCTGGTGGTGTTCGGGTGCTCGAGCTCGTGAACGCTGCCGCCGGCCGTGACCAGGCGGAGGCCGCCGTAGACCTGGCACATGATCGTGGAGCAGATGTCCCACGCCGACGTCGAGGGAGCGTGGTCCATCTTGTACGACGAGTACGAACGCGCCGCGACCGACTGCGCCTTGAGCGCTTCCGGCTGGAACGACGCCGGCGACTCGCGGGGCACGACGGCGAGGAGGTACTCCTCGAGGTCGAGCACGTTGACGACGTTGATCGCCGTGCTGGTGTGCGGCACCGCGCGGAGTAGGCCGCGGTACTCGCGGGCCGAGCCGTCCGGCAGGTAGAGCCGCAGCGGCGTGGGCGCCTCGAACTGCAGCGGCCCGGTCCACGTGGACTTGCCGTCGGCCGCCGCCCAGTTCGCCCACGCAGAGCCGAGCGACTGCACGCGCTGTCCGCCGCTGGTCTGCACGATCCGCCAGCGGGTCGGGCCGGTGGGGAGGGTGTAGACGGCGTTGGTCGCCCGGTCGCGCAGCGCGAGGCCGGAGACGGCGCGTACGACGAGGTCGTTGTGGTCGTCCTCCTGCAGCAGCACGCGGATGCGGCGGGCGGCCTGGGTCGCGTGCGCGGTGCCCGGGTAGTAGTGGTCGAGGATCTCCCGGTGGGTGACGCCGACCCGCGCGGCGCCCTCGGCGCCCCACTGGTTCAGGCCGTGGCCGTGGCCCCAGCCTCGCCCCTCGACCTGGAACACGCCGTCGCCGGGCCGGGGGAACACCTGGTCGGCCGCGGCGGGTGCGGCGGGCAGCACGGAGAGCCCGCCGGCGACGAGGCCGCCGAGGAGGGCATGCGCGAACACGCGCGCGGCACGCATCCCAGCCTCCTCACGGCGACATCGGCCCCGCACCTACTAAGCGTGGTCGGCGGCTCTGCTGCCTATCTTGACGTGTCCCAGGGGTCACAGCGGTACCGAACGCGACAAATCGCCGCCCGTATCATCGCCGCCATGACCCGATCGGCGGCGGCGTGACGCGGGCGACCGTCGTCGTCGTCAACTGGAACGGCGGCTCGCTCATTTCCGAGTGCCTCGACGGGCTCGCGAAGCAGGACACCACCGACTTCGAGACCTGGGTCGCGGACAACGCCTCGACGGACGGCTCGGTCGAGCTGGTCCGCCGCGACTACCCCTGGGCCAGGGTCATCGACAACGGCGCCAACCTCGGCTTCGCGGGGGGCAACAACGCCGCGCTGCGGCAGGTCACGACGCCGTACGTCGTGCTGCTCAACAACGACGCCGTCCCCGAGCCGGACTGGCTGTCGCGGACGCTCGCCGCGCTGGACGAGCACCCCGAGGCCGGCTGCGTGACGCCGAAGATCCTGTTCCTGCCGCGCTTCGTGCGGGTGTCGCTGACGACCGACGCGTACGTCCCAGGGCCGCACGACGCCCGCGACCTCGGCGTGCGTATCCACGCCGTCGCCGGCACCGACGGCAAGCCACTTTGGGAGAAGCTCACGTGGGGGCCGGAGGCGGGCTTCACGTGGACCCGCCCGTCCGGCTTCATGCTGCTGCCGGTGGCCGACGGCCCGGCGACCGTGACGATCACCTGGGCGGCGGAGCGCGCGAAGGACGTGACGCTGTCGTGGGACGGCGGCTCGGTCACGCTGCCGGTCGGCCCGGAGCCGGGCACGGTCTCGTTCGAGATCCCGGCAACGGCGCCGCGGCTGGACGTGCTGAACAACGCCGGCGGCATCGTCTTCACCGACGGCTACGGCGCCGACCGCGCGTTCCAGGAGGTCGACGACGGGTCGTACGACGAGGGGTGCGAGGTGTTCGCGTTCTGCGGCAACGGCGTGGCGTTCCGCCGCGAGGTCCTTGACGACGTGGGGCTGTTCGACGACGACTTCTTCCTCTACTACGAGGACACCGACCTGTCGTGGCGGGTACGCGCCCGCGGCCACGCGATCCGGTACGAGCCGGCGGCGGTGCTGCGGCACCGGCACGCGTCGAGCACCGGCGAGCAGTCGCCGGTCTTCCGCTTCCACGTGGACCGCAACCGGCTGCTCATGCTGACCAAGAGCGCCTCGGGCCGGCTCGCGGCCGAGCAGGTGCTGCGCTACCCGCTGACCACGGCGTCCATCGCGCTGCGCGGCGTGCGTTCGGGGAACTGGCGCGGGGTCGCGCGGCCGACGTTGCTGCGGCTGCGGGTCATGGCGTCGTTCCTGCGGCTGCTGCCGCGGATGCTGGAGCGGCGCCGCGCGATCGACGCGCGCCGGACCGTGCCGCGGCGCGACCTCGAACGCTCGCTGGTGCCGCGCCCGTGAGCCGCACGTGAGGGTCGGACTCGACGCGACGCCGCTGCTCGGCACCCGCACCGGCGTGGGCACGTACGTCGCCGGGCTGCTCGACGGGTTCCTCGACCTCGGGGTGCGGCCGGTGCTGACGGCGTTCACCTGGCGGGGCACCGGCGGGCTACCCGAACACCTGCCGCGCGCACCGCGCCGGTCCTCCGCGCGGGCGCTGCACGAGGTGTGGTCGCGGTTCGACTGGCCGCCGGTGGAGTGGCTGTCCGGACCCGTGGACGTCTTCCACGGCACCAACTTCGTGCTGCCGCCGGCCCGCCGCGCGGCCGGCGTCGTCACCGTGCACGACCTGTCGTACGACCACTCGGCCGACACCGTCACGCCGGCGTCGCTGCGTTACCAGACGCTGGTCCCGCGGGCGCTGGCGCGCGGCGCGCTGGTCGTGACGCCGACGAACGCCGTCGCGGACGAGGTGCGCGAGCGGTACTGCCTCGCGCCGGAGCGGGTGGTCGCGACGCACCTCGGCGTCGCCGGGCACTGGTACGCGCCGTACGACCGCCCGCCGGGGCTGCCGCGCGAGTACGTGCTGTTCGTCGGCAACCGCGAGCCGCGCAAGAACCTCCCTGTCCTGCTCGACGCGCTGCGGCGGCTCCCCGACGCGCCGCCGCTCGTCCTCGTCGGCCCGCCCGGCTGGGGTGCCGCGGTCGACACGACGGGTGCGATCACGCCGGGCTACCTGTCCGGCGCGGAGCTGGCGGCGGTCGTCGCCCACGCGTCGGTGTTCGCGTTCCCCTCGCGGTACGAGGGGTTCGGGATGCCGCCACTCGAAGCGCTGGCGACCGGCACGCCCGTCGTCGCGAGCGACCTGCCGGTGACGCGCGAGGTGCTCGCCGAGCACGCGACGTACGCCCCGGTCGGCGACGCCGAGGCGCTGGCGGAGGCGCTGCGCGCGGCGCTCGCGGCCGGCGACGGCGGGCCGGCGGCGCGGGCGGCGCGGCGGGCGCACGCGGCACGGTTCACGTGGGGCGGGTGCGCGCGGGCGACGCTGGCGGCGTACGAGCGGGCGCTGGCGTGACCGGCCGGGCGGCCGTCTACAACCGCTTCTGGCACTCGCGCGGCGGTGGCGAGCGGCACAGCGGCAAGCTGGCCGAGGTGCTGGCCGCCGGCGGGTGGCAGGTGGACCTGCTCGGGCACGAGGCGTTCTCCCGCGAGGACCTCGGCGCGCACCTCGGGCTCGACCTCTCCCGCTGCGCGGTCCGGGTGCTGCCGTACCGCGGCGACGCCCTGGTCGAGGAGGTGAGCGGCGAGTACGACCTGTTCGTCAACGCCAGCCACCTCAGCCGAGCCCGCGCCCGCGCGCGCCGCAACGTCTACCTCTGCTACTTCCCGACGCCCGTCGACTTCGACTGGCCGCCGTGGCGGCGGACGCTGCTGCGCGCGGTCGCACCGCGGGTCGCGCGCGGGCTGCCGTGGCGGCCGGGCTGGGGGCCAGGCTGGTTCCCACCTGAGGGCGGGCCGCGCCGGTCGTGGGCGTGGACCAGCGGCGACGCCGCGATCCCGTTGCCGCACACCGCGCGCCGGCTGCGTCTCGACGTCGCGCGGCCCGGTGGCGCGCCGACGACCCTGGCCGTGCTGGCCGACGGCGGCACCGAGCTGGCCACGCTGCCGGTGACCGGGACGTTCGCGACGCACGAGGTGGACGTCTCTGCGGCGGGGGCGCGGGTGCGGCTGGTGTCGGACACGTTCTCGCCGGGGCCGGAGGACCGGCGCGAGCTCGGCGTCGCGGTGAGCCGGCTGCGCCTCGACGGCGGCGGCCGGTCGCTGCGGTCGCGGCTCGCGCTGCACCAGCCCTGGCTGCTGCTGGACGCGACCGACGTGTCGTTCCTCGACTCGTACGACCGCGTGGTCGCGAACTCGGAGTTCACGCGCGGCTGGGTGCGCCGGCTGTGGGGGCGGGACGCCGACGTGCTGTTCCCGCCGATCCGCGTCGACGGGCTCGCGCCGGAGACGGAGCGGGCGCCGACGATCGTCAGCGTCGGCCGGTTCTTCCGGCCGGGCACCGGGCACGCGAAGCGGCAGCTCGAGATGGTGACGGCGTTCGGGTCGTTACACAGGGCCGGCCTGCTGCCCGGCTGGACGCTGCACCTGGCCGGCGGCGTCGAGCCGGCCCACCGCGGCTACCTCGGCGAGGTCGCGTCAGCCGCCGCCGGTCTTCCGGTCGAGATCCACCCGAACGCACCCCGCGCACTCGTCGAGCGGCTGCTCGGCTCGGGCTCGGTGTTCTGGTCGGCGACCGGGCTCGGCGAGAGCGAGGACGCCGCGCCGTGGAACCAGGAGCACTTCGGCATGACGACCGTCGAGGCGATGGCGGCCGGCTGCGTGCCCGTCGTCATCGACCGGGCCGGGCAGCGCGAGATCGTCCGCGACAACGTCGACGGCTTCCGCTGGAGCACGCCGGACGAGTGGGCGGAACGCACCGTGCGCGTCGCGACCGACGAGGCGATGCGGGCCCGGCTGGCGGCGTCGGCGGTGGAGCGGGCGCGCGACTTCTCCGAGGAGGCGTTCGCCGCGCGCTGGCGCGAGATAGCCGCCGGCCTCGGCTCGTAGTGCCCGCCCGAACTTCCCGTGTCCCGGCCCCCTTCCCCCGCGTGCGCGCACGGGAAGTTGCGCGTCAGCCGGGAGGCTCCCCGGCGCGCGACGGAGGCGCGACCCCAACCACCAGTGTCCGGCACCCCTTCCCCCGCGTGGCCGCACTCGCAGGTGCGCGTCAGCCCGAGCGGTTCCCGGCGGGCAACGTAGGCGCGCCACGCCCCCAACTGCCAGTGTCCCGGCACCCCTTCCCCCGCGTGGCCGCACTGGCAGTTGCGCGTCAGTCCGGGCGGTTCTCGGTGAACGTCGCGACGACGCTCCCGTCCTTGCGGTGCAGCCGGATGACGCTGCCCTTCGGGTTCGCCGGCACCAGCCCGCCGAACACCTTCCCCCGGGCCACGTGGTAGATCGTCAGCCTGGTGCGCGCACCGCCGCGCGCCTGGTGCGAGACGGACGCGGTGTCGCGCGTGGCCCACCCCGCCACGAACTGCGTACCGCCGCCGAGCGGCACGCGCAGCGCCCACGACAGCGGGTGCGCGCGGTCCTCCGCCGCCTTCTCGCCGTACCACTCTTCGCCGGGGCCGTGCCTGGCGTCGAAGACGAGGGTGTCGCCGTCGGCGTACGCGAGCCGGTACTGGGTCCCGGCGTGCGTGCCCGCGACGAGCGTTGCCGCCGCCGGGTCCGGGAAGATCGACTCGCGGACGCGGAAGAGGAAGTAGTCGCCGTTCTGCCCCTCCAGCCGCAGCCGCCCGTCGGTCACCCGCCACCTGGCGCCCTCCTCGGCGAACGCCGTGAAGTCGTCCTGCGCGTCGCTGGCCGGCGGCCGGCACGCCATCAACGTCGTGGAACCGGGCTGGAACGCGATCTGGTCGCCGTCGACGTACGCCGCGCCGCTGATGTGGTTGCACACGACGCCCGCGTAGGTGCGGTCGCGGGAGAGCGACACCCACGCGTCGGTGACACCCATCTCGACCTTGCGCCCGCCGCGGACGTACTCGACCAGCTGCCACTCGGTCTCGAACAGCGCCGCCGCGTCGGCCGGTGCCAGCCGGGCGCGGTCGCGGACCCGCAGCACGGTGCCGGCGGTGCCGCCGACGACCGCGACCGATGCCGCCGCCGCCAGGCCCGCCGCCACGACCCGGCGGCGGCGCAGCCGCCGGCCGTCCAGCTCGCGCTGCGCCGCGCGGGCGAGGTCGGCGGCGGCGGGCGGCGCGCTCTCGGCCTCCTCGGCGAGCACGTCGCGGAGCAGCAGCTCGGCGGGGTCGTTCATCGGGGCTCACTTCCTTCGGTGTGCGGCCGGCCGACCCGCGCGCGCAGCGTCGCGAGGGCGCGCGAGGCGGTGGCGCGGACGTTGCTCTGGCTGATCCCGAGGGCGCCGGCGATGGCGTCGTCGTCGAGGTCGGCGTAGTAGCGGAGAACGAGCACCGCGCGGGCGCGCGGCGGCAGGCCGGCCAGGAACCGCCGCGCCTCGTCGCGCGCAGCCACGCCGGCGTCGGCGCCCGCCACCGAGCCCGAGGGGACGTCCGCCAGCGCGACCTCGCGGGACGAGCGGCGGCGCTGCCAGGTCAGGTGCCGGTTGAGCAGCGCGCGGCGCACGTACGCGTCCGGGTGGCCGGCCGCCGCGACCCGGCGCCACTTCGCGAGCACGTCGGCCAGCGCGGCCTGCGTCAGGTCCTCGGCGGCGTGCGCGTCACCGGTGAGGACGTACGCGAAGCGGAGCAGCGCGGGGCCGCGCGCCGCGACGTACTCCTCGAACTCCATTGCCGCCTCCCGCCCACCTGAGACGACGCGAGGTGCCCGATCCGCTGTGTCGCCCGGCTAACCGACCGTGCCGCCGTACGCCGTCGAGGCGTTCAGCTCCTCGGCCACGACGCCCACCGGCGGGACCCGGTCGAGGCCGAGCCGGCGCGCGACGGTCGGGCTGACCAGCCGCCGGGCGCCGCGGTCAACCAGCCAGCGCCGGCCGTCCGCGGTCACGACCCACGCGCCGGTCGGCGCGAGTGCCGGCGTCGCGACGGCGAGCGCGAGGTCGCCGGTCGTCGCCGGCAGGGCCGGACGCCGCCACAACGGCACCAGCGACGCCGCCACCGGCCGGCGTACGCCCGCGTCGAGCAGCCAGGTCGCGCTGCCGTCGGTGACCAGCGAGCCGGCCGGGTGCCGGGCGGCGTTGGGCAACGCCGTCGCGGCGGGCAGCGGACCGAAGTCGTACGCCTCCAACGCCGGCAGCTCCGCCTTCTCGTAGCCGAGGTCGCGGGCGACCTGCGGCGCCAACGCCACCAGGCGGCCGTTGTCGACGACCCGCACGGTGCCGTCGGCGCCCCGGCCGGCCAGCCCGGTCGGCGGTGTCCAGCGGGCGATCATCAGCGTCTTGTACTGGTCGGCGTTCGGCACCAGCGCGGCCCGCGCGTCGGTGGCGAGCAGCGCCTTGTCCACGACCCGCTTGCCGCGGCCGAGGATCTCGACGTACGTGGACCCGGTCCACAGCAGGGTGCCGCTCGGGTGCCGGTCCGGCGCCACCGCCTCACCGGCCGGCAACGCCGCGAGGTCGGCCGAGGTGGCGACCGGCGCGGTGGACAGCGCGTAGCCGAGGGAGTTCGGCTCCGGCAGCGGCCGCAGCAGCCCGTCGCTGACGACGGCGCCGCCGGTGGTGGTGCGCAGCACGGTGCCTTCGGGCGGCGCGAGCGCGGCGCCGAGCGGCAGCGCGAGGTCGGCGGTGGTGGCGAGCGGGACCGCGACGCCCTTGGTCCAGCGGGTTCGCGACGCGGTGGACGTGAACGGCCGGCGCACGCCGGACTCGATCCGCCACATCGTGCCGTCGCTGCCTTTCACGACCTGCCCGTCGGGGTGCCGGGTCGCGTCGGTCCAGGCCGGGCCGGGCGGCGTGTTCGCGAGCACCGCCGGCGGCAGCGACACCGGCGCGGTCAGCGCGAGCGCGGAGACGACCTGCGCCGAGACCGGGCGGCGCTGGCCGTCCACGACGACGAACAGCGCGCCGGTCGCCGGGTCGTGCACGAACAGCCCGTCCCGCGCCGGCGCGGTGACCGCCTTCAGCTCCGCGCGCTGGCCGGTGTACGACGTCAGCGCGGGCGACGGGCGCACCGCCGCGGCGAGCGGCCCGGTGACGGCCGCGAGGCCGCCGTTGTCGACGAGAGCGAAGTAGCTGCCGTACGAGATCGCCACGCCGGACGGCAACGGCGAGGCCACCTTCACCTTGACGACGTACGGCCGCGCCCGCGTCCGCGAGGTCCAGCTGTGCAGCTGCAGCGAGTAGCTGTCCGGGGTGACGAACGCACCGGCCGTGTCGCGCAGGTTCCACGTCGCGCTGATGGCCGTCGTCGCGGCGCCGGTGACCTGCCGGACGAGCGTCCCGGTCCAGGCGTTGCGGACGTCGAGCCGCCAGTGCTGCGTGACCGGCGCGGTCGCCTTCACGGTGACGCTCGGCGTCGTCAGGTACAGCGGCCGCGCGTTCGACACGGTCGGGTAGTACAGCGACGCGCCCATGTACGACTTGATGGCGTTGCGGATGGCCGGCAGCCGCCGGTACGTCTCGTAGCCGGGGCAGGCGGTGTAGCCGGCGTCGCGGTGCCCGGAGACGTTGTTGAACGCCACCTGCGTGCCGGACTCGAAGCGCGGCCCGCCGCGCGAGGTCAGCGTCGTCCGGCCGAGCGGGTTCACGTAGTGCAGCCCGAACTTCCAGGCGAACACCTTCTGCAACGCCGCGAGCTGCGCCGACGACGGCGCGACCGACGTGTACCGGCCGAGCAGCGAGACTCCGAACGTGTCGGTGTTGAAGCCGCCCGTGTGCGCGCCGATGACCGGGCGTGTGACGCCGCCGTAGCGGCCCTCGAAGATCCGGCCGTACTTGTCGACGAGGAAGTTGTAGCCGATGTCGCTCCACCCGCGGCTCTTGGTGTGGAACGCGTAGACGCTGCGCACCATCGCCGCCGCCTGCGACGACGTGTACGAGTTCGACGTGTCGGTGTGGTGGACGAAGCCGAGCTTGATCGAGTCCGAGTACGACGGGGACCCGCTGCGCAACGACTCGTCCGCGCCCCACTGCGCGCGGGTGACGTAGGCGGGCTGGCCGATCGACGCCTCGGCGCTCGCCGAGCCGAGCGTCGGGGACGCGCCGACGCTGCCGTCCGCGGGCGACGAGCCGGGGTCGACGAGCGAGACGCGGACGTCGCGGGGCGCACCGCCCTCGACCACGCCGACGCGGACCTGGTAGCCGTCGGCCGGGCCGGTGAACCACGGCGAGGTGCCGCCGCGCAGCCGGCCGGTCGTGACGTCGGGGGTGCCGTTGTCGGGGCCGTGGTCGGCGTCCGCGTCGAGCACGTGCCACGGCGTCCACGCGCCGTCCTGCCGGACCCGCGCGGTCACCTCGACCTCGTCGCCGGAGCGCCAGTCCCACGTGACGCCGAGCGCCTGGAACGGCTTGGTGCGGATCGGCGCGCTCAGCACCAGCGGCCGGGACGCCGCGGGGCCGGCGGCGTGGCCCGAGCCGGGCAGCGTGCGCGCGGTGGCGGCGTCGATGCCGCGCAACGCGTGCTCGGACACGACCGGCGCGACCGGGCGGGCGGCGGGGACGGCGCGGCTGACGACGGGCAGCGCGAGGCCGACCGGCGTCAGGGAGAGGACAACGAACGTCTGGGCAAGGCGACGCAAGGCTGATCCCGGGGTGTGCGGGGAGTTTTCGGACACTCTCTATGGGGTCGTCGGCACAACGCCAGCACTTGACCGAACTCCGCCGGGAAAGTTCACGCGACCGTCACGGACGCAGGGCGTCGCCCGCCTGCTCGAAGGCCACCCGCAACGCGTCGCGCCACGACCGCAGCGGCGTCAGCCCCGCGTCCCGCCAGGCCCGGTCCGACAGCACCGAGTACGCCGGCCGCGGCGCCGGCCGCGGGAAGTCCGCGGTCGTGCACGGCGTGACCCGTTCCGGGTCGGCGCCGACCTCCTCGAACACCGCCCGCGCGAACTCCCACCACGTGCACTCGCCTGCGTTGGTGCAGTGGTACACACCGCCCGGTGCGTCGCTGCGGACCAGCTCGACCAGGCCGGTGGCGAGGTCGTACGACCACGTCGGCGAGCCGCGCTGGTCGTCGACGACGCTCAACGTCTCCCGCTCGCGTTCCAGCTTGGCCATCGTCTTCACGAAGTTGCGGCCGGTGGCGCCGTAGACCCAGGCGGTGCGGACGACGTACGACGCCTGCGATGTCGCGAGCACCGCCCGCTCCCCCGCCAGCTTGGTGCGGCCGTAGGCGGAGCGCGGCGCGGTCGGCGCGTCGACGTCGTACGGCTCGGTGGCGTCGCCAGGGAAGACGTAGTCGGTGGAGACGTGCACCAGCCGGGCGCCGATCGACTCGGCGGCGAGGGCGAGGTGCGCGGGGGCGGCCGCGTTCGCGGCGTACGCGCCGTCCTCGTCGGTCTCCGCGCCGTCGACGTCGGTCCAGGCGGCGGCGTTGAAGATCACCGGCCGGCCCGGCAGGTCGCGCGTCGCGAGCGCCCAGTCGCCGACCGCCGCGCGCACCGCGGCGCCGTCGGTGACGTCGAGGCCGGCGCGGTTGAGCCCGCGCGCGGACGGCCCGAGGACGGCGAGCAGGTCGGCGCCGAGCTGGCCGCCGGCACCGGTGACGAGGGCGCGCAACGGCGCGTTCGGCATGGCTTTCGCGTCCTTCCTGACAGGATCGGCGCAGTGTCGCAGGTTCGCGGGAGGAATCGCATGTCGCTGGTCCGCCGGGCGGTCCGCAAGGCCCGCCGGGAGGCGCGCGCCGTCGTCGACCGGGCACAGGGGCTGCCCCCGGGGGCGGTGCCGCTACGACCGTTCACGCCCCAGGTGCCCGGCCGCCCGGGCCTGCGGCGGTGCGCCGTGTGCCGGTGGCAGGGCGCGGCGTTCACCGGCGGCAACCACTGCGAGGCGTCGGTCTGCCCCGGCTGCGGCGCCATCGGGCGGGACCGGTGGCTGTTCCACTGCCTCACCACCAGCGTTGCCGGCATCGGGAAGCAGACCCGGCTGCTCGAAACGTCGCCGCGGCTCGGGGACTCGTACAAGGACGCCATGGCTGCCCGGGTCGATTACCTGGCCAGCGACTACGACCAGCGTGCGCACAAGGCGGACATCGCGCTCGACCTGCAAAAGATCGACCTGCCGGATGCCTCCCTCGACGTCGTCATGACCTCGCACGTGCTGGAGCACGTTCCTGACACGTCAGCCGCCCTGAACGAGCTGATGCGGGTGCTCAAGCCGGGCGGGTCGGTGATCCTGCTGGTGCCGGTGCTGCAGGGCGCGACGGCGCCGCCGGCCGAGCCGGAGTTCCACGGCGACGACACGCCGGTCTTCTGGCGCTTCGGCCTCGACCTCACGGGGACCCTGCGCGCGCACGGCTTCGAGACCCGGCTGCTGTGCACGGCGGACTTCCGGCGGCATGCCGACGCCGGGGACCCGACCTGGCCGGACGGCATCTCGCCGGAGTGGGACGTCGCGTCGATCGTCGCCGCGACCGACCCGAACGAGCTCACGGTGATCTGCGACGACCGGCTCGCCGACACGCTCGGCCTGGTGCCGTCGTACATGTACCTGGGCTGGCACGCCCGCAAGCCGGGCTAGGAAGCGTCCGCGTACGGATCCACGACCGGCTCCCGCGTCGCGCGCACGACCTCGCGCGTCCCGTCCAGTCCCGGCCCCGCGACGTAATGGCGGCCGCGCGTCTCGCCGCGCGCGACGAGCAGCCCCGCCTTGGTGAGCTGCCGGAGGTCGCGGCCCGCCGTGGCGGGCTCGACCTCCGCCGCCCGCTCGTACGCCGCGCGGCGCACGCGCAGCCCCTGCGCCGCGTCGAACAGCGCGACCGTCGTGCGCTCCGGGAGGCCGAGGCGATCGGCCACGCCGGCCACCATCGCGTACAGGTCCCTGGCGGTCTCGACCCGGCGCCGTACGGTCTGCGCCTGGATGTGGTGCGCGCGCAGGGTGAACCGGATCCACTCCGACGTGTCGTTCTCCGGATGCCACGCACCCTCGCCGGTCCGCGCGAGCACGTCGTAGTACGCGTCGGTGTTGCGCCCGAGGTACTCCTCGATGCTGCTGAACTCCGGCGCGAGGATGCCGTCGCGCGCGAGCACCAGCGTCTGCAACGCGCGCGCCATCCGGCCGTTGCCGTCTCGGAACGGGTGGATCATCACGAGGTTCAGGTGGGCGAGCGCGGCTCGGACGTACACCGGTCCCGCGGCGGCGTCGTCTTGCAGCCACGCGGTCAGCTCCGACACCAGGCCGGGGACCAGCGCGGCGTCCGGTCCCTCGTACACGACCTCGCCGGTGGCGTCGTTGCGCACGTAGATCGGACCCGTGCGGTACCGCCCGGCGCTCTTCACCACCAGGTCGTGGCGCAGCATCATGAAGTGGAGGCTCCGGACGAGGCTCTCGTCGTAGCCGAAGTGCGGGTCGTCGCCGAGCTGCTGCACGTACGTCATCGCGTCGCGGTAGCCGACGATCTCGGCCCAGGTCCGTTCGTCGGCGGACAGTGGCTGTTCTTCGTCCACGGCCGCCACGGCGTCGTCCAACGTCACGAGGTAGCCCTCGATGCTGTTGGAGCCGCGGATGGCGCGCGCCTGCAGGGTCCGCCGCAGCAGGCCTGGCCACCGCTTCGGCTCCGCGACGTGATGGCGCAGCGCGCGGCGCAGCTCGCCGATCCCGTCGATCACCGCGAGGTCGGCGGCCGTGAGCTCGGGCGCGCTGAACAACATGATCAGAGTGTGAGATGTCGAGAACATCTGTGCAAGTACAGAGATGTTTTCGACATCTGTGCACCGCCTACGCCAGCGCGGCCTTCTCCTTGAGGGGGCGCCACCAGGACTCGTTGTCGCGGTACCACTGCACGGTCCGCGCCAGGCCGTCCTCGAACGACGTCCCCGGCGCGTAGCCGAGGCCCCTGATCTTGGTGTCGTCGATGGCGTACCGGCGGTCATGGCCCTTGCGGTCCTCGACCCACTCGACGGAGTCCCACGACGCGCCGAGCGCGTTCAGCAGCAGCCCGACGATCTCCTTGTTCGGCAGCTCGACGCCGCCGCCGATGTTGTAGTACTCGCCGGCCGCCCCGCGCTCGCGCACGACCTCGATGCCCCGGCAGTGGTCGTCCACGAACAGCCAGTCGCGCACGTTCATCCCGTCGCCGTAGAGCGGGACCTTCTTGCCGTCCAGCAGGTTCGTGACGAACAGCGGGATGAGCTTCTCCGGGAACTGGTACGGCCCGTAGTTGTTCGAGCAGCGGGTGACGCTGATGTTCAAGCCGTGGGTCACGTGGTACGCCCGCGCCAGCAGGTCGCCACCGGCCTTGGCGGCCGAGTACGGCGAGTTGGGTTCGAGGAGGTCGGCCTCCTCGAACGCGCCCTCCGGGATGGAGCCGTACACCTCGTCGGTCGACACGGGGACGACGCGCGGGATCGCCGCGCGCAGGCACGCGTCGAACAGCGTCTGCGCGCCGAGCACGTTGGTGACGACGAAGTCCGCGGCGCCGTGGATGGACCGGTCCACGTGCGTCTCGGCGGCGAAGTTCACGACCGCGTCGTGGCCGGGGAGAACCTCGTCGAGCAGCGCGCTGTCCACGATGTCGCCCTGGACGAAACGGTAGCGGGGGCCGTCGGCAACGGGCGCGAGGTTCGCGAGGTTGCCGGCGTAGGTGAGCTTGTCGTAGACGGTGATCTCCACGTCGTCGCGCTCGGTGAGCAGCGTGCGGACGTAGTGCGATCCGATGAACCCGGCACCGCCGGTCACGAGGAGTTTCATGCGGCCATCCTCCCAGACCGCGCCGGGAAAGCGTCAGGGCCCGCGACCGGAGATCCGGCGCGGGCCCTGACGGCAGAACGGGTCGAGCTAGACCGGGCAGACCTTCCACGCGGCCGCCTCGTCCGCCACGGCCTCGTCCCACATGGGGAGGGTCGCGGCGTTGAGGTGGCTACGCACGTCCACCGCCATGGCGCTGAGGATCGTCTTGCCGAGCGCCTCGCCGGCCTGCTTCAGGTCCGTCGCACCGACGGTGAAGACGACCTTCGACTCCACGACCTTTGCCGGGACCTTGAGGTCGACGCTCTTGGTCGAGGACTGGCCGGTCACCGGGTCCACGGCGGTGAAGCGCAGCTTCGTGGACTGCGCACCGCCGGCGGGGTTGCGGAACTCGAGCCAGAACTGGGACAGCTTCTGGGTCGCGGCCTGCACGCGGTAGAGCGACGCCGTCGTCGACGGCGCGTCGGCGAGCTCGATCGTGGCGGTGAAGCCGGTGCAGTTGAAGTACTTGACCTTCTTCTTACCGACCTTCCTGGTGGCCATCGCGCCGGTCGCGCCGATCGAGAACGACTTGACGTCGAACTGGGCGAGCGACGCGGGGTCGGTCTTGGTGCCCGACGGGATCGGGTCCCCGTTGAGCAGGCCGGCGTCGTTGACGGCGTTGGCGTCGCCGGTCTGGTCGGTCACGACCAGCGGCTTGGGCGCGGCGGCCGGGGGGGCGGCGTGCGCGCTGGCGACGAGGCCGCCGAGGGCGAGGGGCGCGACGAGCGCGACGGACTTGCGGAGGTTCACCGGGGCTCCAGAGGTGTCAGCGAAAGAGGTGCTGGGTCTGGTGACGGATTTCGCCCTTTGACGGGAATCCCCTGCTTGCGCGCCCCCTACCGACTTGGCAACACCGGCCTTACCGCCCGGACTCACCGCACGCGGATGGACCAGCGTCCCGTCGACTGGACCTCCACGAGCACCGGCCCGCGCGGGAACGGCTTCTCCCCGCTGAACGCCCCGACGCTCGTCACGACCATCCGCGGGAACCCGTCGTTGCCCCGGGTCAGCACGATGAACGGCCGCATCTCCTGGCCGCCGCTGATCGCCGCGACGCCCGCCGGCCCGGTGTAGCGCACGACCGCGTCGCCCGAGCCGCTGGTGGAGCCTCCGAACTTCTTCGCCGACCGCGCGGACAAGATCCGCACCGTCCACGGCCCGCGGGCCTCGATCTCGAGCGCCACCGTGCGCGACAGCCTGACCGTGTCGAGGATCCTGGTCCCCTCGTACGCGTCCAGCGACGTGATGACGAACGCGTTGCGGTTGCCGTCGGCGTCGAGCCCGAACACCGTGAACAGCCCGTTGCCCGGCGGCCGCCCCTTGACGTAGATGAGCGCGTCGCCGGCAGGCCGGCGAATCTTCAGCACCTTGCTCCCGGTGCCCTGGTACGTAAATGGCGCGGGCACCGGCTCGTCGGGCTTCGCGGACACCGGGACCTCGGGGCGCAACGTCGCCCGGCCGGTGTCGATGCCGACGCCGCCGGACACGGCGTTCTTGATGTCCTTGCCGGTCGTCATCAGGAAGCCGGCGACCGACCCGACGAGCAGCAGGCCGAAGAACGCCATCACGACGACGAAGCGCTTCTTGGAGACCTGGTTGCCCGCCGCGAGCGGCTGGCCGGCCCAGGGCGACCCCGGCTGCCCGCCGCCCATCGGCGCGCCGAACCCCGGCGGCTGCCCGGCGCCGAAGCCCGGCTGCGCGGGCCCGGACGGGCCGGTCTCGTACGGCGGCTGCGTCACGGGATCGCCACCCGGCTGTGGTCGCCGAGCATCAGCCGCAACGCCTTGGGCTGCGTGATCGACCTGGACAGCTCGACCTCCTTGCCGATCAGCGAGTCCTCGATCCGCTGGATGTCGGCGATGTGCGTGGACTCCAGCACGATCGAGTGCTCGATCTCGGTCCGCTCGACCAGGCAGGAGTGGTAGATCGACGTGAACGGCCCCACATAGGTGTCCACGACCCGCGTGCCGCGGCCGATGATCGCCGGCCCGCGAACCGTCGAGCGCACGATCTGCGCGCCCTCCTCGACCACGACCCGGCCGACCAGCCGCGACTCCTCGTCCACGGTGCCGTTCATGACCGGCTCCAGCGACTCCAGGACCTTGCGGTTGCACTCGAGCATGTCCTCGAGGCGCCCGGTGTCCTTCCAGTAGCCGGTGACGAGGTGCGGCTGGACGTTGCGCCCGGCGTCGACCAGCCACTGGATCGCGTCGGTGATCTCGAGCTCGTTGCGCGCGCTTGGCTTGATCGCGTCGACCGCTTCGTGGATCGCCTGCGTGAACATGTAGACGCCGACCAGCGCCAGGTCGCTCTTCGGCGCGGCCGGCTTCTCCACCAGCGACTTGATCCGGCCGTCCGGGCCGAGCTCGGCGACGCCGAACTGCGACGGGTTGTCCACCTTGGTCAGCAGGATCTGCGCGTCCGGCTGCTGCCGGACGAACTCGTCCACGAGCTCGGTGATGCCGCCGACGATGAAGTTGTCGCCGAGGTACATCACGAAGTCCTCGTCGCCGAGGAAGTCGCGGGCGATCTTCACGCAGTGCGCGAGCCCGAGCGGAGCGTCCTGCCGGATGTAGGTGACCGCGATCCCGAACTGGCCGCCGTCCCCCACCGCCGCCATGATCTCGGGCGCGGTGTCGCCGACGATGATCCCGACGTCGGTGACGCCCGCGTCGCGGATCGCCTCCAGGCCGTAGAACAACGTGGGCTTGTTCGCGATCGGGACGAGCTGCTTCGCGGACGTGTGCGTGATCGGGCGCAGGCGCGTCCCGGCGCCGCCCGAGAGAACGAGGGCCTTCATGGTGCTGGCGAGGCTAGCGCGCCTTGCCGCGCTGAAGCCATGTCGGTCCACTACCCTGGCAGGCGGCCCGTGGGTGCAACCAGCGCGGCCGCTCGTTCGTCTGTCCCTTCGACGACCGCCCGACTCTGGAGCCGTACGAAGCGTGAGCAACAACCCGCACGGGCTGGTGCTGCCCCCCGAGCTGGACCCGCGCGGCCGCCGCGCGTCCGGTCGCTCGGGGCGGTTGGCGCGCGCGCTCAAGGTGATCGCGGTCGTCACGTCGTTCACCGTGCTGGCCGCCAGCGGCGTCGGGTACGCGCTGTTCCGCTACTACGACGGCCGCATCCCGAACCTCGCGCTGCCGATCGACGGCCCGCGGCCGAAGAAGATCGGCAAGGCGCTGAACTTCCTGCTGGTCGGCTCCGACTCCCGCGACGGGCTCAGCCCCGAGGAGCTCAAGCGGGCGGCGACGGAGTTCACGCCGGGCCGCCGGTCGGACACGATGATCCTGGTCCACCTCTCGGCCAACAGGGAGAACGTCACGCTGGTGTCGTTCCCCCGCGACGCGTACGTCGAGATCCCCGCGCACAAGGGGAAGGCCGCCCACTTCGGCAAGATCAACACGGCGTTCTCCGCCGGCGGCCCGGTCCTCGCCATCAAGACCGTCGAGACGCTCACGGATGTCCGGATCGACCACTACATCGAGGTCAACTTCGCCGGCTTCCAGCGGCTGGTCGACGCCGTGGACGGCGTGGACGTCTGCCTCCCGAAGGCGCACCGCGAGCCGTTGTCGGGGATCGACCTCCCGGCGGGACGCAGCCGAATCCGCGGCGGGCAGGCGCTCGCGTTCGTCCGGCAGCGGCACGGACTGCCCCGCGGCGACCTCGACCGGATCGAGCGGCAGCAGCAGTTCATGGGGGCGCTGATGCGCCGCGCGACCAGCCTCGGCGTGCTGCTCAACCCGGTCCGCCTCAAGAACTTCCTCGATGTCTCGACCAAGTCCATCCAGGTCGACTCCGAGCTCGAGTTCGACGAGATGAAGTCGCTGGCACTGGCCATGAAGGACCTCGACCCGGCGCGGGTGGCGTTCGTCACGGCGCCGGTCGCCGGGCAGGACCGGCGCGGCGGCCAGTCGGTCGTGCTGCTGGACGAGGTGGCGGGCGCCGCGCTGTACCAGGCGATCGCGCGCGACGAGCCGCTGGTGAAGCCCCCGGCGGCGTTGCCGAAGAAGCTCACCGTCGCGCCCGGCCAGATCAGGGTGACCGTCCTCAACGGCACCGGCGTCGCCCGGCGCGCGGCCACCGTCGCCGACGAGCTGCGCGGGGTCGGCTTCCGCGTCGCAACAACCGGCAACGCCGACCGCGCCGACTACGCCGCCACCACCGTCCGGTACGCCCCCGGAGACGAGGCCGCGGCGGCGACGCTCGCGGCGTCGTTGAAGGCGAAGGCGGAGCCGGGGTCGGCGCAGGCGGACACCCTCACCGTGATCGTCGGCCACAACCACACCCCGCCGGTCGCCGTGCAGGTGGCCGGCACCGGCGAGCCGCGGCCCGCGCCGACGAAGTCCAAGACGCCCGTCAAGACGGCGGCCGACGACCCCTGCGCCGCATGACCGAGCCGCCGCGGGACGACCCGCCGATGACGCCCGCTGCACCCGCCACGCCCGCCGGCATCCGGCCGAGACGGCGGCGCAGCCGCGGCAAGCGGGTGGCGCGGTTCCTCTCCTGGATCGCCGTCCTCACCTCGGCGAGCATCCTGCTGGCCAGCGTCGCCGGCTTCGGCGCGCTCACGGTCATCAACAGCCACGTCGACCGCAAGTGCATCTTCTGCGACGCCAGCGAGGAGGTGCGCAAGGGCCGCCCGCAGCGGGCCTCCGGCGACAGCGGCAAGGCGCTGAACTTCCTGCTCGTCGGCTCCGACTCCCGCGAGGGGGCGACCGAGGAGGAGCTCAAGCTCTACGGCACCGAGGCCAACTACGGCGGCGTACTCACCGACACGATCATCCTCGTGCACCTGTCCCCGAAGCGGGACAAGGCCGTGCTGGTGTCGTTCCCCCGCGACTCGTGGGTGGAGATCCCCGGCCACGGCGAAGGCAAGATCAACACGGCGTACGGGCGCGGCGAGCGGGCGAAGAAGGGCACCGGCCCGGCGACGTTGATCCAGACGATCGAGAAGCTGACCGGCATCTACGTCGACCACTACCTCGAGGTCCGGTTCGGCGGCTTCCTCAAGATGGTGGACGCGCTCGGCGGCGTGGACGTCTGCCTGCCGTACGCCGTCAAGGACGCCGACTCCGCACTCGACCTGCCGGCCGGCAAGAGCCGCGTGAAGGGCACGCAGGCGCTGGCGTTCGTGCGGGCGCGCAAGTTCGACCCGCGCGGCGACTTCGGGCGGATCCAGCGCCAGCAGCAGTTCCTCGGTTCGATGCTGCGCCGCGCGACCAGCGCGGGCATCCTGGCCCGGCCGGACCGGCTGTACCGCTTCCTCGACACGATCGCCCGCAACCTCACCGTGGACGACAAGCTCGGCATCGACGAGATGCGCAAGCTGGCCTCCCGGCTGCGCACGCTGGACCCGGCGCGGGTGCTCTTCGTGACGGTGCCGTACCAGCCGAAGGGCGTCTGGCACGGCAGCCAGCTCGCCGTCGAGATCGACCGGCCGGCCGCGCAGGGGCTGTTCGACTCGATCAGGCGCGACGACGCCATCTCGGCCGGCGCGACGCCCGCGCCGACGAAGCCACCGAACGACCTGTTCGTGCGCCCCGACCGGATCAGGCTGCGCGTGCTGAACGGCAACGGCCTCGACGGCGCCGCGGGGAAGGCGGCGGAGGACCTGCGCGGCGTCGGGTTCCAGATCGCCGGCACCGGCTCGGCGGACGCGTTCACCTACGAGCGCACGATCGTCCGGCACGGCCCGTCGAAGGCGGACAGCGCGCGGACGACGGCCGCCGCGATCCCCGGCGCGATGCTGCAGCTCGACCAGTCGCTCGGCTCCGTCGTCGAGGTCGTCGTCGGCAAGAACTACACCGGCGCCCGCCCGGTCACCGTCGGGCCCGCGCCCGCCCCTACCGCGACCGACGACCCGTCCGGTCCGGCCAGCCCGACGCCCTCACCGCTCAAGACGATCACGGCGGCGGACGAGCCAGAAGGCTGCTGATGGAGCTCGCCGAGCGCGGCCAGCCGTTCCTCACCTACTACGACGACACCACCGGCGAACGCACCGAGCTGTCGTCGGCGACGTTCGCCAACTGGGTCGCGAAGACCACCCACCTGCTCCGCGACGGCCTCGGCGCCGGCCCCGGCGACGTCGTCGGGCTCGACCTGCCGGACCACTGGCTCACGGTGGCGATCGCGTTCGCGGCGTGGCGGGCCGGCGCGACGGTGACGCGCGGGCCGGCGGAGGTGACGTTCGCGACCGAGGACCGGCTGCCGGTCGCGGGCGCGCGCGAAGTCGTCGGCGTGGTGCTCGCGGCGACCCGCGAGCCGCTGTCCCGGCCGTACCCCGGCGTCACGGACTACGGCGACGAGGTGGCGGCGTACCCGGACACGTTCGACGGCGGCGCCGACCTGCCGCCCGGCCCGGCCGACCCGGCCCGCCGGCTGGTTACCGACGGGGACGTGCTCGCGGCGGCGCTGGCGGCGTACCGCGGCGGCGGCAGCATCGTGTTCGGCCGGATCTCCGACCCCGAACGCACCGCGGCCACCGAGCGCGCGGACCTCGCCTGACGGCGATTTCCCCGAAAGCGCGCAAGCGATCGTTAGCGCGGCGACACTCGGGTGTATGCGAACTCCGCGCGCTCTTGCGCTGCTCGTCTTCCTGGCACCCGTTGCCGTGACCGTTCCTGCCGCCGACGCGGCCGTGCGGAGGCCGGCCGTGGACTTCAACGGCGACGGCTTCGGCGACCTCGCGATCGGCGCGCCCGGCGAGTCGATGGGCTCGGCCCGGCGGGCCGGCGCGGTCACCGTCCTCTACGGCTCCGCCACCGGCCTGTCGCGGTCGGCGGCCCAGCTCTGGCACCAGGACAGCACCGGCGTGCCCGACGCCGCCGAGGACGACGACGGTTTCGGCACGACGCTTGCCGCGGCCGACTTCAACGGCGACGGCTACTCCGACCTCGCCGCCGCGGCGCCGTACGAGGACATCTCCGGGGGTGCGGGCGCCGGCTCGGTGCACATCCTCTTCGGCTCGGCGTCCGGCCTGCGGGCCAGTGGCGCGCAGCGCTGGACGCGCACGAACGCGGCGGCTCCGGCCGCGCCCGACCGGACGGCCGGGTTCGGCGTGGCGCTCGCGGTCGGGGACCTCGACGGGGACGGGCGCAGGGATGACCTCGCCGTCGGCAGCCCGGCCGGGTCGGCGCAGGACGCCGCGGTGCGGCACGGCGGACGGGTCTTCGCGCTGTACGGCGGCGCGGGTGGCCTGCGACCCGGGCGCTCGTTCGGCGACCCGCACGCGGACCCGATCGCCGGCTTCGGCTCCGCGCTGGTCGCGGCCCGCTTCGACGGCAACGGACCGCACGACCTCGCGGTCGGCGCGCCGGCCGACTCCGTCGTCGACAGCGACGGCACCGCGCGCACGGTCGAGTTCGCCGGGCGGGTGTGGCTGCTGCGCGGCTCGGCGAACGGCCTCACCGAGACCGGCCGCCGCTCGTACGACGCGGACACCCCGGGCGTGGTCGGCGCGGCCGAGCCGGGGCAGAACTTCGGCGACCAGCTCGCGGCCGGCGACTTCGACGGCGACGGCCGCGCGGAGCTCGTCGTCGGCGTGCCCAAGGCGAAGGTAGGCACGTCCCACTACGCGGGCGTCGTGCACGTCCTCCCCGGCACGACGTCGGGCCCGAGCGGCAGCGGCAGCAAGCGGTGGCACCAGGACACGCCCGGCGTACCGGGCGTGCCCGAGCCGGCCATGAACTCGTACAGCGCCGTGGAGAGCGACTACTTCGGCGCCGCGCTGGCCACTGGTGACGTGGACGGCGACGGCCGGGCAGACCTCGCTATCGGCACCCCCCGCGACGACATCACCGCGCTCCGCGACGGCGCCGGGTCCGTCACCGTGCTGCGCGGTTCGGCCAGCGGCCTCACGACGGCCGGCGTGCGGCTGTGGCACCAGGACGTCTCCGGCGTCCCTGGGGTCGCGGAGTACGGCGACGGGTTCGGCGGCGCGCTCACCGCCAACGACGTCAACCGCGACGGCCGCGCCGACCTCGCCATCGGCGTCGGGTCGGAGAGCATCGGCAACCTGTTCGCCGCAGGTGCGGCACAGGTGCTGCTCGGGGGCGCGGCCGGGCTGCGGACGAGCGGGGCGCAGCAGTGGCACCAGGACGTCGCCGGGGTCCCCGGCGCGAGCGAGCGGTACGACTACTTCGGCAACGGCCTGGGGTAGCCACGCCCCGGGGTCCGGAACGGGCGCGGCGCCCACTAGGCTCTCCCGCCATGGACAAGGTTGTCAGTGACCCCAGCGCCGCGGTCGCCGACATCGCCTCGGGCGTCTCGCTCGCGGTGGGTGGCTTCGGGCTCTGCGGCATCCCCTCCGTGCTGATCCAGGCGCTGCTCGACTCCGGCGTGGACGACCTGTCGGTCGTGTCGAACAACTGCGGCGTCGACGAGTGGGGCCTCGGCGTCCTGCTCATGGCGAAGCGGCTGCGCCGGATGACGAGCAGCTACGTCGGCGAGAACAAGGAGTTCGAGCGGCAGTTCCTCTCCGGCGAGCTGGAGGTCGAGCTGACGCCGCAGGGCACGCTCGCCGAACGCCTCCGCGCCGGCGGCGCGGGCATCCCCGCGTTCTTCACGCCGGCCGGCGTCGGGACGCAGGTCGCCGAGGGCGGGCTGCCCTGGAAGTACGACGGCAGCGGCGGCATCGCGCTCGCCTCCCCCACGAAGGAGGTGCGCGAGTTCGGCGGTCGCGCGTACGTGCTCGAGGAGGCGATCGTCACCGACTTCGCGCTCGTGCACGCCTGGAAGGGCGACCGGCACGGCAACCTCGTGTACCGGATGGCCGCGCGCAACTTCAACCCGCTCTGCGCCGCCGCGGGCCGCGTCACGATCGCCGAGGTCGAGGAGCTGGTCGAGCCGGGCGAGCTGGACCCGGCCGAGGTGCACACGCCGGGCGTGTTCGTGCAGCGCGTCGTCCCGGTGTCCGTGGAGAAGCGGATCGAACGGCGTACGGTCCGGCAGCGCGCGCAGGCGGCGACCGTCGGCGCCGGCGAGGAGGTCGGCTCCTGATGGCCCTGACCCGCGAGCAGCTCGCGACACGCGTCGCGCAGGAGCTGGAGGACGGCCAGTACGTCAACCTCGGCATCGGCATGCCGACGCTGATCCCCAACCACCTCCCCGACGGCGTGCACGTCGTCCTGCAGAGCGAGAACGGCATCCTCGGCGTCGGGCCGTACCCGTACGACGGCGCGGAGGACCCCGACCTCATCAACGCCGGCAAGGAGACCGTCACGGTGCAGGCCGGGTCGTCTTACTTCGACTCGGCGGCGTCGTTCTCGATGATCCGCGGCGGGCACATCGACGTCGCGGTGCTCGGGGCCATGCAGGTCTCGAAGGACGGCGACCTGGCGAACTGGATGATCCCCGGCAAGATGGTCAAGGGGATGGGCGGGGCGATGGACCTCGTCCACGGCGCCAAGAAGCTCATCGTGATGATGGAGCACGCCGCCAAGGACGGCTCCGCGAAGATCGTGAACGAGTGCTCGCTGCCGTACACCGGCCGCGGCGTCGTGCACCGGATCATCACCGACCTCGCCGTCATCGACGTCACCGAGCGCGGCCTGGTGCTGCGCGAGGTGGCGCCCGGCGTCAGCGTCGAGGACGTCCAGAAGGTGACCGAACCGGAGCTGCTGCTCGACGGCGAACCGCCCGTCATGCCGGTGACGTAAGAACCCGTAGACGAACGACGGCGCCGCCGCCCTTGAGAGGGCGCGGCGCCGTCGGCGTTCGTGGGGGCTACACGTAGGTGAACGTGTACTTCACCTTGGCGGTGGAGCCGCCGGCCCAGTTGCAGGCGATGATCTGGTACGAGCCGGCCTTGCGGATCTTCGCGCTGGCCTCCTCGGTCTTCGGGTCCGTAGGCGTGGCCTGCTCGAGCTTGTCGCCCATCGCGATCTGGGTGCCCTTCGCGTCCAGCACGATGACGTCCCAGTCGCCGAGGAACTCGGACACGACGACGTTCAGCTTGCCGGCGGCCGGTGCCTTGAACGTGTGCGTGTGCCAGCTCTGCGGCACGTTGCGCATGCAGACGCCGCCGTTGACGTTCGTGAAGTCGGGCGCGGGCGCGGTCGCTGTGTACGTCCGCGTGATCGGCTTCGGCTTCTTCTTCGTCGCCGCTCCGGCGTCGGCGGCGAGGCCGGCCGTGACGAGGGTGGCGGCCAGGACGTACGGGGTGATGCGCATCGGGAGCTCCAGAGAAGTCGGGTTCCACTGGTCGGCTTCGCCACGGCGGCGCCGTTCCCCTGCCGCGGCCGGCGGCGCCGGCAGGGAGAGGGCAGGCTTACCGGCCCGTCCCCGAACCCGAGGTCTCCGCCGTGCGCCGCCCGCCCCGGCCGTAGAAGGTCGGCTTCTACTCCCCGGGCTCCGGCGCGCGCACGCGGACGATCCGACCCTTGTGCGGGCGTCAGGCGCCGCGGCTCTGCTGGATCGCCTGGCGGCGGGCCAGCCGGTGCGTACGCCGGATCTCCGCCTCGGTGAACCGGCGGCGGCCCTCCTCGTCGCCGTCCTCGATCAGCACCGGCGGCACCTCGCGCGGCTGGCCGCGCGAATCGAGGCCGACGTAGACGAGGTACGCGGTGGAGGTGTGCAGCGCCTCCCCCACCTCGTCCCAGCGCTCGGCTTCGACGCGGACGCCGATCTCCATCGACGTGCGCCCGGCCCAGTTCACCTGCGCGTGCGCGTGGACGAGGTCGCCGACGTGCACCGGAACGAGGAAGACCATCTCGTCCATCGCGGCGGTCACCGCGCGGCCGCCGGAGTGCCGGGCGGCGACGACGCCGGCCGCGTCGTCCACGAGCTTCATGATCACGCCGCCGTGGATGTTGCCGTGCAGGTTCGCGTCGAGCGCGGTCATGATCCGCGACAGGGTGCAGCGGGACGCCGCGGAGGGACGGGGTTCGAGGGTCACGTCCGGCAACCTACCGAAGCCGCCCGGGCCCCCGTGGTGCCACGATGGCCGGGTGGACCGCGTGATCCGGTACCGCCCGAGGTGGCGGCAGCTGCCGTGGTGGAACCTCCTGTTCTTCATCCAGCCGACGATCAACGTGCTGTCGGGCCGGCTCAGCGGCTGGTGGCTCTTGCCCCTTGTGGTCGTGTACGTCGGCAGCCTCGTCCTCCATCGCCATTTCGGAGTGGAGCTGCGGCCGGACGCGCTCGTCGCGTACGGGCTGCGGACGCGCGTCATCCCGTGGCGGCAGATCCAGTGGATCGGTCCGTCGCGGTTGTTCACCGAGGACGCGGTGGGCGTGGCGTACGGCGGCGAGGTCCTGCGGCTGCGCGCGCCCCGGCACTGGTTGCTCACGCCGGACCCGGACTTCAGGGCGAAGGCCGGGATGATCCACGGCTACTGGGGCCGGCACCGCGGTAGCGAGTGGCGGCCGCCGCCGGCCACGTGGCCGTGGCCTACTTGAGCAGGTTGCGGGCCATGACGACGCGCTGGATCTGGTTCGTGCCCTCGTAGATCTGGGTGATCTTGGCGTCGCGCATGAACCGCTCCATCGGGAACTCCTTGGTGTACCCGTAGCCCCCGAGCAGCTGGACGCCGTCGGTCGTGACCGACATCGCCGTGTCGGACGCGAAGCACTTCGCCATTGCCCCGGCCATCGTCAGCTCGCCGCGAGGATCGCCCTCGTCGATGAGGGCGCACGCCTTGTGCACGAGCAAGCGGGCGGCCTCGGTGCGCATCGCCATGTCGGCGAGCATGAACTGCAGACCCTGGAACGACGACAGCGGCTGGCCGAACTGGCGACGAGCCCCCAGGTAGGAGGCCGCGAAGTCGATGGCGCCCTGGGCGATCCCGACGGCCTGCGCGCCGATGCCGGGCCGGGACCGGTCGAGCGTGCCCATGGCCATGTAGAAGCCCTGGCCCTCCTCGCCCACCAGGTTGGACGCGGGCACCCGCACGTCCTCGAACAGCACCTCGCCCGTCGGTGAGCCCCGGACGCCCATCTTCTTCTCGAGCTTCCCGATCGACATCCCGCCGAAGTCCTTCTCGACCACGAAGCACGAGATACCGCGATGGCCCGCCGCAGGATCGGTCTTGGCGAAGACGGTGTACACGGAGGACACGCCGGCGTTGGTGATCCAGTACTTCGAACCGTTCAGCACATACGAGTCGCCGTCGCGCACGGCACGGGTCTTCATGGCGGCGACGTCGGACCCGGCGTCGGGCTCGCTGAGGCAGTACGAGCCCTGCCACTCGCCCGATGCGATGCGGGGCAAGTAGGCCGCCTGCAGCTCGGCCGACCCCCACTCCATGACAGGGATCATGGAGAGCTTCGAGATGATCATGGTCAGCGCCGTCGATGCGCAGACCCGCGCCAGCTCCTCGATCATCAGTGCCTGGGTGACGGTGTCGGCACCTGCGCCTCCGTGCTCGACGGGCAGCCCCAGCGCGGGCAGCTCCATGTCCCGGCACGCCTCGAAGTTCTCCCAGGAGTACTCGGCGGCCTCGTCGACCGCCGCCGCGCGAGGGGCGATCTTGTCTTCGGCGAACGCCCGGACGGTGTCGCGGAACTGGCGCTGCTCTTCGGTGAGGGTGATGGACTGCACGCTCCTAGTCTGCCGCCCATGCTCGTCGCCCAGTGCACCGGGGCGGCGGCGTGCGAGCTGCCCACCGGCCTGCCGTGGTACTTCGGCCTCCTGCTGGCGGCGGTCTGGCTCGCCGTCGTCGTCGGCGCCCTCGCCGTTGGTCGACGTCTGTTCCAGGCGCGGCGCGAACGGCGCCGCGCCGGCGATCACCACCGCCGCGCCATCGAAGCCTCGACGAAGGGCACGGACATCGAGCCCTGGTAGCACCCGTCGTCCTTTGGTGAGCGGGAGTGGTCGCTAGCGCCGCCTTCCCGAGCGCTTCTGGCGACCAGTACCGCTCAACGAACGGGTGACGACGCCCGACGCGCCCGGGTCGCCAAGGCCCGAAGTGCCGCCCGCAGCTCGTCCGGTTCGTCGACGACGAAGTCGCGCCCGAGGGCCACGAGGTGCAGGGCGAGCGAATCGATGTCGTCGGCCCCCGTCGTGAGCACGCTCCCGCCGCTTCCGTCGCCCCGCACGACGCCGACCGTCGGCGGCACCAGCCGGCGCAACGCCGCCGGCGACGTGGACGCGAACGACACGACCGCCTGGTGGCGGTAGGGGGCGGTCGTGATGGCGCGCCCGACGGTGCTCGCGGCATCGGGGGCATCGGGATCCGGGGCGAACCGGTGACCCGTGCGGCGCACGTCGGCGACGCGGTCGACGCGAAAGGTCCGCCAGTCGTCTCGGTCCAGGTCGCGGCAGAAGAGGTACCAGCGACGCCCCGTCGCGACGAGCGCGTACGGCTCGAGGCGCCGTTCGGACGCGACGCCCGCGCGGTCGCGGTACGACGCGACGACCCGCTCGTGGCCGTCGCACGCCTGGGCCAACGTCACGAGGACATCTGCGTCGATCGCGTCCTCCGGCGGCCCGATCGTCACCGTCGACGACCGCACCGCCTCCACGCGCGCCCGCAGGCGCGGCGGGAGCAACCGGTCGAGCTTCGCCAGCGCCGCCAGCGCCGGCCCCTCGATGCCCCGCACGGCGTTGCCGGTGGACAGGCCGAGGCTCACGGCGATGGCCGTCGCCTCGTCGTCGTCGAGCAGCAGCGGCGGCAGCGACCCGCCCACACCGAGCTCGTAGCCGCCGCCCTCCCCCGGCACCGACTCCACCGGATACCCGAGGTCTCGCAGCCGTTGCACGTCTCGCCGCACCGTGCGCGTCGTGACGCCGAGGCGATCGGCCAGCTCGGGGCCGCCCCAGTACGGGCGCCGCTGCAGCAGGGAGAGCAATCG
>DATLNJ010000006.1:0-12967 GCA_035536815.1 Frankiaceae bacterium
CGCACCCGCGCCTACGCCGACCGCCGCACCGAGGAAGGACTGAGCAAGCCCGAGATCATCCGATGCCTCAAGCGCTACATCGCCCGCGAGATCTACGCCGTGCTCTGCCCCCCAACCACTTGACGATCCATAGGAGCATCCCGTTACTCGTACGCGTGCTCGGGCGCCGGGTAGACGCCGTCGCGGACCTCCTCGGCGAACGTCCGCGCGGCGGTCGTGAGCAGGCCGCGCAGGTCGGCGTAGCGCTTCACGAAGCGCGGCCCCGGCTCGGGCGTCAGCCCCATCAGGTCCTGCCAGACCAGCACCTGCGCGTCGCAGGCGGCGCCGGCGCCGATGCCGATGGTCGGGATCGCGAGCGACGCCGTGACGCGTTCGGCCAGCTCGGCCGGAACGCACTCCAGCACGACCGCGAACGCCCCCGCCTCCTGCAGCGCCTTGGCGTCGGCCAGCAGCTGCTCGCCGGCCTCGCCGCGGCCCTGCACCCGGAAGCCGCCGAACGCGTTGACGCTCTGCGGCGTCAGCCCGAGGTGGCCCATGACCGGCATCCCGGCCGCCGCGATTGCCTCGACCTGCGGCAGCACCCGGGCGCCGCCTTCGAGCTTCACGGCGTGCGCGCGGCCCTCCTTCATGAACCGCGCGGCGCTGTCGAGCGCCTGCGCCACCGACGCCTGGTACGACCCGAACGGCAGGTCGGCCACGACGAGCGCGCGGGACGCGCCCCGGGTGACGGCGCGGACCAGCGGGACCAGCTCGTCCACGGTCACCGGCAGCGTGGAGTCGTGGCCGTAGACGACCATCGCGGCGCTGTCGCCGACCAGCAGGACGGGGATGCCGGCCTCGTCGAGCACGCGGGCGGTGAGGGCGTCGTACGCCGTGAGCATCGGCCAGCGTTCCCCGCGGGCCTTGGCGGCCTGCACGTCGAGCACGGTGACGCGGCGGCCGGTCGTGCCGCCGTAGAGGGAGGGAGTGGTCATGGCGACCGCCGTTCGTGTCATCGAGGCTCCTCGGGCGGAGTCCCCGTGCGCGATCAATGCTGACACGCCCGGCGGTGGGGCGGTAGGGGGACGAATAGTAACGAAACGACACCGTCTCGTTTCGCTGCTACGCTTGACACCATGTCTCCGGAGCAGGTGTACGCGAAGCGTTGGTGGACCCTGGCGGTGCTGTGCGTCAGCCTGCTGGTCGTCGGCCTCGACAACACGATCCTCAACGTCGCCATCCCGACGTTGCAGCACGAGCTGGGCGCCACGCAGGGCCAGATCGAGTGGATCATCGACAGCTACGTGCTGGTGTTCGCCGGCCTGCTGCTGACCGCCGGCGCCCTGGGCGACAAGTTCGGCCGCCGCCGCGCGCTCACGACCGGCCTCGCGATCTTCGGGCTGGCGTCGTTCGTCAGCGCGTTCAGCGGCTCGGCGAACGCCCTCATCTGGGCTCGCGCGCTGATGGGCATCGGCGCGGCGCTGATCATGCCGTCCACGCTGTCGATCCTCACGAACGTCTTCCCGCCGCACGAGCGCGGCCGCGCCATCGCGATCTGGGCCGGCGTGTCCGGCCTCGGCGTCGGCATCGGGCCGATCGCGGGCGGCCTGCTGCTCGAGCACTTCTGGTGGGGCTCGATCTTCTTCGTCAACATCCCGGTCGTGGTCGTCGCGATCGTGGCCGGGAAGTTCCTCGTCCCCGAGTCGAAGGACGACCGCGCGCCGCGCCTGGACCCGCTCGGCGCGCTGCTGTCGATCCTCGGCCTCGGCGCCCTGGTCTTCGCGATCATCGAGGCGCCGATCAAGGGCTGGACCTCGCCGGAGACGCTCGGCGCTGGCGCGCTCGGCATCGTCGTGCTGGTCGTGTTCGTCGTGGTCGAGGCGCGCAGCGACCACGCGATGCTGCCGATCGAGTTCTTCAAGAACCCGCGGTTCTCGGCGGGCTCGGGCGCGGTGACCCTGGTGTTCTTCGCGCTGTTCGGGACGACGCTGCTGCTCACGCAGTACCAGCAGATCGTGCGCGGCTACTCCGCGCTGGAGGCCGGCATCCGGGTGCTGCCGGTCGCGCTGGCGCTGGTGGCGTTCGCGCCGCGCAGCGCGGCGGTGGCCGCGCGGTTCGGGACCAAGCGCGTGGTCGCGGGCGGCCTGACGCTGGTCGCGGTCACGCTGGCCAGCCTGCGGCTGTTCGAGGTCGGGACGCCGTACTGGAAGCTCGGACTCGTCTACTTCTTCATGGGTCTCGGAATGGCGCACGTCGTCGCGCCGTCCACCGAGGCGATCATGGGGTCGTTGCCGCGCAACCGGGCCGGCGTCGGCTCGGCGGTCAACGACACCACCCGCCAGGTCGGCGGTGCCCTCGGCGTCGCGATCCTCGGCAGCCTGCTGCACTCGGCGTACGCCGCCCACGTCCGGCCGATCCTCACCGCGCTCCCCGCGGAGCGCCGGGCCGAGGCCGCGGACAGCCTGGTCAAGACCATGCAGGTCGCGAACGAGACCCTCGGGCGCGCCGCCGCCGAGCCCGTGATCCGCGGCGCGCAGGTGGCGTTCACCGACGCGATGGGGACGGTGGCGCTGGTGGCGGCCGGGTTCGCGCTGCTCGGCGCACTGGCGGTCGTACTGTTCCTCCCCGCCCAGGGGCGCGAGGAGGCCGGCGAGCTGGCCGCGCTCGGGCTGCCCGAGCCGGCCGAGGCCGGTGCGCGGTGACCGGGCCGACGACCGAGCCGGTCGCCGAGCCGGTCCGCGCGCCCGGGCGGCCGCGTAGCGAGCGGGCGGACGACGCGATCGTGGACGCGGCCATCGCGCTGCTCGTCGAGGGCGGCTTCGACCGGGTCTCGATGGACGCGGTCGCGACCCGCGCGGGGGTGAGCAAGGCGACGATCTACCGCCGCTGGCCGAGCAAGGAGGCGCTGGTCATCGACGCCGTCGCGCGGCGTACGGACCCGTTCCCCGCGGTGGAGCCGGCCAGCTCGGTGCGGGACCGGCTGGTGTCGTTGCTGGAGGCGATCCTCGCCACGTCACGCAGCGGCGTGGGTGGGCTGCTGCCCGCGATGGTCGGGGCGTCGGTGAGCAACCCGGCGCTGGCGGCGTGCTACCGCGAACGCATCATCGAGCCGCGCCGGGTCCGGATCGGCGACATCCTCCGCGCCGGCATCGCGGCGGGCGAGCTGCGCGCCGACCTCGACGTCGAGCTGGCCATCGACCTCGTCGTCGGGCCGCTGCTGTACCGGATCGTGTTCCCGCGCGGCGAGGTCGCGCCGGAGCACTGCGCGCGGTTCGTGGATACCGCGCTGGCCGGCCTGGCGCCGTAGCCTCTGCGGCGTGGACCCCCTGCCCCGGCCGAGCGGCTGGTGGCTGCGCGGGTTCAGGACGTGGCGCCGCGCCATGGACGCGGTGGCCGGCGGCGGCTGCGTCCTCGCCGCGCCGATCGGCGTCCTCGCCGAGCCGGGCTACGCCGTCGCCTGGCTCGGCCTCGCCGCCGCCGGCGTCTGCCTGGCGATGCGATGGCTCGTGTACGGCCCGCGCTACGGCAGGCACGAGCAGCCGTACGCCGGCACCCTCGGCGGCGACAGCGGCCCGGTGCTGCCGTACTCGGAACGCCGGAGGAGCGCGGCGCGGGTCAGCACGGTCGCGTTCGGCATCGCGGGCGCGGCGCTGGCTTGGTCCGCCGCGACCATTCCGGAGGCCAACCGCTGGGCCGTCGTCCTCGGTACGGGTATCGCCGTCGGCTGCGCCGGCTCGTACCTGCGCAACCGGCGGGTCCCGGCGGGCGGGGTGCTCCTGTCGCCGTCGGGCGTGACGGTCGTCGACGGCCGGCGGACGACGTCATTGGCGTGGGCCGACGTCGCGGGCGTCGCGGCGAAGGTCGAGTACCAGCGGTGGGGCGCGTCGGACGACTACCTCGTGACCCGCCCGCCGCGGCGCGGCGGGCCGACGCTGCGGATCCCGGCGGACCCGCTGGCGATCGAGCCGGCGCTGGCGTACTGGACGCTGCACCACTACGCGCACCACCCCGCGGACCGCGCCGAGCTGGCCGGCGAACGCAGCGTGCGCCGGGTCGCGCTCCGCGACCTCGGCCAGTCCCGCTGAAGGTCGCCGCGGACGCTTGACGGGGCGGGGGCGCGCCCGGACACTGGCCGCGCCGCGCGCCCGCCGGCCATGAACACGGGGGAGTCCGCCATGCCGCGCCGCCGGTACCCGCTCGTCGCGACACTCGCCGTCCTTGCTGCCGTGAGCGCCGCGACCGCGCCGCCGGCCGTCGCGGTGGCCGTCCGCGACTGCGTCAGCACGGGGACCTGGGTCTTCGACCAACCGCTGACGACCTCGCCTGTGCTGCTCGGCACCGTCACGCTGGACGCTCGGACGACGTGCTTCCGCTACACCGTCGGCGGTGGAGTCTCGACCGAGTCGTACACCTCGGGCACCTGGCTCAGCTACACCGGGAACTGCGCCGCCATGGACCTCTACTGGGGCGGCGTGTACGCCGGCGGCATGGCCCACGAGAGCGTGATCACCACGCACCACGTGGGCGGCGTGGTCAGCTCGTCCGTGCATTTCGTGCATGACCACCCGGTCTGCGCCGGGGCCACGACGCTCTACTCCGAGTTCGGCTGGGTGCACGTCACGCCGTGACGGAGGGCCGGCCCGCGTCGAGGGCCGGGTCGCGCTCCGCGACCTCGGTTAGCCCTGCTCGGGGCGGGCGGTCTCGGGGACGCCGCGCGCGGACGGCGTGTCCACCCAGCGGTTCGTGATCGGCAGCCGGCGGTCGCGGCCGAACGCGCGCGGCGTGATCTTCGGACCCGGCGGGTACTGCCGCCGCTTGTACTCGGCGACGTCCACCAGCCGGATCACCCGGTCCACGACCGCCGCGTCGAACCCGCGCGACACCAGCTCGTCGCGGCCGACGTCACGCTCGACGTAGTCGTCGAGGATCGCGTCGAGGACGTCGTACGGCGGCAGCCGGTCGGCGTCGAGCTGCCCCGGCGCGAGCTCCGCCGACGGCGGCTTGCTGATGGACGACTCGGGGATCGGCGGGTTGCCCGGCGACTGCGCGTTGCGCCAGCGGGCCAGGGCCCAGACCAGCGTCTTCGGCACGTCCTTGATCGGCGCCCAGCCGCCGGCCGAGTCGCCGTAGAGGGTGGAGAAGCCGGTGGCCAGCTCGCTCTTGTTGCCGGTCGTCAGCACCAGGTGGCCGTGCTCGTTCGACAACGACATCAGCAGCATTCCGCGCACCCGCGCCTGGAGGTTCTCGGCGGCGATGCCGGCCAGCCCGCCGTGGTCGGCAAGCGAGGCGTGGAACGCCGCCACCATCGGCTCGATGGGGACGACCGAGTGCCGGGTGCCCTGGCGGCGGGCCAGCTCGTCGGCGTCGTCGAGCGACCCCTGCGACGAGTACGCGCTCGGCATCGCGACGGTGAACACGTTCTCCGCGCCGACGGCGTCCACCGCGATGGTGGCCGTGAGCGCGGAGTCGATGCCGCCGGACAGGCCGAGCACGACGGTGCGGAAGCCGTTCTTGCGGATGTAGTCGCGGGTGCCGGCCAGCACCGCGCCGTACACCTCGGCCTCGGGCGCGAGCGGCTCGGCAACGACGGGCGCGCCCGCCTCCGCCGGCGCGGGCGGGAGCGCGCCCAGCGTCACCCGCTCGACCGGCAGCTCCGCGGGTGGCCGCTCGCCCGGCTGCGCAGGCGGCGGGTCGAGGTCGACGACGAGCAGCTCCTCGGCGAACCGCGCGGCGCGTGCCAGCACCGTCCCGTCCGGCGCCACGACCATCGAGTCGCCGTCGAAGACCAGCTCGTCCTGGCCGCCGGTCATGTTCACGTAGGCGAACGTCGCCCCGGTCGCGGCGGCGTTGGCGGCGACCAGGTCGTGCCGGTGGTCGCTCTTACGGCGCCACCGCCCGTCGCGCGGTTCGTAGTCGGACTCGTACGGCGAGCCGTTGACGACCAGCACGACCTGCGCGCCGGCCGCCGCGACGGCCGCGACCGGGCCGCCCTGCTGCCACAGGTCCTCGCAGATCGTCAGCGCGACCGACGTGCCGGCCACGTCGAGCAGCAGCGCCGACGAGCCGGGCGTGAAGTAGCGGCGCTCGTCGAAAACGCCGTAGTTCGGCAGGAAGTGCTTGTAGTAGCGCGCGGCGACGCGGCCGTGCTGGAGGACGGCGGCGGCGTTGCGCGGGCCCTGCTCGTCGCGGTCCAGGTAGCCGACGACGACGGCGAGGTCGCCGGACTCCGCGGCCAGCGCGTCGAGGGCGTGCAGGTTCGCGAGCCGGAACGACTCCCGGAAGACCAGGTCCTCGATCGGGTACCCGGTCAGCGTCATCTCGGGGAACGCCACGAGCTGCGCGCCCGCGTCGCGGGCGAGCGTCGTCCACGAACGGACGAGCGCGGCGTTCCCCTCGACGTCTCCGACCGTCAGGCCGACCTGGGCGAGCGCGATCCGCAACGGCACGCGCTCACCCTACGAGTCGGGCGAGGACGTAGTACGTCCAGCGCACGTACAGCGTCCGGACCGCGGCGGCCCCGCCGTGTCCTTCCGGCAAGACCACCGGCCGGTTTCGCGTGGTGATCTTCCCGGGTAGGCGAGCCACCGTGACGACGACGCAGGCGGCGAACGACGCGAACGAGTCCCCCAAGGAGCGTCGCGACCGCGAGCTGCTCGAGCTGCTCGGCGAGATGCGGGTGGCGATCACCGGCGTGCAGGTGCTGTTCGCGTTCCTGCTGACAGTGCCGTTCACCCAGCGGTACACCGAGCTGAACGTGGGGGAGCGGCGCGTCTACTTCGCCGCCGTGCTGGCCGCGGCGCTCTCGTCACTGCTGCTCATCGCGCCGGCCGCGAACCACCGGCTGCTGTTCCGCGAGGGCAACAAGGAGCGGTTGCTGCGCGCCGCCAACAAGCTCGTGATCGTCGGCCTGTTCCTGCTCTCCTTGGGCATCGGCCTGTCGCTGTACCTCGTCACGGCGTTCGTCTTCTCGACGGGGCTCGCGCTGCTCGTGGCGGGCGGCGTCGCGGGCGTCACGTTCTTCGCGTGGTTCGTGTTCCCCCGGCTGCTGCGCGACGTCGCCGACCGCTGACCCGGGCCGCCCCGAACTGACAGTGCCGGCGAGCACGGGTAGGCCCCCAGAGGCACTGTCAGTTGGGGAAGGGGCGGCGCGGGGAGGTGCCGCGCCTCGCTACCGGACCGCCGACTCCCGCCGCTCCGCGCGCCGGGCCAGCTCCTCCTCGGTCAGCACGAACGACGGCGCCGGCCGTTCGAGCCGGCCCATCGTGCGCAGCACGAACGAGTCGGCGAGCGCCGGGCGGCGCCGGGCGACGGCCAGCGACAGCGCGGTCCGCCACGACGTCGCCATCGACCGCGGCTTCTCGGTGCAGGCGGTGAGGTACGCGTCCACCACGTCCGCCATCTCGTCGGCCGGGACCAGCCCCTCCAGCGAGGCGCCCGACGCGGCCGGGACCTCGTGGATCGGCGTGCGGACGTAGCCGGGGTTGACGACGGTGACCGTCACGCGGTCGCCGAACTCCAGCCGCAACGTGTCCGCGTACGCCGCCACCGCGCGCTTCGACGCGGCGTACGCGGCCGCCCACGGGACGTTGGCGATGGCCAGCCCGGAGGCGGTGACGACGACGTGGCCGCGCGACTCGACCAGGCAGGGGATCGCCGCGGCGGTGGCGTGCCAGGTGCCCCAGAAGTTCACGTCCATGACCCGGCGCGCCTCGGCGTCGGGCAGGTCGCCGGCGCACTGGGCGCGGCCGATGCCGGCCAGGTTCACCAGGACGTCGATGCCGCCGAGCCGTTCGGCCGCCGCGCGGACGGACTCCCTGGTGGCCTCGGGCGACGTCACGTCGCAGGCCAGCACGTCCGGGCCCTCGACGAGGTCGATGCCGAGGACCCGCGCGCCACGGGCGCGCAGGCCGCCGGTCACCGCCACGCCGATGCCGCCGAGCGCCCCGGTCACGACGACGCGGGCGCCGTCGAGCGGGTCGCGGCGGTCCAGCTTCTTCGACCGGAACGCCAGCGCGATGGTCGAGATCCACAGCGTCGCGAAGATGCCGAGGACCGTGTACGCGATCGCGGCCGGGACGGCCGAGCCGTCGCGCGCCTCGCGCATGAGCAGCCGGGTGTCGCGCTCCAGCGGGACGGTCCGCTCGGCGACGACCGGGATCTCCTCGGCGCCGATCTCCTCGTCGAGAGGGAAATGGACGGGGGCGGCGGCGAGCACGTCGTCGTTGGCCAGCCGGACCATCGTCTTCCACGAGCCGCCGACCGGGAGCGGGTGCTCCGAGCGCCACTCGTTCTCGCTCACGCGCAGCATCCGCGCGCGCTCCAGCGAGCCGCCCTGCCAGGCGAACGTCTCGAACCAGTTCGGGTCGTGGCCGAGCTCGGGCCGGTCGAGGGTGACGGAGACGTCGACGAGGTTCTCGCCGGCCGCCGTGGTACGGACGATCGCCGTGCCGCCGCCGGAGCCGTGCCGCGGGAACGGGAACGCCAGGCAGCCGATCGCGACCGCGAACGCCAGCCACAGCGCCGGGGTCGGGATGCCGGCGTCGGTGCCGCGCAGCCGCCGCCCGGCCGCGGCGCCGAGGAACGCCGCCGCGATCGCCGCGACACCGGCCACGAGGATGCCGGGGAACAGCGCCCCGCCCCACGGGTGCCGGCCCCACACCTGCGTCCACGCCCACTCGGCCGGCAGGCCGGCGATGACGGCGACGCCGCAGGCCAGCGCCTGCGTGACGGCGCCGCGGCGGCGGGTGAGGGCGTACGCGACCTCGATCGCGATGGCCGAGCCGAAGTACAGCGCCCAGTGCGGGGTGGTGTGGTTCAGCGCGCCGCCGACGACGAGCGCGGTGACGACGCGGTGGATCGTGAAGTCCACGGCGGCGTAGAACGCGCCGCCGCGGCCGATGACGTGCCGCGCGACGACGAGCGCGAAGCCGCTGGCGATGGCGATGAGGACCGGGTGGTAGAGCTGCTGCCACTGTGAGACGCCGAGGTCGTACTCGAGCTGGAACGTCGACAGGCCGAGCAGCCCGGCGCCGGTGACGATCGCGGTGAGGTGCTTGCCGAGCGGTGTGAGGCGGGCGTTCGACTCCTTGATGAGGAGCAGCAGCGCGAGCGGCCCGAACGACGCGCCGCCGATCATCGCGAGGTGCGTCGGGCCCCACATCGTGACGTCGATGCCGTACGACGCGTGCCAGAACTCGTCCAGCGGGAACGCGCCGACCGCACCCACGCCGAGCGCGAACAGCACGACGGCCGCCCACGGCGCGCGCAGCCGCTTGCCGACCAGCGCGACGTCCGCGCGGGTCCACGTCGCGACCAGCGTGGTGACGGCAGCGGAGAGGAGGAGGCCCTGCAGGCCGACGATGATCGCGGTGTGGCCGGGCGTGAAGATGATGTCGTCGCGGCCGTAGTCCACGTGCCAGGAGACGTCCCAGTAGAAGCCGAGCGCGGCGATGAGCAGGAACGGGATCATCACCAGCACGCCCGCGGCGGCGAACGGCGGCATGCCGGTCGCCTTCGACATGCCGTCGGCGAAGCGCAGGATCGTGCGGGTGCCGCGCTGTGCGCCGGCCGGCGCGGTGCCGTGCTTGACCGCGAGCGCCCCGATGGCCAGTGAGACGGCGAGCGGGACGAGCAGGTAGAGCCAGTCGGTGCCGTAGCCGAGCAGGCTGTCCACGCCGCTGCCGGCGGCGAGCGCTGTCACGACAGCGTCCCGATGGTCAGCTCACCGTGCTCGTACGTCGGCTTGATGCGCGGCGCCAGCCGGTGGCTGGTCAGCTCGCTGCTCGGCACGACCTGCTTGAAGTGCTCGGCCCCGGGGATCGGGTCGGCGATCAGCGACTCGGCGACCATCGAGTTGTACTGCCACGAGGCGAACTCGGGCGTGTTGAAGTTGAGGATGACCTCGTAGCCCCAGCGCTTGGCGAAGTCGGCGACGCCGGCCAGCTTCGAGTGGCGGGGCGCGTACGCCTCGACGGCGACGCCGTTCTCGGAGCTGGTCATGATCCCGCGGCCGGGGGCGTTCAGGACGATGGTGTGGTTGCCGAGCGTGTGGCCGGGCGTGCGGAGCAGCGCCAGACCCGGCGCGACGAGGACGCTGCCGTCGACGACGAGGAACTTCGACTCGTCCACGCCGTCGTAGGTCCACGACTGGTGGAAGCGCGCCTGGAACGGGTGCACGTCCTTGACGTGCTCCAGCTCGACCCGCTGGACGATCATGCGGGCGTTGGGGAACACCGCGGGCACCGGGGAGTCCGGGTAGCCGAGGTCGGGCTGCGGGGTCGTGGTGCCGACCAGGCGGCGGATGTCCTGGGTGTGCAGGTGGTCGAAGACGAGGTAGTCGACCTGCTCCGGCGCGATGCCGAGCCGGGCCAGGTGCTCGGTGACGGTTGCGTGCCGCACGAACAGCAGGTCGAGCGCCTTCTCCTCCGACAGCGGCAGCCGGTCGATGGCGTTGCGCAGGTACGGCGTGTCGGTGCCGAGCTCGTAGTCGCTCGGCTCGGCGACCAGCGTCCAGGTGCGCCCGTCCTGCTCCCACTGGACGACGAACATCCGGTTGGTCATCCAGACGTACGGCAGCCGCGACGTGCTCGCCTCCCACAGCGCGAACTGCCGCGGGTACGGGAGCGTCACGAGGCTGCGGGTCGCGACCGCCGTGAGCGTGCCGGTCTCTCTGAACCACTCCTTGAACAGCGGCGCCTGGGCCTTCACCCGGCGCAGCGCGGCCGCCGGCGCCTCGTCCAGCGTCGGGAACGGCAGGTGCTCGTCGATCGGCGTGAACGTCGTGGGCAGCGTCGGCGTCGTCATGCGACCAGTATGTGACACCGTTTGGTGTCACATCAAGTCGCGCTACGGTGTGATCGTGGTTCCCGCGCCGTCACTCACCATCGACGAGCTCGCCCAGCGCGTCGGGATGACCGTGCGCAACGTCCGCGCGCACCAGGCGCGCGGGCTGCTGCCGCCGCCCGAGGTGCGCGGCCGGACCGGCTACTACGACGAGGACCACGTCGCCCGGCTCGAGCTGATCCAGGACATGCAGGCGGACGGGTTCAACCTCGCCGCCATCCGGCACGCCCTCGAAGCGCTGCCGGCCGGTGCCGGGCCGGAGGCGCTGGCGTTCCGTCGCCGGGTCGTCGCCCCGTGGACCGACGAGGAGCCCGAGCTGATGGACCGGGCAACGTTGATCGCGCTGATGAACGGGGACGAGGCGATGCTGGACGAGGCGGCCAGGCTCGGCGTGGTCCGGGCGCTGGACGGCGAACGCGTCGAGGTCCCGGCGCCGACGCTGATCCGGGCCGGCGCGGAGGTCGTGTCGCTCGGCGTGCCGCTGGGCGAGGTGCTGAAGCTGCAGAAGGAGCTGAACCGGCATCTCGGCGCGATCGCGAGGGCGTACGTGCGGCTCTACGTCGAGTACGTGTGGCGCCCGTTCGTCGAGGCGGGGCAGCCGGAGGAGATGTGGCCGCAGGTGCGCGACGCCCTCGACCGGGTGCAGCCGCTCGCGGGCGACGCGCTGCTGGCGACGTTCCGGCTGGCGATGGAGACCGCGACCACCGAGGCGGCCGGCGCGGAGCTGGCCGGCCTGAAGCCGCGCCGCCGCAAGGGGCGTTGACTACGCCTCGACGACGAGGCGCACCTCGCCTTCGTCGGGTAGCGCGGCGGCGTCACCGCGCCCGACCAGCGGCACGACGGGCGCGAGCGGCGGGTCCGGTAGGGCGAGCGCCCGCAGCTCGTCCTCCGTGACATCGCCGTCCTGGATGTACAGCGCGACCGCTTCCTGCACCGCTTCGAGCAGCTGGGCGCGGTCGCGGGCGGACGCGAAGCAGCCGGGGAACTCCTCGACCTCGGCCCAGAACGACCCGTCGTCCTCGGTGTGCACGGTCAGCGTCACCTTGATCTCCACGTCACACCTCCTCGTCCAACAGACCTGCCTGCCGGTAGATCGCGCGGGTCAGCCCGATGCTGTAGTCCTCGCCGTTGTTGCTCGGCAGCGTTACCGGCCGCCGCCCTTCGCGCCGCATCTTCACGACGTGCTTGCCTCCGCGGGCCAGTGTCCAGCCTTCACCGCGAGCAGGCGGGTGGCGGTGCGCTGGTTCAGCAGCTTCGGTAGCCGTCGTCGCTGTCCCTCAGGCACGCTCCCCCATCCGACGCCATCGGCGATGGCGCTTTTACGCCAACCGCCAGTATCGCGCCTGGTGGCACAGATGCGCCACCAGGCGCGAGCGGGTCGCGCCGCCGACCCGGCACGCGTTCGGACGAGTTCTCGCGTTTCCGCCCGGAGGCGCCCGGTCGCGGCTAGCCTCCCCCTCGTGGATCGGCGTGCCCTCATAGGTATCGCCGCCGGTGGCGTGCTCGCGCTCACGGCCGGCGGCTTCTTCATCGTGCGTGCGGCGGACGAGCCGGACGGCACCTTCGACCTGTCGAAGGACCGGCCGATCGCGACCGGTTCCCCGACGCCGTCGTCGTCGATGCCGCCGCTGGTGGACTGGCCGTCGCTGACGTCCGGCACGCCGGTGCCGTCCGCGCCGCCGTCGGCCGTACCGTCCGCGACGCCGAGCGCCGCCCCGTCGGTCGCCCCCGCGCCCTCGGCGACGCCGCAGCCGCCGCGCCCGACGAGCACCGGCACCGCGGCCGCCGCGCCGCCGCGCCCGAAGGACCTGCCGACCGGCTGCCGGTCGCTGCCGGAGGCGTGCGCGTTCCCGAACTCCTCGTACGCCGTCACGTCCGGTGTCAGCACGGTGCGCTGCGACATGACCGGACCGGACAGCGTCAAGATCTCGTGGACGAGCGCCCACCTCGCCGCCAGCGGCAACACGCCCGCCGTCACCGACTTCGTCGTGCGGCTCTGGCAGTACCCGGCCGGCGACGACGACGCGACGATCAAGGACCCGGCCCGGCTGTTCCAGGTCCGCGTCGACGCCAAGAACAAGCACGTCTACGTGAGCCGGCTGGCCCGCGGCGCGCACTACGCGTGCTTCGTCCAGGAGCTCAACGC
>DATLNJ010000007.1:0-16082 GCA_035536815.1 Frankiaceae bacterium
GGCGGCCGAGGCGGGCGCGCCGCTGCCGGCCGCCGCGGCGTTGCGGGCCCGCTTCGCGGGCACCGGCGCGCCGCGCGGCGGCCCTTCCGTCGCGGGCGACGCCACCGCGCGCACCGTGCTCTGGCTCGGCTGCCCGACGGACGGCACGCGGACCGGCGACGCGGCGCTGGCGCTGTTCGCCGCTGCGGGCGAGCCGGTGCGGTGCGAGGCGGCGGGGGAGTGCTGCGGCTCCGTCGCGTACGACCTCGGCCTCGCGCCGGAGGCCGCGTCGCTCGCCCGCGCGGCCGCGGCCGGCCTCGCCGGCGCGGACCGCGTCGTCGTCGCGTCGCCGTCCTGCGCGCGGATGATGCGCGAGGAGTGGCCGCGGCTCGGGATCGACGCGCCGCCGGTGACGACAGCGGTCGAGTGGCTGGCATCGGCCGCGCCGGCGTTACCGCTCGCGCCCGCGACCGGTGCGGTCGCCTGGCACGCGCCGTGCACGCTGACCCGCGCGCTCGGCGTCGTCGAGGAGGGCCCGGCCGTCCTGCGGGCGCTCGGCTACGACGTCCGGGAGCCGGCCGCCACCGGCATTGACACCCGCTGCTCCGGCGCGGGCGCGGCGTACCCGCTGGTGGACGCGGCGGGCGCGGCCGCGGTCGCCGCGGTGCGCCGCGCGGAGCTGGCCGCGCTCGACGCGCCACCGGTCACGGCCTGCGCGTCGGCAGGCCGCGCGCTCGGCGCGGCCGACCTGCTCGTGCTCGCGGCCGAACGGCTGGTGCGCTGATGGCCCACCCGCTCGGCGACCCGGTGCTGCTAGTGCCGGAACGGGACGCCGCGCTGCCCGGCGAGCGGGCGGCGTTCGAACGCGCCCTCACCGCGAAGGGCGTCGCCTTCCGCGTCGAGCCGCTGGGACGGGACCCGCGCGCGACCGTGGACCGGCTGGTGGCCGGCGGCACCCGGTTTGCCGTGCACCTCGGCGGCCAGGCCTCGCTGGTCCGCTGGCTGCCCGCCGCGGTCGACGCCGACCTCGTCGCCGGCGTCTTCCCCGGTGGCGTGCCCAACGACTTCGCGCGCACGTTCGGCCTGGAGACCAACGCCGCCGCCGGGGCGACCCTCGTCGCCAGCCCGCGGGTCCTGCGGGTGGACGTCGGGCTCGCGCGGACGGCCGGCAAGGAGGCGTACGTCTTCAACCACGCCGTCGTCGGCCTCGGCGCGGCCGCCGCGCGCGGCCTGCGCCCCGGCGGCCGGGCCCGCAACCTGCTCGCCTGGTACCGCGCGCTGCTCGGCCACCGGGCGACGGCGTTCGACGTGGACATGACGTTCGCGGAGTTCCACGGCCCGGCAACGCAGGTGCGGCTGTCGAACGGCCAGTACGCGTACGGCGGGCTGCTCGCCGCGCCGACCGCGCTGCCGGACGACGGCGCGTGGGACGTGCAGGTGTGGGCCGGCCCGAAGACGCTGCCGTTCACCGCGCTGTCGGCGATGCCGCGCGGTGAGCACCTGCCGAGCGAGCACGTCACGCAGTGGCGGCAGAAGCGCGCCGAGGTGACCGCCACGCCGCCCGCGCCGGTCGCGGTGGACGACGTGGTGGTGGGGCGGACGCCGGTGACGTTCGAGCTGCTGCCGAACGCCCTGCGGCTCAAGGTCTGACACGCGCCGTCAGGTGGCGGTCAGCCCGAGCACGCCGCGCTCGCGACGTACCGCGGCTTCGTACGCGCGCACCTGGTCCGCCGCCCACGCGGCGTCCCTGCCGAGCTCACCGGCGAGCAACGCCGCCGCCTCGCCGGCCGCGGGCAACGCCGCGTCCCGCGCGCGCAGCGCCAGCCTGGTGCGCCGCGCGAACACGTCCTCCAGCGTCGCCGCGCCCTCGTGCCGCGCGGCGTAGACGACCTCGGCGGCGAGGTGCGGCGCGGCGGGGGAGAGCGGTGCGGTGAGCCCGGTGTCGATGGCCAGCCCGAGCACCGTCGCGGCCTCCTCGCCGTACTGGCGGACCAGCGACTCCGCCACCTCGGCGTCGCCGGCGCCGACCGCGGCGGCCGCCTCCGCGACCTCCGCGACGACGGCGTCGTACGGCCGCGCGCAGCCGAGTTGGATCTCGTCGGTACGGCACCGCGCCCGCTTGCCGTCGCGGTCCACGACCCGGTCCACGACGTCCTTCGCCATCCGCCGGTACGTCGTCAGCTTGCCGCCGGTGATCGTGAGCAGCCCGCTCGGCCCCTCGGACAGCGCGTGCCGCCGCGACAGGTCGCCCATCTCCTCGGAGGCGCCGCGCAGCAATGGCCGGCAGCCGGCCCACGCGCCGACCACGTCGGTGTCCGACAGCGCCGCGCCGAACAGCGCGTTGCAGGCGCCGAGCACGTAGTCGACGTCGTCGGCCGACACGCCGACCTCGTCGAGCGGGCCGTCGTACGCCGTGTCGGTGGTGCCGAGGATCGTCTGCCGCCCCCACGGGATGGCGAACATGCTCCGCCCGTCGCCGCGCCGTGAGGGCATGAGGATGGCGGCGTTCCGCAACGGCACGCGGTCGTGCGGCACGACGAGGTGGACGCCCTTGCTCGGCCGCACGACGGCGACGTGCGCCGGGTCCTCCTGCGCGAGCAGCGTGTCCACCCAGACGCCGGTGGCGTTGACGACGTGCCGCGCGCGGATGTCGTACTCGGCGCCGTCCAGCCGGTCGCGCACCCGCGCGCCGCAGACCCGCCCGTCGTCGCCGAACACCAGCGCCACGGCTTCCGTGTACGTCAGCGCGACGGCGCCGAACCGGCGCGCGGCCACGATGTTGGCGAGGACGAGCCGCGCGTCGTCGGTCGCGCAGTCGCCGTAGACGTACGCCCGCAGCACGCCGCTCGACGCCAGCGCCGGCGCCCTCTCGACGGCGACCGTGGCGGAGACGCGTTCGTGGCGGCGGACGTTGCGCCAGCCGGCCAGGACGTCGTACGCGGTCAGCCCCAGGCCGACCAGCCGCACCCGGTCGGAGTCCGGGAGGATCGGGTAGACGAACTCCATCGGCCGTACGAGGTGCGGCGCGAGCCGCTGCAGCAGCTCGCGCTCGTTGACGCCCTCGTAGACCAACCCGACGTCGTAGTGCTCGAGGTAACGCAGCCCGCCGTGGATGAGCTTGCTGGACTTGCTCGACGTGCCGCTGGCGAGGTCGCCCCGGTCGATCACCGCCACCGAGAGGCCGCGCGCCGCGGCGTCCAGCGCGACGCCGGCGCCGGTCGCCCCCGCGCCCACGACGAGGACGTCGAGAACGCCGCCCGTGACGTCCGCGACGTCGGCCGCGCGGTGCGCGACGGAGAACGGCCTCACGGCGCCGCGCAGGCGCGGTCGAGCACGGTGAGCAGCCGGTTGAGTGGCGAGTCGAGCCCCCAGCGGTCGGACAGCTCGACCAGCTTGGCGGGGTCGCGCGGCGTCGCGCACAACGCGTCGTCCAGCTCGGGAATCTCGCAGTCGCGGCAGACCGCGACGACCGGTCCGGCCGCCTCGACGTACGCCCGGTGCGCGAGCACCTTCGCCGGCGCGTCCGGCGCGTCGAGCAGCGCGGCCACCGAGCCGTACTTCGTCACCAGCGCGGCGGCGGTCTTCTCACCGATCCCCGGCACGCCCGGCAGCCCGTCGGACGGGTCGCCGCGCAGCAGCGCGAAGTCGGCGTACGCCTTCCCCGGGATGCCGTACTTCTCCCGCACCGCGGCCTCGTCGAACGTCGCGAGGTTGGCCAGCCCCTTCTGCGTGTAGAGGATGCGGACGCCGCGCTCGTCGTCCACGAGCTGGAACAGGTCGCGGTCTCCTGTCACCACCTCGACCGGCACGCCGGAGCGGGTGGCGAGCGTGCCGATGACGTCGTCGGCCTCGTAGCCGGCCGCGCCGACCACCGCGATGCCGACCGCCTCCAGCACCTCCACGATCACCGGCACCTGCGGCGACAGGTCGTCCGGCACCTCCTCCTCGTGCCCGGTGGCCACGCGGTGCGCCTTGTACGAGGGGATCAGGTCGGTGCGGAACGCCGGCCGCCAGTCGTAGTCCATCGCCGCGACCAGATGCGTGGGCCGCCGGGTGTCGACCAGCCGGGCGACCATGTCGACCAGGCCGCGCACGGCGTTGACCGGCTCGCCGCGCGGCGAGCGCACCGAGTCCGGCACTCCGTAGAACGCCCGGAAGTACAACGACGGCGTGTCCAGCAACATCCGCAACGAGCCCACGGACGAATGCTCTCGCACAACCGGTTCCACCACCGACGGGAGCAAGACATGGCAACGGAGTACGACGGGCCACTCGACGCCGGGCGCAAGCTCGCGCTGGCCATCGGCGTGGCGTACGTCCTCGTGGGCGTGCTCGGCTTCTTCGTGACCGGCTTCGACAACTTCGCGAAGCCGACCGACGAGAAGCTGCTCGGCATCTTCCAGCTCAACCCGCTGCACAACATCGTGCACCTGCTGGTCGGCTTCGGCGGGCTGGCGCTCTACAAGCGCCGCGACACCGCGAAGCTGTACGGCATCGCGCTCGCGGCGGCGTACGGCCTGACCTTCGCCTACGGGCTCGTGGTCGCCGGCAAGGACACGGCGGCGAACTTCATCTCGCTCAACGGTGCCGACAACGGCCTGCACCTCGTCTCCGCGATCGCAGGAGTCGTCATCGTGAGCCTGGTCGGGAAGGCGGCGGCCGCGGTCCCGTCGCGGTCCGCCGCCTGACCGGCCGGCGCACGCCGGGTGCGCGGGCGCTCTCGCTCGCGCGCGCGCACTCGGCGTCGCGTCGCCGGCCGCATTCGTAATGACGGGGCGTCCCCCGCGTGTAGCAGTCAGCGGCCAGGCCGGCCGCGACGGTCTACCGAACGGAGGACGGCCATGAAGCCCAGGCGATCCCTCACCCTGCGGACCGAGCACCTCGGCGAGCTGACCACGGCGGAGCTGACGAGCGTGGCGGGCGCCGACGTCGCGCCCGCGCACACGACCCCGCCGGTCAGGTGCGTGAGCGAGGCGCTGCGGTGCGCCATCTACGACCCGAACTCCATCGTCTGCCGCGTGGTGTCCGACTACGTGTGCTGACCGGCGCGCACGGCGGCGCCCGGCGGGGCCTGGCCCCGCCGGGTGCCGCGGTCGCGTCGTCAGTCCGGCTCGTAGCGTTCGGCCAGCTCGAACAGCTGCTCGTCGGCGTCGTCCACGACCAGCGCGCCGACGTCGCGCGGCCGCGACGAGGAGTCGGCGCGGTGCACGACGAGCAGGGCGTCGCCGCGTTCCAGGCCCGTCACGTCGAGCATCGGCAGCACCGGGCCGGCGTCGTGCACCAGCTCGTACACGGCCTCGCCGACGTGCTGGCACGGCTCGGCCGCGCCGTCCGCCAAGACCCGGCGGCGCGCGGCCGTCCCCGCCTCCAGCACGGCGGCCGGGTCGGTCACGACGAAGTCCGCCCGCGCTCGCACCGCGATCCGCTCGCCCGAGGCGGGCTGCGGCGGGGGTGCGGCGTCCGGGTCGTAGTCGTCGGCGTCTGCGTACCAGGGCGGCTCGGCGCCGAGATCCCCCAGCGCCTCCTCGTACACCTCGGCGGCGGCGTCGTACGCCCTGATCGTGCCGGCCACGTCGCCGCCGGAACGCACCGCGGTGGCGTGCGCGCGGATGGCGGTGACGACCGCCTCCACCGTCTCGTCGAAGTCGTCCATGCTCCGCCACTACCCTGAACGGCATGACGCTCTACCCCTCCGACCGGCTCGGCCGCGCGGCGGCCGCCGCCGGGGCGGCCGGCCTCGACGCGCTGCTCGTGACCGCCGGCGCCGACCTGCGCTACCTCACCGGCTACGACGCCCTCCCGCTGCCGCGGCTGACCTGCCTCGTCGTGCCCCGCACCGGTGGCGCGACGCTGGTCGTGCCGACGCTGGAACGCGCCCGCGCGGAGGCCTCGCCGGCCGGCGCGCTCGGCATCCCGATCGTCGGGTGGGACGAGACCGACGACCCCTACGCGCTCACCGCGTCGCTGGTCCGCGAGGCCGTCCCCGACGCCGCGACCGTCGGGCTCTCGGACCGCACGTGGGTCGCGCACGGACTGCGCTGGCGGGACGCGCTGCCCGGCGTACGGCACGAGCTGGCGGGGACGGCGTTGCGCGAGCTACGCATCCGCAAGACGCCCGAGGAGATCGCCGCGCTGCGCGAGGCGGGCCGGCTCATCGACGACGTCCAGCAGCAGATCCAGTCGATGCGCGTGGTCGGCCGGACCGAGCGGGAGGTCGGCCGCGACATCGCGGACGCGATCCTCACTGGCGGCAACGAGCGGGTGAACTTCGTCATCGTCGGCTCCGGCCCCAACGGCGCCTCGCCCCACCACGACCTGTCCGACCGTGTCATCGAGCGCGGCGACCCGATCGTCTTCGACATCGGCGGCACCACGCCCGACGGGTACTGCTCCGACACGACGCGCACGTACGTCGCCGGCGAGGTCCGCGACGGGTTCGACAAGCTCTACGCCGTGCTGCAGGAGGCGCAGGCCGCGGCGTGCGACGCGGTGCGCCCCGGCATCACGTGCGAGGCTCTCGACGCGGTCGCCCGCGACGTCATCACCGACGCCGGGTTCGGCGAGCAGTTCATCCACCGCACGGGCCACGGCATCGGGCTCGAGGAGCACGAGGACCCCTACATCGTGTCCGGCAACGCCCGCGAGCTCGAGCCCGGGATGGCGTTCTCCATCGAGCCCGGCATCTACCTGCCCGGCCGGCACGGCGCGCGCATCGAGGACATCCTCGTGTGCACCGAGACCGGCGGCGAACGGCTCAACCTGATCTCCCGCGACCTGCTCGTCCTGGAGGCCTAGTGCCTGTCGCCCGTTCACTCCCCACGCCCGAGGCCGAGGCGCTGATCGAGCTCGTCCGCGAGCTGACCGAGAAGGAGCTGGCGCCGCGCGCCGCGGACTTCGAGGAGCGCGGCGAGTTCCCGCGCGAGGTGTTCCGCACGCTCGGCCGCGCCGGCCTGCTCGGGCTGCCGTACCCGGAGGCGTACGGCGGCGCGGAGCAGCCGTACGAGGTCTACCTGCAGTGCCTCGAAGAGCTCGCCACCGGCTGGCTCGCCGTCGGGCTCGGCGTCAGCGTGCACACGCTCGCCTGCTTCCCGCTCTACGCGTACGGCACCGAGGAGCAGAAGCAGAAGTGGCTCCCTGAGCTGGTCGGCGGCGAGCTGCTCGGCGCGTACTGCCTGTCCGAGCCCGGCGCGGGCTCCGACGCCGCCGCGCTCTCGACGCGCGCCGTGCGGCAGGGCGACGAGTACGTCGTCAACGGCGTCAAGGCGTGGGTCACGCACGGCGGCGAGGCCGACTTCTACAACCTCATGGTCCGCACGTCCGACGACGGCGCCCGCGGCATCTCCACGCTGCTCGCGCCCGCGGACACGCCCGGCCTGCGCGCCGCCGCCCCCGAACGCAAGATGGGCATGAAGTCGTCAACCACCGCGCAGGTCCTGCTCGACGACGCCCGCGTGCCCGCCGACCGCCTGCTGGGGGAGGAGGGCGTCGGCTTCCGCATTGCCTTGTCAGCCTTGGACGGCGGCCGGCTCGGCATCGCGGCCTGCTCGGTCGGCGTCGCGCAGGCGGCGCTGTCGGCGGCGGTCGAGTACGCGAAGGTCCGCTCGCAGTTCGGCAAGGCGATCGTGGACTTCCAGGGCGTCGCGTTCCTGCTCGCCGACATGGCGACCCAGGTGGAGGCGGCGCGCGCGCTCTACCTGTCCGCCGCGCGGAAGCGGGACGCCGAGCAGCCGTACGGTCGCGACGCCGCGATGGCGAAGCTGTTCGCCTCCGACACCGCGATGCGCGTCACCACCGACGCGGTGCAGGTGCACGGCGGCTACGGCTACGTCACCGAGTACCCGGTCGAGCGGTACATGCGCGAGGCGAAGGTGCTGCAGATCGTCGAGGGCACCAACCAGGTCCAGCGCCTCGTCATCAGCCGCTCGCTCGTCAAGGACGGCGTCTAAGGCCTGCGCACGAGACGCAGCCGGGTTGCGAAAGGCACCTACCGGACGAGCGCGAAGAGCATCCCGTCCCAGCCCTTCGCGCCGGTCATCTGAATGGCGGTCGCGGTCAGCCGCGGCTCGTTCGCGACCCACTCCAGCGCGGCGCGGGTGCCGCTCGCGTTGTCGTCCCGCGGGTCGAGGATCGCGCCCTGCCGGACGACGTTGTCGAGCACGATCAGCGTGCCCGGCCGGGACAGCCGCAGTGCCTCACTGAGGTAGGTGACGTTCGACGGCTTGTCCGCGTCGACGAACACCAGGTCGAACGGCCCGTCGAGGCCGCGCAGCGTCTCCACGGCCGGGCCGACCAGCACGTCCACCGGCAGCCCCGCCAGGTTGGCCCGCGCCACCGAGGCGTGGTGCTCGGACACCTCCAGCGTCACCAGCCGGCCGCCTTCCGGCAGCGCAGACGCGAGCCAGTACGCGCTGTAGCCGGCCAGGGTGCCGACCTCGAGCACCCGCCGCGCGCCGGTGAGCCGGACCAGCAGGTGCAGCAGCTTGCCCTGCGGTGGCGACACCGAGATGGGCGGCAGGCCGGCGGTGTCGACGGCCGGGTCGTCCGGTACGAGCAGGTTCGCCAGGAACGCGTCCACGGCCTGCGGGGTGAGGTCCATGCGGCCATTCAAGCGAACCGCCGTTGCTGCCGATGGGGAGCATGTCCGGAAGGGTCGCGAGACCGCGCCGGGCGGAGCGAGACACGATGATCCGGGAAGTCCACACCGACGCCCTCGGGCGCACGGAGACAACACGGTCGCCTAGACGACCCGGGGAGTGAGTGGCGAGACCGGCTCGTTCGAGAACGGGTGGCGCGCATCCGCGTGCCGCTCCGGCCCTCGGACGGGAGCAGCTATGAGCACCACCGCAGTTCAGCGGGCCTTCGCGGCCCTGCTGGCCACGCTGCTCGCAGTCGTGGCGTACCACGCCGTCACCGCGCAGCGCGCGGAGGCGGTCGTTCGGCCGTCGCGTCCCGCGGACGTGGCGCCGGTCGCCGACGAGGCCACGCGCCCCGTCCTGGGGTCCGGCGTCAAGTACGTACGGAACGCGGACGGGTCTGTCACCCGGACCCGGTAGCGGTTTCCCGCCCGCGAGGGCCGGGGGTCTCACCGCTCGGCCGGCGGTCGGGAACGGAGAGGGGCTGCTCCGCGCGGGCGGCCCCTTTCCCGTTCCCCGGCCGCCCTGGCCGCGCCGCGCGGGCGGCTCTTTTCCCGTTTCCTGGGGGCGCCCCGTACGCTTCCGGCGTGATCGAGGAGACGGACGCCGAGATCCTGCGCCTGCTCGCCGCCGACGGCCGGACGAGCTTCACCGACCTCGCCAAGCAGACCGGGCTGTCGGTATCCGCCGTCCACTCACGGGTCCGCCGGCTGGAGCAGCGCGGCGTCATCCGCGGCTACCACGCCGACGTGGACCCGACCGCGCTGGACCTCGCGCTGACGGCGTTCGTGTCGGTCAAGCCCATTGACCCGGCCGCGCCGGACGACGCGCCGGAACGCCTTGCCGGCATCCGCGCGATCGAGGCGTGCCACAGCGTCGCTGGTGACGAGTCGTACATCCTCAAGGTCCGGGTCGCGACGCCGGCCGACCTGGAGCTCGTGCTGCAGGAGATTCGCGCGGCCGCGAACGTCAGCACGCGGACCACCGTCGTCCTCTCGACTCCGTACGAAGGGCGTGCGCCGGCGTTCTGAGGGGTGCCACACTGCTGCCAGCGCCCCTCACCCCGGAGGAACCCCTATGAAGCGCACGCTCACGCTCAAGCGCGAGGCCCTCACCGAGCTCACCGCGGCGGACCTGTCCGTCGTCGTCGGTGCCGCCGCCGAACCCACCATCGGCTCGTGTCCGGTCAAGTACTGCGTCAACCAGCTCAGCGACGCGCTCAGCTGCGACCAGTCGTGCGGCCACAGCGGCTGCTGCTCGATCGACACGTGCGGATGACCCGCCGGCTGAGCCTCAAGCGCGAGGCGCTCACCGAGCTGACCGGCGCCGACCTCGGCGCCGTCGTGGGCGCGGTCGCGGTCAGCGGCGCGTCCTGCCCGATCTGCGTCGTGGACCTCACCCGCAAGCTCGGCTGCGAGGGCACCTACAACTGCCCGACGTGGACCTGCTGATCCCTACCGGAAGGCCCCACATGACCAAGCGCACGCTCTCGCTCAAGCGCGAGTCGCTGACCGAGCTCACGACCGACGACCTCACGGGGGTTGTCGGGGCCGCGGCGGGCACCGAGATCCTCAGCTGCCCGATCTTCGACTGCCTCGATGTCCTCACCCGCGACATCCGCTGCGACAACACGCTCAACTGCCCCACGTTGGTCTGCTGACCTCTCCCGGAAGGCCCCGCATGGACAAGCGCACGCTCTCGCTCAAGCGCGAGGCGCTCACCGAGCTCACCGCCGCGGACCTCGCGGTCGTTGCCGGCGGCGCGCCCCCCACCCTCAAGGTCGCCCAGTGCGTCGGCGACCTCACGTTCGACGGCTGCGAACACCCGACGTTGCAGTACAGCTGCCTGAACTGCATCAGCCACCCGCCCTGCACGATCTAGCGGCGGCGTAGCCCGCGAGGGGCGGTCAGGGTCTCCCCGGCCGCCCCCGTCGGCGTCTCCCGGCGGGCCGCGACGGCCCGTGCGCTCAGCCCGTGGACTCGTACGGCGGGCAGTCCCAGAACAGCTCGCCGAACACGTAGACGTCGCCCTCGTCGTCGACGTGGTAGACGTCGTTCGGGGGGTGCGGCTGCGCCGCGATCGCCGCGCAGGCCACCGGGTCCACGGCGGTGAACGTCTCGTCCAAGGCCCAGTCCAGGACGTCGACGCTCCACGTCTGCCACCACGGGATCGGGTACGACAGGTTGCAGTGCGTCCAGCCCGAGTGCCGGTCGCCGAGCGCGTCGACGACCGTGTAGCTCGCGCACACGTGGACGAGGTCCGTATCGGTATTGGTCAGGGTCACCGGGCCGGCGCCCGCCGCCACCGGCCCGGCGGCGGTGAGCGGCAGCTCGGTCACCGTGGCGCCGTGCTTCGTGACGACGCACTTCGCGTCCTCGATCGTGACGGGGTTGCGCAGGGGGTTCGGCGAGTAGAACCGCACGTGGCCGTAGAGGACGCCGGAGTGCGTGTCGGGCTCCTCAGCCCGCTCGACGGTGAACCAGCCGCAGCCGCCGTCGGCCACGATTCTGTCGGGCGGCAGCGGGGGCGGATCGGCCGTCGCGGCCAGCGGGGTCAGCGCCAGCGGCAGCGCGGCGAGGGCGGGAACGAAACGGCGCATCGCGTACCTCCGGGTAGGGACCGGCCGTGCGCGGCAACGTAGCGCCGTGCGCAACCGCTGCCAACGGCGCGTTCCCGGCAGTGAGGGGAACCCGTCGTACGGCGGGACACGGACGGCCCGAACGGCGACAGGCGTCGGGCGGGCCGCGCTACTCGTACGGCGGACAGTCGTAGACGAACGTCTCCGCGACGTAGACGTCCCCGCCCGGCTCGATGCGCACGAGGTCGCGCACCTGCGTCGGCGCCGTCTCGTCGAGCGCGGCGCAGACGGGCGGGTCGACCTGCCCGAACGCAGGGGCGACGTAGTAGTCGTACACGTCGTTCACCTGGCGCGGCGGGACCCACGACGGCATCGTCTCGGCGCACTTGCCCGTCACCGTGGTCGTGCCGCCGTGCGCGTCGACCAGCTCGTAGGACTCGCAGAGCACGACGACGTCGAGGGGCCCCGCGGTGTACGAGATCGGCTGCGGCGGCACGACGACGACCGGGCCGCTGCCGGGGGCGGACGCCGTGGCGACGCTGACGCCGTTCACCCGCAGGTCGCAGCTCAGGTACGACACGGTGACCGGGTTGTGCTCGTACCACATCGAGTACGCGTGGCCGAGGCGAGCAGCACCCCGGTGTACGGGTCGGCGGAGCTCCGCGCGGCGGCGTAGTACGAGCAGCCGCCGTCGAAGTAGTGGTCGTCGTGCGGCGGGCCCGCGGCGGCGGGCGTGGCGACGGCGGCGCCGAGCGTGAGCGCGGCGAGAACGGCACGGAGCATGGGATTCCCCGTGGGCTGGTAGGGAGCCGCGGTTGCCGGAAGATAGCCCCGGCCCGCCGCCGTGCCTACGGCGCGTTTCCGGCACAGAGCGGAAACCGGCGCGACGCAATCCGATGCGGGGCGCCGCGCGGCCCGGACCCTGACCGAGCGGGAGCGGGATCGATCAGGCGAGCCCGTCGACACAGGTGCGCTCGTCCGGCAGCAGCGGCCGGAGCTGGAAGCCCCAGTCCTTGCCGCCGTACGTCCACCGGGTGAGGGTGTGCGCGGTCCGGAACTCCGGCATCGCCTTGTCCAGCGCCGCACCCGTGACCAGGGTGCAACGTCCTGCCGCGGTCTCCGCGCCGGCCGCCGGGTCCGGCCCGTCCCACGCGACGGCCTGCTCGTCGAGCCGCTCCTGCCCGTCGTGCGGGCGGTACGGCCGCGCGTAGACGGCGACGGTGGCGGGCTCGTACGGCGCCTCCGCGGTAACCGTCCCCTCGCCGAGCCACCCGTCGAGGTCGGTGAGCCGGTTGAGGAACGCGCGCAGCGTGCGCCGGGCGTCGTTGTCCACGTCGTCCGGCCCGTCCGACAGGGCGTAGACGCGCGTCTCCACGGTGCCCTGCGCGTCGCTGAGCCGGAACACGGTGTGCGTCGCGTCCATGATCGGCGGCATGCCGTAGTCCCGCTGCTGCCCGTCGATCCCGGCGGCACGCGCCTCTTTCGCGATGCGGCCAGCGGTCGCGGGGGAGACCTTCGCCACCCGCAGGTTCGGCAGCGCCCGGCCGGGGAAGATGGCCGTCTCCGGGCCGCGAGTGACGACGCGGCCGTCGCCGTAGAGCGACCAGAACGGCAGGTCGGCCTGCCGGGTGCCCGGCGCCGGCGGCAGCCCGCCCTCGTACGACACCCGCAGCACGACGGCGTCGGCGGACGAGTGCGCCGACGGGGTCGCGGACGGCGCGGCGTCGTCGCGCGGGGCGACGGCGGCCGGGTCGGCGCAGCCGGCTAGGGCGAACGTGAGGCCGGCGAGCGCGGCGGCGAGGCGGGGCGTCATGGCGGTGGGACGCGGTCGCGGCGGCGCGGGTTCCGGCGCCTGAGGCCGCGCGGCCGGGTCAGGGGGGCGGGGGCGGGCCGGGCGGGCTGCCGTGGGCGCCGCGGTGTGCGCGAGCCGCGGCCTCAGAAGGCGTACGGCGGGCAGTCCCACCAGAGCTCGCCGGCCAGGTAGACGTCGCCCTGCTCGTCGATGCGCAGGTGATTCTGCACCTGGGTCGGCGCGAGGGACGCGAGGGTCGGGCAGACGGCCGGGTCGACCACGCCCCCGAACACCAGGTCGTTGACGAAGTCGACGATCAGGGTGAGGTCGGGGTCGCCGTGCGGCCCGCAGACGAGCTGGACCTGCTGCCCGTGCGTGTCCACCGCGGTCGCCTCGGTGCAGAACTCGACCACGTCGGTGTCCGCCACCGTCACCGTCAGCGGCGTAGGCGGCACGACTCCTACCGGTCCCGCCGTGGTCCCTGAGGCCGAGAACACGGTGGTGCCGTTGACGAGGAGCAGGCAGCGGAGCGCGGTCAGGGTCGCGGGGTTGTGCTCAGGCGTGGGCGACATGGCCACGACCGCGGCCGAGACGATGGCGACGTACGTGTCCGGCCACTCCGGCGGCTGCGGCGCCGACACGCCCACCGCGCGGAAGCGGCAGCCGCCGGTGAACTGCGTGTCGTTGGGCGGGTCGGCGTGGGCGGGAACGGCCAGGGCGGCCGCGACGAGCGCGGCGGCGACGGTACGAAGCATGACGGAGCCCCTCAGCAATCCGTTGCGAATGTCCGCGCACGCTAGACGAGCCGTCGCGGCGCCACAACGGCTCGCGCCGCCGCCTTCCCGGCACTGACCGGAACCGGTCGCGCCGACGCGCTCAGCCGGTGACGAGCGCTTCCGCGGCGTCGCGCGACTCGGCGGCCGCGCGCTGGGCCAGCTCCTCGACCGCACGCGACGACTGTTCCCGCCACCACTGCCGCCCGGCCTCGGGCAGCGACGCGATCGGGTCGTAGTACTCGTAACGCCGGTCCAGCGCGTCGGGGTCGTCGCGCTCCAGCGCGGTGCGGTAGTTCTTCGTCCAGTACGAGATACCGCGCTCACGGTCGTACTCGGCCACCTGGTGCACCCAGCGCTTGCCGACGTACGGCACGTCGCACACGATGCGCGGCGTCGCGAAGCCCGGCAGGTAGCCCATGACGGCGTGCTGCAGCTCCTGCGCCTGCGCGACCGACACCCGCCAGTGCTCCGACCCCGGGATCAGGTCGCACATGTAGAAGTAGTACGGCATCACCTTGGCGTGGTCGAGCAGCGCGAAGCACAGGTCGAGCAACGCGTCCGGGGTGGCGTTGACGCCGCGGAGCAGCACGCCCTGGTTGCGGACGTCGCGGACGCCGGCCTCCAGCAGCCGCTTCGAGGCGCGAGCGACGAGCGGCGTCACGGAGTTCGCGTGGTTGACGTGGGTGTGCACCGCGAGGTCGACGTCGTGCTCGAACGCCTTGCGGGCCAGCCGCTCCATACCCGCGACGACCTCGTCCTGCAGCCAGTGCTGGGGGAGGCCCATCAGGCCCTTCGACGCCAGCCGGATGTCGCGGACGTTGGGAATCTCGATCAGCTCCGCGACGAACGCCTCGAGCTGGCGGAACGGCAGGTTGGCCACGTCGCCGCCCGAGACCACGACGTCGCGCACGCCGGGCTGCGAGCGCAGGTAGTCGAGCATCGCCCGGTGCCGGTCGGCCGGCTTCTGCTCGAACTTCAGCTTGGCGACCTGCGGCACGGAGTTGCCGACCAGGTCCATCCGCGTGCAGTGGCCGCAGTACTGCGGGCACGTCGGGAGCATCTCCGCGAGCACCTTGGTGGGGTAGCGGTGGGTCAACCCCTCGACCGCCCACATCTCGTGCTCGTGCAGCGAGTCGCGCTCGGACTTGGGGTGCGACGGCCACGCGGCGTCGCGGTCGCTGAACGCGGGGAGCATGTAGCGGCGGATCGGGTCGCCGGCGAGGTCGAGCTCGTTCATCGTGTTGAGCATCTGCGGCGGCACCAGCATCGACATGGTCGAACGCTCGGCCTGGTCGCGGGCGATGTCGGCGAGCAGGTCGTCGCTGATGAGGTGACCGAAGACCGCCTGCAGCTGGCCTAGGTTCTTGACGCAGTGGGCGCGTTGCCACTGGGCCGACTCCCACTCCGCCCGGGTCACGTCCGCGAAACCCGGCAGCCGGGTCCAGTCGGGCTCGGCGAACTCGCGCTGCGGCGGGTAGGTGAACGGCTGTCCTGCGGTCCCGGCATGCAGAGCCTCGGCGCTGAGCGTCATGCCCGAACCTCCGTGAAGATGTGCGTCCTGTTCCGCTACAGTACGGGAGAACCTTCGGCACTTCCACCGACTCTCCGGAGGATCTTCGGGGCATTGATGTCCGGGAAGGACAGATCACTGTGAGCCGCGGCGTGTCGTCACCGATCGGCCTGCAGCGGGTGGTGTCGCCGAAGGGCGTGCTCCCGCAGGCCGCGGACGTCCTCGACGCCTCTCCCGAGCTGTACGCCGACGAGGTCCGCCTCGAGGTGCAGCGGCTCAACCTCGACGCCGCATCCTTCCGTCAGCTCCGGGAGGCGCACCCGGAGCCCGGCGACCGCCGACGCGCGGTGCTGGAGATCATCAGGGAACGCGGCAAGATGCAGAACCCCGTGACCGGCAGTGGCGGGATGCTCCTGGGCGTCGTCGAGGAGGTCGGACCTGAGTCGACCCTCGGGCTCGAGGTCGGCCAGCGGGTCGCCAGCCTCGTCTCGCTGACCCTCACGCCGCTCGTCATCTCCGACGACCTCGTGAACTGGGACGGCGAGTCCGAACAGGTGCCCGCCGAGGGTCACGCCATCCTGTTCGGCCGCTCCATCGCAGCCGTGCTCCCGGAGGACGTGCCCGTGCCCCTGGCGCTGGCCGTGCTCGACGTCTGCGGCGCGCCGGCGCTGGTGCACCGGGTCGTGTCGGGGTACGACGCCCCGCGCGTCAGCGTTGTGGGCGCTGCGGGCAAGAGCGGCTCGCTCGCCTGCGCAGCGGCTCGGGCGGCGGGCGCTGCGTCCGTCGTCGGGGTGGTGCCGGCCGAGGCCGAGGC
>DATLNJ010000008.1:0-2681 GCA_035536815.1 Frankiaceae bacterium
CAGGTCATCACCGCGAGCGCGATCTACGTGCACCCGCAGTACGACGACAGCTCCATGGCGCACGACGCCGCGCTGATCAAGCTGTCGACCGCGACGACCGCCCCTCCGGTCACCCTCGCGACCACGGCCAACGACAACCTCGAGACCCCGGGCACCGTCCTCCGTGTCGCGGGCTGGGGCGACCAGACCGGCACGCTCGGCTTTACCGCCACGAACTCGCTGCGCTACGCCGACCTGCGCGCCATCTCCGACAGCCAGTGCGGCCAGACGAACTTCGGCTTCGACGGCCCGACCGGCGTCTGCGCCGAGGAGATCCTCAAGGACTCCTGCCAGGGCGACTCGGGCGGCCCGCTGTTCCAGGACTCGACCCGCATCCAGGTCGGCATCGTGAGCTACGGCACCGGCTGTGGCCTGCCGAAGTTCCCGGGCGTCTACAGCGAGGTCAACAACAGCGCGATCCGCAACTGGATCAAGACGACCTCGGGCGTCTAATCGCTCACTGATCGTCTCCGCCGGAGGGCGGGTGCCGCACCTGGCACCCGCCCTCCGCGCATGTCCGGGGTCGCTGTCGCGCCGCGCGCCGTGAAAACCCACGCGCGAGGGCGGGGCCGGGTGACGTACGTTCGGCGTCGTGCGTGCGCTCCCGCTCCCGGACCCGGGAGAGCCCGACCTGCGGTCGCCTGGGCGGTTCATCGCCCGCCTGGCCCGGCTGCAGCTGCGCACCGTCCTGCCCGGTATCGCGTTCGGCATCGTCTGGATGGGTTGCCAGGCGCTGCTCCCCTACGTCGTCGGCCGGGCCATCGACGACGGCGTCACCAACCGCGACAGCGACGCCGTCCTGCGCTGGGCGCTGTTGCTGGTCCTCGTGGGGGTCGTCCAGGGCGCGGCCGGCATTGCCCGGCACCGCTTCGCCGTGACGAACTGGTACGTCGCCTGCTCGCGCGCCGAGCAGTGGCTGGTCCGGCACATCACCCGCCTCGGCGGCTCGTTGTCCCGGCAGGCCAGCGTCGGCGAGGTCGTCAGCATCGGCGCGACCGACTGCGCCGCGGTCGGTCTCGCGATCGACGTGTCCGCCCGGCTGTCCGGCGCGATCGTGTCGTTCGTCGTCGTGGCGATCGTCCTGCTCCGCGCCTCGCCGGCGCTCGGGCTCGTCGTCGTCGCCGGCGTGCCGGTGTTCACGCTCGGCGTCGGGGTGCTGCTCCGCCCGCTGCACGCCCGGCAGGCGGCGCAGCGGTCCGCCATCGGCGACCTCAGCGGCCTGGCCGCCGACACCGTCGCCGGGCTGCGCGTGCTGCGCGGCATCGGTGGCGAGGACGCCTTCGTCGCGCGCTACCGCACCGAGTCCCAGCGCGTCCGCCGCGCGGGCGTGCACGTCGCGCACACGCAGTCGTTGCTGGACGCCGCGCAGGTGCTCGTGCCGGGCGCGTTCGTCGTGCTGGTGACGTGGCTGGGCGCGCGGTTCGCGCTGGACGGGCGGATCACGGCCGGCGAGCTGGTCGCGTTCTACGGCTACGCGGCGTTCCTGCTGACGCCGTTGCGGACGTTCACCGAGGCGGCGGACAAGATCACCCGCGCGTTCGTCGCCGCCCGCCGGCTGGTGTCGTTCCTCCGGCTGGAGCCGGACCTGACCGAGCCCGAACGCGCCCTGCCCGAGCCGCCCGCGAACGCGCCGCTGCGCGACCCCGCCTCAGGTCTTGTCGTCGAGCCGGGCCGGGTCACCGCCGTGGTCAGCCCGGACCCCGAGGAGGCGACCGCGCTCGCCGACCGGCTCGGCCACTGGAACGACGCCGGCGTGACGCTCGGCGACGTGCCGCTGCGCGACCTGCCGCTGGAGACCGTGCGCCGGCGGGTGCTCGTCGTGGACAAGAACCCGATGGTGTTCACCGGCCCGCTGCGCGAGGCGGTCGCCGACCCGGCGTACGTCGAGGCGGCCGCCGCCACCGACGTCGTCGATGCGCTGGACGGCGGCTACGACGCCGACGTCGAGGAGCGCGGCCGCTCGCTGTCCGGCGGGCAGCGGCAACGCCTCGTGCTGGCCCGCGCACTTGCCGCCGAGCCGGACGTGCTGGTCCTCGACGAGCCGACCAGCGCGGTGGACGCGCACACCGAGGCGCGCATCGCCGACCGGCTCAAGACCGCGCGGCGCGGCCGGACCACCGTCGTCCTCACGACCTCGCCGCTGCTGCTCGACCGGGCCGACACGGTGGCGTTCCTCGACGGCGGCCGAGTGGTCGCGACCGGCTCGCACCGCGCGCTGCTCCACGAGTCCGAGCGGTACCGCGCGGTGGTCACGCGAGGTGAGGCGTGAGGACGCTGCTCCCCGTCGCGGGGCCGCGCGAGGCGCGCGCGTACGCCCGGCTGCTGGTCCGCCGCCACCCGCGGCAGGTTGCGGTAACCGTCGCGCTCTACGCCGCCGCGGCCGTCGCCGGCCTGGCTGGGCCACCGTTGCTCGGCCGGCTGGTCGAGGGCGTGACCGAGGGGACGACGCGCGGCCGGATCGACCTGCTCGCGGCGATCCTCGCGGCGTTCGTCGTCGGCCAGACCGTGCTGACCCGGCTGTCCCGGCTCGCGTCGCTGACGCTGGCCGAGGAGGTGTTCGCGGAGCTGCGCGAGGAGTTCCTCGAGTCGGTCGTCGCGCTGCCGCTGTCCACCGTCGAGTCGGCCGGCTCCGGCGACCTGCT
>DATLNJ010000009.1:0-5566 GCA_035536815.1 Frankiaceae bacterium
CTACATCTCGCCGTACTTCGTCACCGACCCCGAGCGCATGGAGGCGGTCCTGGAGGACCCCTACATCCTCATCGCGAACAGCAAGATCTCCGCGGTGAAGGACCTGCTCCCGGTGCTGGAGAAGGTCATGCAGTCGGGCAAGCCGCTGCTGATCATCGCCGAGGACATCGAGGGCGAGGCCCTGGCCACGCTGATCGTGAACAAGATCCGTGGCACCTTCAAGTCGGTTGCCGTCAAGGCGCCCGGCTTCGGCGACCGCCGCAAGGCGATGCTGGGTGACATCGGCTTCCTCACCGGCGGCCAGGTCATCAGCGAGGAGGTCGGCCTCAAGCTCGAGAACGCTTCCCTCGACCTGCTCGGCCGGGCCCGCAAGGTCGTCGTCACGAAGGACGAGACGACGATCGTCGAGGGCTCCGGTGACGCGGACCAGATCGCCGGCCGGGTGAACCAGATCAAGGCCGAGATCGAGAAGAGCGACTCGGACTACGACCGCGAGAAGCTCCAGGAGCGCCTCGCCAAGCTGGCCGGCGGCGTCGCCGTCATCAAGGTCGGCGCGGCCACCGAGGTCGAGCTCAAGGAGAAGAAGCACCGCATCGAGGACGCCGTCTCGAACGCGAAGGCCGCGGTCGAGGAGGGCATCGTCGCCGGTGGTGGCGTGGCGCTGCTGCAGGCGTCCACGACGGCGTTCGAGAAGCTGGACCTCGAGGGCGACGAGGCGACGGGCGCGAACATCGTCCGCATCGCGCTGGAGTCCCCGCTCAAGCAGATCGCGGTCAACGCCGGCCTCGAGGGCGGCGTCGTGGTCGAGAAGGTGCGCGGCCTGAAGACGGGCTGGGGCCTCAACGCCGCCAACGGCGAGTACGTCGACATGATCAAGGAGGGGATCATCGACCCCGCCAAGGTCACGCGCTCTGCCCTGCAGAACGCCGCGTCGATCGCCGCGCTGTTCCTGACGACCGAGGCCGTCATCGCCGACAAGCCGGAGCCGGTCAAGGCCGGCGGCGGTGCGCCGGGCGGCGGCATGGGAGACATGGACTTCTAGGTCCACCGCAACACCCCGCCGAGGGCGGTCCCGCAGCACGTCGCGGGGCCGCCCTCGCGGCGTTCGGGTGTCCGTTACGTCCCGGTCAAGGAACGGCGCGAACGTGTCGATCCTGCGAGGATGAACGTCGAGCTCGCCCGGCTCCAGTCCGGGAGCGTGCCGAAGCTGTGCGCCAAGACGGGGGTCCCCACCACCCTCGTCCGGCGCCAGTGGGCGCTGTCGTGGAACCGCGCGTCGTTCTGGTGGCTGCTGCTCGGCGGCGGCGCCTGGCTCGTCGCGTCGGCGGTCCGCAGCAGCCTGGTGCGGGTCCACCTCCCGATCGCTGCGGACGTGCGCGCGCAGTACGCGCTGCGGCGGGCGCTGCGGGTCGCCGCGGTGCTGTTGCTGGTCTACCTGTCGGGCGGGGTGCCGTACCTGTGGCTCGTCGTGACCGCTGTCGGTTGGTGGGCGATGACCGTGTGGGTGCGCGCCGGCTGGGTCCGCGTGAAGTGGAACGGCGTGTTCGTGCGGCTCCAGCACGCGCACCCGGACTTCCTCGAGGCGCTGCGCGCGGCGGCCGCGCCGGGGCTGCCGGAGTGGTCCCCGGACATCCCGTCGATCCCGGTCGGCGCGGTGCCGTACCAGCCGGCCGGCGGCTACCCGCCGGTGTACTCGTACGGCGTGCCGCCGATGGACTCCTACGGCTACGCCGCCACGGCGTACGCGCCGCAGCAGGCCGCCGCCGGCACGTACGGGTACGCGCCGCAGCTGGTCCAGCCCGCGCCTCCGCCCGCGCCCGCACCGGTGCCGGCCGGACCCGTCGCCGGGTGGTACGCCGACCCGGCCGGCGCGGAAGCGATGCGCTACTGGGACGGCGGCGCGTGGACCGAGCACCTGACCGCCTACCCGACCGCCGCCGGCGCCTGATGGCCGAGCTCGTCGTCAAGGTCCACGAGCTGTCGTCGCTGCCGGTGCCCGAGCTGTGCGCGCGGACCGGGCGCCGCGCCACGCGCACCGCGAAGGTGACGATCACCCACATGCCGTGGTGGGCGTGGCTCGGGCTGCTCGGCGGCATCGTGCCGTTCCTGGTCATCGCGCTGCTCACCCAGCGCAAGGTGTCCGTCTACCTGCCGCACGCCGCGGGCCGGGCCGCGCAACAGCGGGCCGCGTTCGCCGGCGGTGTCCTCACGGGCATCGCGCTCCCGTTCTTCCTGATGGGCGCGTACTTCGAGCCCGGGCTGCCGGCGTTCGTCGCGTTGGTTTGCTGCGCCGCGGCCTTCGCCGGCTGCGTCGCGGCGACCAGGGCCGCGCTCGTCCGCGGCCGGTGGGTCGACGTCGAGACGGTACGGCTGGTCGGGCTGCACCCAGGGTTCGCCGCCGCGCTCGGCGCGGAGATCGCCGGCCGCCGTGCCGCCGTCGGTCCGTCGGCCGGGTGGTACGCGGACCCGAGCGGCCAGTACGCGCTGCGCTGGTTCGACGGCGGCCAGTGGACCGCCTACGTCGACGGGGCTGCCGCGCTGCCGCGGGCGGCGTACGGCTGACCCGCCGCCGGCTGGGTACGGTGGCGGAGACCCCTCGTCCCCCTCGGAGGTCCACCGTGCGCATCCGCCTGCTGCTCGCCGCCGCCCTGGCCGTCCCCGCCCTCGCCGCGCCCGCGCAGGCCGGCCCGGTCGAGGACTGGTGCTGGGAGAACGTGCCCAGCCTCCGGCTGAGCGCGCTCGTCTGCGGCAAAATGCCGGACGGGGTGTAGCCCGGCGCCGTTCTGCGGCGAATCGCGGGCGGGCCGTCGCGGCGTTTGACAGGGTGGTGGCATGACCGAGAACCCCACCCAGCCGGCGCCCGGCTGGTACCCCGACCCGACCCAGCAGTACGAGCAGCGCTACTGGGACGGCGCGCAGTGGACCGAGCACGTGGTGCGCGGCGGCGTGCAGTCCGTCAACCCGCTCGCGCCGGTCGCGCAGCCGGTGCAGGTGAGCACGCCGGAGAAGGTGCAGCGCCAGGTCCAGAAGCAGGCCGGGATCGCGGAGTTCACCGGCGGCGGCGGCACGATGTTCGACTCGCCGGTGCTCGTCGTGAACCAGAAGGCGAAGCTCATCGAGGTCACCAACGAGTACGCCGTCTACGACGCCAACGGCACCCAGCTCGGCTCGGTGGTGCAGGTCGGCCAGGGCATGTTCCGCAAGGCGGTCCGGCTGCTCACGCAGTACGACCAGTACCTCAGCCACCGGCTGGAGGTCCGCGACGCGCAGGGCCGGGTGGTGCTGGGGCTGTTCCGGCCGGCCAAGTTCCTGAAGAGCCGGGTTGTCGTCTCCACCCCGAACGGCACCGAGATCGGCCAGATCCGCCAGGAGAACGCGATCGGCAAGATCCGATTCGCGTTCGAGGTGAACGGCCAGCGGGTCGGTGGCATCCACGCCGAGAACTGGCGCGCCTGGGACTTCGCCATCACCGACGCGCAGGGCGCCGAGGTGGCGCGGATCAAGAAGACGTTCGAGGGGCTGGCGAAGGCGCTGTTCACGACGGCGGACAACTACGTCGTTCGCATCCACCGGCCGCTCGAGGAGCCGCTGCGGACGCTGGTGGTCGCGGCGGCGGTCTCCGTCGACACCGCGCTCAAGCAGGACGACCGCAGCTGAGCCCGCACGCCGTCGTCGGGTTCGACCTCGACATGACGCTCATCGACCCGCGCGCGGGCGTCGCCGCGACGCTCGCCGCGGTGACGCGGGAGACCGGCGTCTTCGTGGACGGCGAGCTCGTCGCCTCCCGGCTCGGGCCGCCGTTGGAGGTCGAGCTGGCGCACTGGTTCCCGGCGGCCGAGGTCGACGCCGCGGCGGACCTGTACCGCGCGCTCTACCCGGCGTACGCGATCCCGGTGACGGCCGCGCTGCCCGGCGCCGTCGAGGCGGTCGCGCTGGTCCGCGCGTCCGGCGCGCGGGCGGTCGTCGTGACCGCGAAGCAGCAGGTGCTCGCCGTCGCCTCGCTGGAGCACGTCGGCATCACCGCCGACGACGTCGTCGGCTGGCGGTGGGGGCCGGCGAAGGGGGAGACGCTGCGCGAGCACGGCGCCACGGCGTACGTCGGCGACCACGTCGCGGACGTGGACGGCGCCCGGGTGGCGGGCGCGGTGTCCGTCGCCGTCGCGTCCGGGCCGTGCTCGGCGGACGAGCTGCGCGCGTACGGCGCGGACGTCGTGCTCGACTCGCTCGGCGAGTTCGGCGCGTGGTGGAAGATGGCCGGGTGACGCTCGCCGCACTCCCCGCGCTCGACACTCAGCTCAGGTCGTACGGCCGGCTGCTGGTGGCGTTCAGCGGCGGCGCCGACTCGGCGTTCCTGCTCGCGGCGGCGGTGCGCGCGCTCGGCCCGGCGAACGTCGTGGCGGCGACCGCCATCTCGCCGTCGCTGCCGGAGGCGGAGCTGGCCCAGGCGGCGGCGTTCGCGGCCGGGCTCGGCGTGCGGCACGAGACGCCGCACACGTACGAGTTCGAGCGGGACGGTTACACGCGGAACGCCGGCGACCGCTGCTACTTCTGCAAGTCCGAGCTGCTCGACACCCTCCGGCCGCTCGCCGACCGGCTGGGCATCGAGCACGTCGCCACCGGCACCAACGCCGACGACGCGGTCGCGGGCTTCCGCCCCGGCATCCGCGCGGCCGCCGAGCGCGGCGCCGTGACGCCGTTGCTCGACGCCGGGCTCACCAAGGCCGACGTCCGCGCGTCGTCGCGGGAGTGGGGCCTGGCGACGTGGGACAAGCCGGCGGCGGCCTGCCTGGCCAGCCGGGTGGCGTTCGGCATCGAGGTCACCCCCTCGCGGCTGGCCCGCGTCGAGCGCGCCGAGTCCGCTGCGCGCGCCTGGCTGCACGACCGCGGCATCCCGGTGCGCGACCTGCGGGTGCGCGACCTCGGCGACGCGGCCCGGCTGGAGGTGGACGGCGACTTGGTGCCGGTCGTCGTGGCGAGCGGCGTGGCGGCCGAGGTGGCGGCGGCGGGGTTCCCCGCGGTCGCGGTGGAGGCGTTCCGCTCGGGCGCCATGAACGACCTGCTGCCCGACCCGGAGCGGTACCGGTGACCGCGCACTGGCACCTCACGTACCCGGACGACCTCGTCTCCGAGCCGGTGCTGTGGGAGCTGTCCGAACGGTTCGGGCTGCACACGAACATCCGCCGCGCCAACGTCGAGGAGCACGTCGCCTGGGTGATCGTCGAGGTGCGCGGCGAGCGGGTCGACGAGGCGCGGGCGTGGTTGGCGACGCGCGGCGTCGCCGTCGCCGACCTGCCCGTGGGCTAGGTCTGCCGTTCCTGCCGGGCCCGGCGCCTGCTCTGCCGCGCCTGCCGGACCAGCCCGACGAGCGCGAGGGCGAAGCCGACGCAGGTGAGGAACGTCGCGAGGTTGAGGGCGACGCCGTACTCGTGCCGGTCCTGCGCGTACTCCGCGCCGTGGCGGACGAGGTCGGCGGCGAAGGGGACGAACATGGCGGCGATGGCGGCCAGCCCTAGCAGGAAGACGGCGGCGCCGGCTTGGACGAGGCGGTCGCCTGCGCGCCGTTCTG
>DATLNJ010000010.1:0-23581 GCA_035536815.1 Frankiaceae bacterium
GTGCGGCTGCAGGAAGTGCGGGATGCCCTGCCGGCTCCAGCCCGGGGAGTCCAGCGCCTCCCCCACCGGCAGCGGGTCGCGCTCCACCAGCATCACCGCGTGTCCGTCGCGCGCGAGCAGCAACGCGCTCGCCAGCCCGGCGACGCCCGCCCCCAGCACCACTACGCCCACGCGCGCAGGGTAGTGCCGGCCGCGCAGCGCGCACTACCCCCGTGCTCGCGCCGGACCGTCCCGGTGGCCTCGGCGCGCCGCCGGTCGCGCTAGATGTTGAAGCCGAGCGCGCGCATCTGCTCGCGGCCGTCGTCGGTGATGTTCTCGACCGACCAGGGCGGCATCCACACCCAGTTGATCTTGAAGTCGTTGACCAGGCCGGACAGCACGGACCGGGTCTGGTCCTCGATCACGTCGGTGAGCGGGCACGCCGCGGAGGTCAGCGTCATGTCGAGCGTCGCGACGTTCTCCTCGTCGATCCGCACGCCGTAGACCAGGCCGAGGTCGACGATGTTGATGCCGATCTCCGGGTCGACCACGTCCCGCATCGCCTCGGTGACCTCGTCGACGGACGCCTGCTCGCTCATGACCCGCTCTCTCCCGCGACGGCCCGCGCCGTCGCGTCCTTCCACGCCATCCAGCCCAGCAGCGCGCACTTGACGCGCGCCGGGTACTTCGCCACGCCGGCGAACGCCACCGCGTCCTCCAGCACGTCCTCGTCCGGCTCCGCGCGCCCCCTGCTCTGCATGAGCTCGAGGAACGCCTCCGCCGTCGTCATCGCGTCCTCGACCGGCCGCCCGACGACGAGGTCGCTCATCACCGACGCCGACGCCTGCGAGATGGAGCAGCCGGAGGACTCGTACGACACGTCCTCGACCACGCCGTCCGCGACCCGCACGCGCAGCGTGACCTCGTCGCCGCAGGTGGGGTTCACATGGTGCACCTCGGCGTCGTACGGCTCCCGCAGCCCCTTGTGGTGGGGGTTGCGGTAGTGGTCCAGGATGATCTCCTGGTACATCGACTCAAGCTGCACGGAAGAACCTCTTCACGTGCTCCAAGCCGGCGACGAGCGCGTCGATCTCCTCGGTCGTCGTGTACAGGTAGAACGACGCCCGCGTCGTGGCCGGCACGCCGTAGCGCGCGCAGACCGGCGCCGCGCAGTGCTGTCCGACCCGGACCGCGATGCCCAGCTCGTCGAGCACCTGGCCGACGTCGTGCGGGTGCAGGTCGGCGAGCGCGAACGACACCGCGCCGCCCCGCGCGATCGCCGTGCGTGGGCCGAGGATGCGCAGCCCGGAGACCGACTCCAGCGCCGGGAGGGCGTACGACACCAGCTCGCGCTCGTGCGCCTTCACGTCGGCCATGCCGATGTCGGTGAGGTAGCGCACCGCCTCGGCGAGGCCTACGGCCTCGGCGATCGGCGGCGTGCCGGCCTCGAACTTGTGCGGCGGCTCCGCGTACGTGGACCCGGCCAGGGTGACGGTCGTGATCATCTCGCCGCCGCCGAGGAACGGCGGCAGCTCGTCCAGCAGCTCGCGCCGCGCCCACAGCACGCCGATGCCGGTGGGCCCGCACATCTTGTGCCCGGTGAACGCCAGGAAGTCCGCGCCGATCTCCCGCACGTCCACCGGCATGTGCGGCACCGACTGCGACGCGTCGACGCAGACGAGCGCGCCGACCTCGTGCGCCCGCCGCACGAGCTGCGACGTGGGGTTCACGGTGCCGAGGATGTTCGACTGGTGCACGAACGACACGATGCGGGTGCGCTCGTTGACCAGCTCGTCGAGGTTCGACAGGTCGAGCCGGCCCTCGTCGGTGATGCCGACCCAGCGCACCGTCGCGCCGGTACGAGCCGCGAGCAGCTGCCACGGCACGATGTTCGAGTGGTGCTCCATCTCGGTGACCACGATCTCGTCGCCGGGCCGGATGCGGCCCGAGTCGCCGAGGGTCCGGGCGACGAGGTTCAGCGCCTCGGTGGAGTTCTTCGTGAAGACGACCTCTGACCTGTCGTACGCGTTGACGAACGCCGCCACCGTGTCGCGCGCGCCCTCGTACAGCTCCGTCGCCTCCTCGGCGAGGACGTAGATGCCGCGGTGGACGTTCGCGTGGTGCTGTTCGTAGTAGGTGTTCATCGCGTCGAGAACGACCTGCGGGCGCTGTGACGACGCGGCGCTGTCGAGGTAGACGAGCGGCCTGCCGTGGACCTCCCGGTTGAGGATCGGGAAGTCCTTGCGCAGCCGCGCGGCGTCGAGTGGCATTGCTACGCGACCACCGGACGCAGGTGCTCGTAGCCCTTGTCCTCGAGGATCTGCGCGAGCTCAGGCCCGCCCTGCTCGACGATGCGGCCGTCGAACATCACGTGCACGAACTGCGGCTTGATGTAGCGCAGGATGCGCGTGTAGTGCGTGATGAGCAGCAGGCCGGTGCTGCCCTCCTCGGCCACCCGGTTGACGCCGCTGGACACGATGCGCAGCGCGTCGACGTCGAGGCCCGAGTCGGTCTCGTCGAGGATCGCGACGCGCGGCTTGAGCAGCTCCATCTGCAGGATCTCGTGGCGCTTCTTCTCGCCGCCGGAGAACCCCTCGTTGACATTGCGCTCGGCGAACGACGCGTCGACCTCCAGCGCCGCCATCGCCTCCTTGAGCTCCTTCACCCACAGCCGCAGCTTCGGCGCCTCGCCGCGGATCGCGGTCACCGACGTACGGAGGAAGTTGCTCACCGAGACACCCGGCACCTCGACCGGGTACTGCATGGCGAGGAAGAGCCCGGCGCGCGCCCGCTCGTCCACCTCCATCGCCAGCACGTCCTGGCCGTCGAGGAGGACCGAGCCGCCGGTGACGGTGTACTTCGGGTGGCCGGCGACGGCGTACGCGAGCGTCGACTTGCCCGAGCCATTGGGGCCCATCAGGGCGTGCGTCTCCCCCGCGCGCACGGTGAGGTTGACGCCCCGCAGGATCTCGGTGTCGTCGACGTTGACCGTGAGGTCGCGGATCTCCAGGGTGCTCACAGCTTCAGGACTCCTCTAGGGCGACGAGGATGTCGTCGCCGTCGTGCTTCACGGGGTAGACGGGTACGGGCTGGGTGGCGGGCAGGCCGGTGGGCCGCCCCGTGCTGAGGTCGAAGCGCGAGCCGTGCAGCCAGCACTCGATCGTGCCGTCCTCCACCTCGCCCTCCGACAGCGCGACGTCGGCGTGCGAGCAGACGTCGCGGATGGCGTAGAACGTGCCGTTGCTGCGCACGACGCAGACCGGCGCGTCGCCGACGGCGACGGCCTTCGCGGCGCCCTCGGGCACGTCGGCGGCGGCGCAGACTCGCACCCACTCGGTCACAGGACGGACCTCTCGAGCTCGGCCTCGATGGCGTTCTCCAGCCGCTCGCGCAGCTCGGGCACCTCGATGCGCTGGACGACGTCCGCGAAGAAGCCGCGCACCACCAGCCGGCGCGCCTCGTCCGGCGGTACGCCGCGGCTCATCAGGTAGAAGAGCTGCACGTCGTCGAACCGGCCGGTGGCGCTCGCGTGGCCGGCGCCGACGACCTCGCCCGAGTAGATCTCGAGGTTCGGTACGGAGTCGGCGTGCGCGCCGTCGGACAGGACGAGGTTCCGGTTGATCTCGTACGTGTCGGTGCCGACGGTGTCCGCGCCGATGACGACGTCGCCGATCCACACCGTGTGCGCGCCCTCGCCCTGCAGCGCGCCCTTGTAGTTGACCCGGCTGCGGCAGTGCGAGACGGCGTGGTCCACGAGCAGCCGGTGCTCGAGGTGCTGGCCGGCGTCGGCGAAGAACAGCCCGAGCAGCTCGGCGTCGCCGCCGGGCGCCGTGAACCGCACCTGCGGCACCAGCCGGACCAGGCCGCCGCCGAGCGAGACCACGATCGAGCGGAACGTCGCGTCCCGCCCCAGCGACGCGACGTGCGTGCCGAGGTGGACCGAGTCGTCCGCCCAGTCCTGCAGGCTGACCACCGTGAGGCGGGCGCCGTTGCCGATGCGGAACTCGGCGTTGGCCAGGAATGTCGCCGACCCGCTGTGGTCGAGGATGACGGTCGCCTCGGCGCCCTCCTCCACGTCCACGAACAGGTGCGCGAACGCCAGCCCGCCCTCGCCGCGAACGGTCACGATCGTCGGCTCGTCGGGCGCGGTGTTGCGCGGGACCGTGAGCACGCCGGCCCGCTCGTACGTGTCGGCCAGCGCCTCGTACCGGTCGCGCGGCGTGAGGATCGAGCCGAGCCGCGAGTCCACGCCGCGGTCGGTCGCGACGAAGTCGGTGCCCACGCCCGCGGAGCGTTCGATGACGACCTTGCCGGGCTCGGCCAGCAACGCCTGCTCGATCCGCTTCACCGGGGTGAAGCGGAACGCCTCCTCGCGGCTGTCGGGGACGGCGAAGTCTGTGAGGGTGGTCACTAAGCGGTCCACCTCGCTGCGGTCCGCACGTTCGCAACCACCGACAGCGGCGTCCAGGCGTCGCCTGGCAAGGCCGCAGGGAGCGCCGCGTGCTTCGCACGCAAGCGACCGAGAACGCCGCCAGGCGGCGTCTGGGCGTCGCTCATCCGACAGCACCCTCCATCTGAAGCTCGATGAGGCGGTTGAGCTCGAGGGCGTACTCCATCGGCAGTTCGCGGGCGATCGGCTCGACGAAGCCGCGGACCACCATCGCCATCGCCTCGTTCTCGGACAGGCCGCGGCTCATCAGGTAGAAGAGCTGGTCCTCGCCGACCTTGCTGACGCTGGCCTCGTGGCCGATGGACGAGTCGTCCTCGCGCACGTCGACGTACGGGTACGTGTCGCTGCGGCTGACGGTGTCGACCAGCAGCGCGTCGCACTTCACCGTCGCCTTGGACCCGACTGCGCCCTCCTGCACCTGGACCAGGCCGCGGTACGACGTCCGCCCGCCGGCCCGCGCGACCGACTTGCTGACGATCGTGCTCGACGTGTTCGGGGCGGCGTGCACCATCTTGGCGCCGGCGTCCTGGTGCTGGCCCTGACCGGCGAACGCCACCGAGAGCACCTCGCCGCTGGCCCGCTCGCCGAGCAGGTAGCAGGCCGGGTACTTCATCGTGACCTTGCTGCCGATGTTGCCGTCCACCCACTCCATCCGGCCGCCCTCGTGCACAGCGGTCCGCTTGGTGACGAGGTTGTAGACGTTGTTCGACCAGTTCTGGATCGTCGTGTAGCGGACGCGGGCGCCCTTCTTCACGATGATCTCGACGACCGCCGAGTGCAGGCTGTCGGAGGAGTAGACGGGCGCGGTGCAGCCCTCGACGTAGTGCACGCTCGAGCCCTCGTCCGCGATGATCAGCGTCCGCTCGAACTGGCCCATGTTCTCGGTGTTGATGCGGAAGTACGCCTGCAGCGGGATCTCGACGTGCACGCCCTGCGGCACGTAGATGAACGACCCGCCGGACCAGACCGCGGTGTTCAGCGCGGCGAACTTGTTGTCGCCGACCGGGATGACCGAGCCGAAGTACTCCTTGAACAGCTCGGGGTGCTCCCGCAGGCCGCTGTCGGTGTCGAGGAAGATGACGCCCTGCTCCTCGAGGTCCTCGCGAATCTTGTGGTACACCACCTCGGACTCGTACTGCGCCGCGACGCCGGAGATGAGCCGCGCCTTCTCGGCCTCGGGGATACCGAGCTTGTCGTAGGTGTTCTTGATGTCCTCGGGCAGGTCGTCCCAGGACTCCGCCTGCTTCTCCGTGGACCGGACGAAGTACTTGATGTTGTCGAAGTCGATGCCGGACAGGTCGGCGCCCCACGACGGCATCGGCTTCTGGCCGAACAGCCGCAGGCCCTTGAGGCGCAGGTTCAGCATCCACTCCGGCTCGCTCTTCTTCGCCGAGATGTCGCGAACGACCGCCTCGGTGAGGCCGCGGGTGGCGTTGTCGGCGTAGGCGGACGGGTCGGACCAGCCGAACTTGTACGTGCCCAGGCCGTCGAGCTCGGGGCGCGCGGTGGTGCTCACAGGGTGGACCCTTCGGGAGAGACGGTGGCGGTACAGCAGGAGTCGCCGTGGGCGATCGTGGTGAGACGCCGTACGGGGGCGCCGAGGACGCGCTGGAAGAACGCCGTCTCGGCCTCGCACAACTGGGGGAACTGCTCGGCGACGTGCTGAACCGGGCAGTGATGCTGGCACACCTCGCCGGCGCCCGCCGTGGCGACGTAGCCGTCGCGCGACAGCGCCTGCGCCAGCAGCTCGGCGCGCTCCCCGACAGGGGCGGTGGCGACGTCGGCATAGCGGCGTTCGAGCTCGGCGGCCCGAGCGTCCGCGAACTGCCGGACCACCTCGTCGCCGCCGTTCGCCGCGAGGAAGCGCAGCGCGGAGGCGGCGAGGTCGTCGTACGCGTGCGGGAACGCCTCGCGGCCCGCCTCGGTGATCGTGAAGACCTTCGCGGGGCGGCCGCGGCGGCCGGTGGGCGACGCCTCGGTCTCCGTGACGGAGCCGTCGGCGAGCATGGCATCGAGGTGCCTGCGGACGGCGGCCGGGGACAGGCCGAGCGCGGTGCCGAGCGCGGCGGCCGTGGCCCCGCCGGTCCGTAGCAGCAGCGACGCGACGCGTTCGCGCGTGCGACCCTCGGACCCGTCGTTTTTCACAACATGAGTATGACGTATTTCGCCGGGGCGGCCAACTCGGCGCGGGGGCGGTCCGGAGGCGGCTCCGGCGGCCGGTCGCGGGCGGGTCCGGAAGGCGCGGTCACGGGCGTGTCGCGGCCGGTTCGCGACGCCCGGACGCGGTGGATATCCTCGCGCTGACAATCACCACCCGCGAGGAAGGCCTCCGTTGACCATGCTCGCCCACCGCCCGCTCCGCCTGGCCACGGTGCTGGTCGTCGCCGCGCTCGCGCTGACCGCGTGCGGCGAGCCGCGGCAGCGGACCCTCCCCTCGGACAAGGCGACGCCGGTTGCCGTCGGCTCCGTACCGGCGACCGTCTACCCGTCGCCTACGAAGGCCGTTCCCTCGCCCACGGCCGCGTCGCCGACCGGCTCGGCGTCCGCGTCCGCCTCCCCGACCGGCGGTGGCGGCGGTGGCAACGAGGTCCTGGCCACGGCGACGAACAAGTTCGATCCGGTCTCGCTGAAGGTGAAGAAGGGCACGAAGGTCACCTGGACGGCGGAGGGCTTCCACACCGTCACCAGCGGCACCGCGAAGGACGGCCCCGACGCGGCCGGCCCGATGAAGAGCCCGAGTGGCTTCAAGACCTACTCCGTGACGTTCGCCAAGGCCGGGACGTTCAAGTACTACTGCCAGCCGCACGCCACGCTGGGCATGGAGGGCGAGGTCGTCGTCAGCTAGCCCCGTGACCGGACCCGTGGTCGAGGTCGACGGGCTGGTCAAGCGGTACGGCGCGCTCGCCGCCGTCGACGGCGTCTCGTTCGCGGCCGCCGCGGGGTCCGTGTTCGCGCTGCTCGGGCCCAACGGCGCCGGCAAGACGACGACCGTCGAGGCCTGCGAGGGCTTCCGTACGCCGTCCGCGGGGTCCGTCCGCGTGCTCGGCCTGGACCCGGTGCGGGACCGGGCGGCGCTCACGCCGCGGGTCGGCGTGATGCCGCAGAGCGGCGGCGTGTACCCGGGGGCGTCGCCGCTGGAGATGCTCCGTCTCTACGCCTCGTTCTACGCGGACCCGGTCTCGCCGGCGTCGCTGCTGGAACGGCTCGGGCTGCCGGCGCGGACGCCGTACCGCCGCCTCTCCGGAGGGCAGCAGCAACGCCTCTCGCTCGCGCTGGCGGTGATCGGCCGGCCGGTGGTCGTGTTCCTCGACGAGCCGACGGCCGGGCTGGACCCGCAGGCCCGGCACGCCACGTGGGACATCGTGCGGGAGCTGCGTTCGGACGGCGCCTGCGTCGTGCTGACGACGCACGCGATGGACGAGGCGGAGGCGCTCGCCGACGAGGTCGTCATCGTGGATCGCGGCCGGGTCGTCGCGGCGGGGACGGTGGCGGCGTTGACCGGGGGTGGTGAGGCGCTGCGGTTCCGGGCGGCGCCGGGGCTCGACGTGGCGGCGTTGTCGGCATCTGTGGGCCGGGCCGTCGCGGAGCCGGCCGCCGGGTCGTACGTCGTGCCTGGACCGGTGGACCCGGCGCTGCTCGCGGCGGTGACGGCGTGGTGTGCGGAGCGGGGCGTGCTCGCGGCGGACGTGCGGGCCGGCTCGGGCCGGACGCTGGAGGACGTGTTCCTCGACGTCACCGGGCGGGAGCTGCGCTCGTGACGTGGGCGATGGTACGGGCGCAGACCGCGATGGAGCTGCGGCTGACGCTGCGGCGCGGGGAGTCGTTGCTGCTGACGCTGGCTATCCCGCTCGGGCTGCTGGCGTTCTTCGGCACGGTGGACGTGGTCGACGCGCCGGTGTCGTACCTCGTGCCTGGCGTCCTCGCGCTGGCCGTGATGTCCACGGCGATGACCGGGCTGGCGATCGCGACCGGGTTCGAGCGGCAGTACGGCGTCCTCAAGCGGCTCGGCGCCACTCCCCTTCCCCGGTCCGGGCTGCTGCTGGCGAAGACCCTGTCGGTGCTGGCGGTGGAGGCGTTGCAGCTCGTCCTCGTGGGAGCGCTCGGCGCGCTGCTGGGGTGGCGGTTCGCGGGGGTGCGCGCGGTCGTGATCGCGGCGGTGTTCGTGGCGCTGGGGACAGCGGCGTTCGCCGGGCTCGGGCTGCTCATGGCGGGCACGCTGCGCGCCGAGGCGACCCTTGCCGCCGCCAACGGCCTGTACCTCGTGCTGCTGCTCGTCAGCGGGATGGTCGTGCCGCTGGACCGGCTGCCCGAGCCGCTCGCGGCGGCCGCGCGGCTGCTGCCGAGCGGGGCGCTCGCGGAGGGGATGCGCAACGCGTTCGCCGGGTTCGGGCCGATCGTCCGGCCGGCCACGGTGCTCGCGGTGTGGGCCGCCGTGGCCCTGGCCGCGGCGGCGCGGACGTTCCGCTGGGAGTAGTTCTCCACAGATCTCCGCCCCGCCCGTAGTCCACAGGCCGCGGTCGGCACACTCGACCGCGGAGGTGGGCCGGTGGCGGACCGCATTGCGCGCTGGGCGGCGTACGGGCTGGGGCTCGGGCTGCTGCCGTTGCTGGTGGCGTGGGTCGTGCGGGCGTACTACCTGGCCCGGCCACCGGCCGGCGTCGAGCTGCTCGGCGGCGGCGACGCGCTGCTGGTCGTGGCGGGGTGGGCGGCAGCGGCGCTGTTCGACTCGCGGGACGCCGAGTCAGGTGCCGCGCGAGCGTTCGTCACGATCGTGAGCGTCCTTCTCGCGACCGCTTCAGTAGTGGCGTATGCGTGCCTGACGGCCGATTCGGTCACGGGGCGGGTGCAGACTCGGGCACAAGCACGGTGGATGACAACGGGGTCCCTGTGGGGACTGGGTATCGCCGCGGCCGTCAGCACGGGTGCCGCCGCGTTGCGGCGGCCGGAGCCGAAGGAGCAGAGCAGATGACGTTCACCATCATGCAGGCGACGGCCTGGATTGCGGTCGGCGGGTTCATCACCACCGCGTTCTTCGGCATTCTCGAGTTCCAGCGGTACCGGCGGGCGAAGCGACTCGGGCCGATCCGCCCGGACCAGCTGCACGATGTCGCGGACCGCCTGCGCGGGATCGCCGGCACGCTCGACCGGCTCGCGTACGACGAGAGCGAGGCGGCGTCCGTCGGCACGGCCGTGCCGGGCCCCACCGCCGCCGGGGCGAGCGGTCCAGCTACCGGAGGCGCTCGCGCTACCGCTTAGGAGTCACGAGTCTTACCGCCGGGTATGCCCGCGCCGTGGGCATCTCGCTGAAGCCGAAGCACGTGAAGCGGTACAAGGACATCGCCGTACTGCTGGCCAAGTACGGTCGGTCCGACCTCGTCTCGCAGGTCGGTCTCGACGACCTCGACCGCGACCTCACCGGCGACGAGGGTTCGGGTGACGCCGAGCAGCTCGCGACCGACCTCGAACGCCTCGGACCCACGTTCATCAAGCTCGGCCAGCTGATGTCCACGCGCGCCGACCTGCTGCCGGCGCCGTACATCGCCGCGCTCGCACGGCTGCAGGACGACGTCGAGCCGGTGCCGTTCGAGGACGTCGAGCGCGTCGTGCAGGAGGAGCTCGGCGTCCGGATCAGCAAGGCGTTCCAGGTGTTCGAGAACGTCCCCGTCGCCTCCGCCAGCCTCGGCCAGGTGCACAAGGCGGTGCTGCGCAACGGCCGCCCGGTCGCGGTGAAGGTCCAGCGCCCCGGCATCAGGGAGAGCGTGCTGGAGGACCTGGAGGCGCTGGCCGAGCTGGCCGAGTTCGCCGACGCGCACACGTCGATGGGCCGCCGGTACGGCTTCGCCGCGCTGCTGGACGAGTTCCGCAAGTCGATGATGCGCGAGCTCGACTATCAAATGGAGGCGCGCAACCTGGAGACGCTGCGCGCCAACCTCGACGAGTACCCGCGCATCCACGTCCCGGCGCCGGTCGCCGACTACTCGACGACCCGCGTGCTGACGATGGACTTCATCGGCGGCCGCAAGCTCACGACGCTGGGCCCGCTCGCGCAGCTCGAGGTCGAGGGCCGCATGCTCGCCGACCAGCTGATCGGCGCGTACCTCAAGCAGATCCTCGTGGACGGCTTCTTCCACGCCGACCCGCACCCCGGCAACGTGTTCCTCACCGACGCCGGTGACATCGCGCTGGTCGACCTCGGCATGGTCGGGCGCATCCCCGCGCACATGCAGGAGGACCTGCTCAAGCTGCTGCTCGCCATCGGCGACGGGCGCGGGCACGACGCGGCGAAGGCGTTGCAGACGCTGGCGCAGCGCACCGACGAGGAGCTCGACGACACGGAGTTCCGTCGCGCGGTCGGCGAGATCGTCGCGGAGAACCACGGAGCCGAGCTGGCGCAGATCCGGGCCGGCACCATCGTCATCCAGCTGTCCAAGATCGCCGCCGACAACGGCCTGCGCACCCCGCCCGAGCTGGCCATGCTCGGCCGCGCGCTGATCGCGCTGGACGAGGTCGCGCGCACCCTGGACCCGTCGTACGACCCCAACGACGCCATCCGCCGGCAGGCGACCGACATCCTGCGCCGCCGGGTCACCGGCACCGCGCAGGGCAACATGTTCGCCAACCTGCTGGAGGCGAAGGAGTTCGTCGAGCGCCTCCCCGGCCGCGTCAACAAGGTCATGGACGCGCTCGCCGAGGGCGAGCTCAAGCTCAACGTCCGCGGCATCGACGAGCGCGAGATCATTGCCGGCATCACCAAGCTGGCCAACCGGGTGACGACCGGCCTGGTCATCGCCGCGCTCATCGTCGGCGCCGCGATGCTGATGCGGGTCGAGACGTCGACGCAGATCTTCGGCTACCCGGCGCTCGGGATCATCTGCTTCCTGATCGCGGCGTCGTTCGGCGTGATCCTGCTCGCGAACATCTGGATCACCGACCACCGCGACAACGAGCAGCGCCGCAAGCACCGCTGAGCGGGGCGCGGACGCGGGCGCGGGCGCTATCCCGCAAGCACCTCGTCGCGGTCGTCGTCGTCCTTGACGACCAGCCGGCGCGGCAGCACGGGCGCGTCCCGGCCGGTCTTCGGCGTCGTGGACTTCTCCTCGTGGTACTCCTCCTCGACGTTCACCGCCCACAGGTCGTGGCCGGCGTCCGTGAGGATGTTCTCGACCGCGAGCATCGCGGTCATCATCGAGTGGTCCTGGTTGTTGTAACGGTGCATGCCGTTACGCCCGACCGGCTGCACGTTGAGGGCGTCGGTCGCGAGCCAGCCGCGCAGCACGTCGACGTTGGCGACGTACTCCTCGTCGTAGACCGGGTACGCCTTCGGCATCCGGACGACGTAGCCCGCGGACACGGTGCCCGGCTGCACGAGGCCGAGGGTCTCGATCTCCTTGGTCGCGAACGTCACCAGGTCGTCGTCCGCCATCGTCCAGAGGTCGTCGCCGACGTTGACGAAGTACTCGAGGCCGAGGCAGGTGAAGCCCTCCTTGACCATGAACGGCGACCATGACCGGAAGTTCTGCACGCGGCCGAGCCGCACGTGCGGCTCGTGCACGTAGATCCAGTTGTCGGGGAAGCTCGCCGACTGCGGTACGACCAGCGCGACGGTCAGGAAGTCGCGGTGGCGCAGGCGCTTGGCCGCCCGCACCACTCGCTCCGGGGGCGCGGGCGTCATCGCGGTCAGCAGCTCACCCATCGGCATGGACGAGATGACGTCGTCGCACTCGATCCGCTCGCGCTTGCCGTCGGTCTCCACGACGACGGCGACGGCGCGGCCGTCCCTGTGCTCGATGCCGACGACGTTGGTGCGCATCCGGATCTCGCCGCCGCGCTCCAGCACGAGGTCGCGGCAGCGCTCCCACATCATGCCCGGCCCGAACTTCGGGTACTGGAACTCGTCGATGAGGCTGGCGACGTCCTTCTTGCCGCGCTGCGGCACGATCGCCCGCCACACCGCGGTCATCAGCGAGAGGTTCTTGATCCGCTGCGCCGCCCAGTCCGCCTGGATCTCGGTCGCGGGCACGCCCCAGACCTTCTCGGTGTACGTCTTGAAGAAGATGCCGTAGAGGCGGCGACCGAAGCGGGCGGCAACCCAGCCCTCGAAGTTGGTCTGGTCCTTCGGTGGGTTGATCCGCGCCCACACGTACGACAGCACGCAGCGGATCGCCTCGAAGATGCCGAGGCCCATCAGCGCGTTGGCGGCCTTGAGCGGGTAGTCGAACAGCTTGCCGCGGTAGAAGATCCGGCTCATCCGCGGCCGCATGAGGAACGAGTCGTCGTCGAGGATCTCGTGCCAGAGCGCCTCGACCTCGTCGACCTTGGTGAAGAACCGGTGGCCGCCGATGTCGAACCGCCAGCCGTCCCGCTCGACCGTGCGCGAGATGCCGCCGACGACGTCGTCGGCTTCGAGCACGACCGGACGGACGCCTTCCTTGACGAGCTGGTACGCCGCCGTCAGGCCGGCCGGACCGGCTCCGATGATGACGACACGCGGCTGCTCCGACACTTCCGTACGACCTCCGGACATACGACAACGACTACGGCACGTAGCTGTGCGCGAATGCGAGGACCGAGTACCCCGCCAGCCCGCAACAACACACGACCAGGGTCACGACACGGACACCCCGGCGTTGCGGAGCGGCCGCGACCATGATCAGCGGGAACGCCGCCAGAGCGTATCGCAGGAACGACGCCAGCCTGGGCGTGCCGACCGTCAGCAGCAGCACCGCGGCGGCGTACACCGTGTACGACGCGGGCAGCCGGCGCGCGACGAGGACGAGCAGCAGCAGCGCCAGCGGCAGCCAGAGCAGCACGAGGTTGTACTGGACGGAGCCGTCCCAGCGGGCGGCGCGGAACAGCTCGTCCACGGGCGAGCTCAGCACGCCGCTGCGCAGCCCGTGCGCCTGCTGCGCGGAGAACGGCAGCATCGGGTCGCCGCGGGTCGCCCACACCCACGCGAAGTACGTCGCCGCGCCGAGCGGCGCCGCCGCGACCGCCACTGCCCGCGCGAGCAGCTCGCGGCGCGACACGAACCCGATCCCGCGCACCGCCTCCACCAGCGCCGGCAGTGCGAGCAGCAGCCCGACCGGCCTGGCCAGCCCGCCCAGGTACGCCGCCACGGCCGCGGCCGCCCACGCGCGCCGGCGCAGCGCGAAGAAGCACCACACCGCGAGCGCGCCGAACGTCGCCTCCGCGTAGCCGAGGACGAGGACGTACGACGCCGGGTTGAGCAGCACCAGCCACGGCACCCACCGGGCCGCCGTCGAGTCCTTGAGCTCGAACGCCGTCAGCCGGGCCAGCCCGTCCGCGTAGACGAGCGCCGAGGCGTTGACGACGACGAGCAGGACGACACCGGCCGCGAAGGCACCGAGCGGCGAGACCAGCCGGCCGGGCAGCGCGACGAGCGGGAAGAACCGCAGCGCTTCGGTGACGTCGTAGCCGGCCGCGCCGATCCGCCGGTACCAGTCGCCGTCCCACACGAAGAAGCCGGTGGCGCCGGGGCGGATCGGGGCCTTGCCGAAGCCGTGCGCGCGCTGCAGGTACGTCGCCAGCGCCAGCAGCGCGAGGACCGCCGCGCGTGAGACCAGCCACGCGCGCAGCGCGTCGGGGCCCGGGCGGGGCAGCCGCCTCACGGCGCGAACTTCACCAGCGACGAACGCTCGCCGTACCGGTTGCGCGACCGCACCAGCGGCTCCTCGGCGCGGACGGAGCGTAACCGTTCGGCGAGGCGTTCGCACTTGTCCTCGAACGTCTTGTAGCCGCCGGCGACGACGAGCCAGACGGTGCCGCGCGGGTGCCGGCGCAGCAGGTCGTCGGCGTACGCCACCGGGTCCGCCGCCTCGTTGCGCTGCCCGTAGTCGACCCAGTCGACGAGGTGCGGCGCGGCGCGCGTCGGGAAGACCTCCTGCCGCGTCTCCCCCGGCAGCAGCCGGGCGACGGCCGGGCCGAGCTGGTCCGGGCAGTAGACGACCACGTCGTCCGCGCCGACCGCCGGGCGCAGCGTGGCTGCGATGACGCCGGCCTGCGTCCGCTGGCGCAGCACGTGCGGGATGCCGGTCGCGACGCCGAGCAGCACGGTGACGCCGACCACCGTCGCGCGCAGCCGGTCGTCCAGCAGCGTCGTCGCGCCGATGGCGACCAGGACGAGGAACGGCACCGCGACGACGGCGGTGTACCGCGCGGCGTACCCGCTGCGCAGCACGATGCCGGCCAGCACGCCGAACAGCAGCGTGCCGAACGTCAGCGCCGCGAGCCGGCGACCGACCGGACGGCCGCGCAGGTCGAGCTCGATGCGGCGGCCGTCCACGCCGGATCCGAACACGCCGAGCAGCGCGAGCACGAACAGCAGCACGAACAGCAGCCGGGCGACCGGCCCGATCCCCGACCACTCGGTGAGCGCGTCCACGACCGCGCCGAGCTGCGGCCGCGGCGCCCACGGCGTACCGGTGTGTGCGAGCTGGTAGCGGAACGACGGCAGCCATGGCAGGAACAGCAGCCCGCCGGCGACGAGCGCGGCGACCGCGCGCCAGTCCCTGCGGACCAGCACGATCAGCCCCATCACGGCGACGACGTAGAGCGCCCAGTAGTGCGTGAGCAGCAGCCCGCCGGTGCACAGCGCGACGCCGGCGAACGCCCCCCTGGACGGCCCGCGCACGAGGTGTACGAGCGCCCAGCCGCCGAGCGCGACGAGCAGCATGACGAGCGCGTACATGCGCGCCTCGGTGGCGTAGCGCATCGCGAACGGCGACGTCGCGGCGACCAGCGCCGTGAGGTCGGCCACCTGCCGCGAGCGGGTGATCTCGCGCGCGAACGCCCACGCCGCGGGGATCGTCGCTACGCCGATCACTCCGGACAGCGCGCGGACCGCGAGCGTCCCCTCACCGAACAGCCCGATCCAGGCGTGCAGCAGCAGGTAGTACAGCGGCGGCGAGCCGTCGTGCCGCAGCGCCTCGAACACCTCGCCCAGGGGCAGCCGCGCGATGTTGACCGACAGCGTCTCGTCCAGCCACAGCGGCTGCGCCGCCGCGAACCGCATCGCGACCGCGACCGCGACGACGGCGACGCCGCCCGCGCGCAGCGCGCGGCGGGAGGGGAATCGCACGTCAGCCGGTGGATCGGTGGTCACGGCCGCCGGGTCCGGCGAGCCGCGTGCGCGAGCTCACGAGGACAGGCCCTAGGGCGTGTCTCCCAATCCCGGACCGTTGCGAGCGGCGTTCCAGGACGGTGGATCGCAAGGCGGAGAAGGGGCCGATAGCAGCGCTATCGGCCCCTTCGACAACGCAGCGAGCGGCCGTGCTGGGCGTCGCGCAGCAGGTCGCGGGATGGGGAGACACGCCCTAGTGCGCGAGCGGGTTCGGGTGCTGGTGCAGCGCGTCGGCGGCGCCGCCGTGGTGCCCCGCGATGCTCTGCCGGTACTCGTGCACGCTCTCGACCCCCCAACCGATGCAGCAGATGACCAGCAGCCCCAGCCCGACGAGCAGCAACGGCGTGCTCATGACCAGCCCGAGGACGATCGAGCCGGCGGCCACCGAGAACGCGGCCGGCCACCACGAGGGGCCCGGCAGGTGCAGCGTCTCCAGATCCACCGGCGGATCCGGCCGGTCCGTCTCGATCGTGACGAACGAGTCGTCGGCGTAGACCGCGTCCTCGGGCCGCGCCTTGGCGTTCTTCAGGCCGAGGTACAGGTAGTAGCAGGCCGCCGAGAACGCCACCAGCGTGACGATGCCGCCGACGTTGTCGAACGAGAACCGGCTGGCGAGCGCGAACGTCACCGCCGCGATGACCCCGAAGACGCCGAGCCAGCCGAATACCCGCGCGGCGACCTGGGTGGTCCCGTCGCGCGGCGCGTCATGACCCTCGGCGCCACCGAACAGGCTCTCACCGCCCATCGCGCGCCAGTGCTCCTCGCCGGTGCGCACCCGGTCGCGCAGCCCGGTCGGCCAGCTCTGGTGGTGCTCGCTCGCGGCCAGCGTCGCCGCCTCACGCGCGACGGCCAGGTCGTCGGCGTGCAGCATCCCGAACCCGCCGTCGCCACCGACCAGCACGACCTGCGCCCGGCCGCGGCCGACGTGCTGGACGACCGCTTCGGCGCCGCCGTGCAGCCGGCGGAACGCAAGCACCTGCTGCGCGAGGTCGACCGCGGCGGGGTGCGGCCCGTGGCCGGGCTTCGCGTGCGCGATCTCCCTGCGGTACTCCTTCACGCTCTCGATGCCCCACCCGATCGTGGTGAGGACGATCAGCGCGATGCCGGCGACGACCATCGGCGGGCTCATGACGAGCCCGAGGACGAGCACCAGCGCGGCGACGCTGTACGCGGCCGGCATCCACGACGGCGGCGGGAGGTGGATCTCCTCGTGCTCGTCGTGGCCGGTGCCCGGGACGTTCAACCCGTCGAGCTCGAAGCCGCCCTGCGTGCCCAGGAACTTCGCCAGGAACATGCACGCCACGAAGAACAGCGTCAGCGTCGTGATGCCGCCGATGTTCTCGAACCCGAACCGGCTCGCCGCCGCGTAGGTCACGACGGCGATCAGCCCGAACAGACCGAGCCAGAAGAAGACGCGCGAGGCGGTTCGCACCGGCGGCCTACTTGAGGACGTACAGCGTGAAGAACAGCGCGATCCAGACGACGTCGACGAAGTGCCAGTACATCGAGGCGCCCTCGACGGCCGCGTGGTGCGACGCGCTGAACTGTCCCGACAGCGAGCGGATCAGCACGATGAACAGGTACACGGCGCCGCCGAACACGTGCGCGCCGTGGAAGCCGGTCAGCGTGTAGAAGCTCGACCCGAACACGCCGTCGCGGATCGTGAAGTCGAGCGTGCTGTAGTCGTAGATCTGCCCGGCCAGGAAGATCACGCCGAGGATCAGCGTGATGGCGACCCAGCGGGTGAGCGCCTTGACGTTGCCGCGGCGGATGGCCATGACGCCGAGGTGCATGGTCAGCGACGAGAGCACCAGCACGACCGTGAAGATCGCGGGAACCGTCGCGTGCAGGTGCTCGATCCCCTCCGGCGGCCAGTGGTCGGCGTCCGCGCGGAGGTTGAAGTACATGGCGAACAGGCCGCCGAAGAACATGATCTCCGACGCGATGAACAGCACCATGCCGAGCAACGGCATGGACATGCCCTCGGGACGGCCGGCGTGGTCGAGCTCCTCGGTCGCCGCGCTCATCGCGGGGCCCCCGCGGCGGTGCGAGCGCAGCGAGCAGCGTCGTGGCGTTGTCTCACGCCGCACCTCCCTTGGCGAGCGCGGCCTCGGCCTCACGCTCGAGGCGGTTGTCCATGACCGGCCGCTCGGAACGGATCGGCGGGATCGAGTCGAAGTTGTGCACCGGCGGCGGGGACGACGTCCACCACTCCAGCGAGTTGGCCCGCCACGGGTCGTTGCCGGCGACCGGGCCGCGCCGCGACTTCCAGAGGTTGTAGAGGAACGGGAAGACCGAGATGCCGATGAGGAACGCGCCGAACGTCGACACCTGGTTCCAGAACTCCCACTCCGGGTTGGCTGAGTAGCTGGAGATGCGGCGTGGCATGCCCTCCATGCCGAGCATGTGCATCGGGAAGAACGCGACGTTGAACCCGACGAACGTCAGCCAGAAGTGGAACTTGCCGATGCGCTCGTCCATCATCCGGCCGGTCACCTTGGGGTACCAGAAGTAGAACGACGCGTAGACGCCGAACACCGATCCGCCGAAGAGCACGTAGTGGATGTGGGCGACGATCCAGTAGGTGTCGTGGATCGCGTAGTCGATCGGCGGCTGGGCCGAGAACATGCCGTTGATGCCGCCGATGAGGAACATCGTCAGGAAGCCGAACGCCCACAGCATCGGCGTCTCGAACGTGATCTTCCCCTGCCACAAGGTGGCGATCCAGTTGAAGAACTTCACGCCGGTGGGCACCGCGATGAACGACGTCATCAGCGCGAAGAACGGCAGCAGCACCTGACCGGTCGCGAACATGTGGTGCGCCCAGACCGAGAAGCCGAGCGCGCCGATGCCGGCAGTCGCGAGGACGAACGCCTTGTAGCCGAACAGCGGCTTGCGGCTGAAGACCGGGATGACCTCGGAGATCAAGCCGAACGCCGGCAGGATCATGATGTACACGGCCGGGTGGCTGTAGAACCAGAACAGGTTCTGGTACATGATCGCGTCGCCGCCGACCCCGGGGTCGAAGAACGACCCGCCGTAGTTGCGGTCGATGAACAGCATGATCAGCGCGCTGGTGAGGACCGGCAGCGCGAGCAGCGTCAGGATGCTCGTCACCAGGATGTTCCAGGTGAAGATCGGCATCCGCCACATGGTCATGCCGGGCGCGCGCATCTTGAAGATCGTGACCAGGAAGTTGATGGCACCGAGGGTTGACGAGATGCCGACGAGCAGGATGCCGAGGATCCAGAGGTCGGTACCGGTACCCGGCATGAAGCGCTGGCTGGTCAGGGGCGGGTACTCGGTCCAGCCGGCCTGCGCGGGGCCGCCCCGGGCGAAGTAGCCGCCGAACACCGCGAGGAAGCCGGCGGGCAGCAGCCAGAACGACAGGGCGTTGATGCGCGGGTACGCCATGTCGAGCGCGCCGATCTGCAGCGGCACGATGTAGTTACCCCAGCCCGCCCAGATCGGGATGATGAAGAAGAACAGCATCGCCGTGGCGTGCATCGTGAACATCTGGTTGTACGTGTCCGGGTCCTTGATCATCGACCCGCCGGCGTCGGCCAGCTGCGCGCGGACACCGAGGGCGAGCAGGCCACCGACGAGGAACGCGAAGAAGGCGAAGATCAGGTACATCACGCCGATCTTCTTGTGGTCGGTGGTCGTCAGGTAGTCGACCACCCACGACTTCCGCTTCGGCGCCGGGGACGCGGCTGCGGGCCGTGCGGCGACGCTGGTCACTGTGCCTCCTCGACGGGCCGGGGCCGGCCCGCGGTGGTGTTCCGAACGTTGTCGTCGCACGTCATACGGCCACGAACTTCCCGGCCATCAGCGGGTGGACCACGCAGAAGAACGTGTACTCCTTGCCCGCCTCGAGCGCGGGGGTCTGCGCGGTCGACTTCTCGCTGGACCCGTTGACGACCGGGGTCGACGCCAGCTGCGAACCGTTGTTGTCGATGCCCTCGACCAGCACGACGTTGTGCGGCATGCCGCCGCCGTTGACGAAGTTGATCGTGAGCGGCGCGCCGGCCTTGCCGTAGGCGCACGGGTCGGTGAACTCGGCGCGTGCCTCGATCGAGCGGATCGTGACCTCGGTCGCGGCCTTTGCGGTGTCCTCGCACTTGGGGCGCGGCGGAACGAACTCGTTGAACCACTTGTCGAACTCGGCGCGGCCCACCGCCTTGACGGTGAACGTCATCAGCGCGTGCTCGGTGCCGCACAGCTCGGCGCACTGGCCCTCGTAGATGCCCGGGCTGGTGACCGTGAGGTCGAAACCGTTCGCCTTGCCCGGCACGAGGTCGCGCTTGAAGAGGAAGTCCGGCACGAAGAACGAGTGCAGGACGTTGTCGGTGCGCTCCTCGACGTGCACGGTCTCGCCGACCGGCACCATCATCTGCGGCGCCTCGCGGTTGTTCGGCGTCTGGACGAGCACGCGGACGCCGTTGGCATTGGTGCCGTAGTCGAACGTCCACGACCACTGATAGCCCTTGACCTCGATGACCGCGGCGTAGGAGTCCTTCGGCTGGTCGATCGCGCGGATCGCGGCGAACGACATGCCGAACAGGCCCAGCGCGATCACCGTCGGGACCAGCGTCCAGACGACCTCGAACGTCGTGTTGCCGTGCGTCTGCGGCGGCAGCGTGTCGTCACCGGGCTTCTTCCGGTACCGGATCGCGCTCAGCAGGATCATCGCGTAGACGCCCGCGCCGATCAGGAGGGCGATGACGAGCACGATGTTGTACAGGGTCGCGATCTTCTCGCCCTGGACGGTCATCGGCTCGCGCGCGCACGCGGAGAGCAAGAGAGGGGCCACGGCGGCGGCGATCAGCCGCTTGTGCCGCCCGACTGGTCGCACGGGGGGTGCTCGCCTCACTTCCGACTGACGTCGCTCGCTCGGGGCGAGCACTGGCAGTGGGCGTCGGTGGGCGCGGGCGCACAGACGCCGTACGCGGAAAACCTAACCACCCGGGGCGCCGCGTTCAAACTGGTGCGCCCGCGTGTCGGAACCCGTTTCCGACCGCCTAGGCTCGGCACGTGGTCCTGCTGCGCTGGCACGCCGACCCGGTCGTCGTGGCCGGGCTCTCGCTGCTGGCGTTCGCGGGCGTGTGGGCGGTGCGCAGGGTGCCCTCGATGCCCGCTTCGCGGCGCCGCTGGTTCGCCGCGGCGCTCGCCGTCCTGGTGCTCGCGCTGGTCTCCCCGCTGGCCACGGTCGCCGACGAGCGGTTCAGCGCGCACATGGTCCAGCACCTGCTGCTCAGCTACGTCGCCGCGCCGTTCCTAGCCCTGTCGGCGCCGGTGACGACGGCCTTGCAGGCGCTCGGCCCGGGACCCGGCCGGCGCCGCCTGCTGGCCGTGCTGCACAGCCACGTGGTGCGGGTGCTGACGCACCCCGTCGTGACCTGGCCGGCGTTCGCGGCGGTGCAGTACGTCACGCACTTCTCGCCGCTCTACGACGCCGCCCTCGGCAACGCGTTCCTGCACGGCGTCGAGCACCTGCTCTACCTCGGTGCGGCGATGCTGTTCTGGTGGCCGGTGGTGCGGCGCGACCCGGTGCCGGGGTCGTTCCCGTGGCCGGCGCGGGTGCTGTACCTGTTCCTCGCGATGCCGTTGCAGTCGTTCCTCGGCGTCGCGATCTACGGCTCGGACCGCGTCCTCTACGACCACTACGCCGTACGCGCCGGCGCGCTGGCCGACCAGCAGCTGGCCGGCGCGCTCATGTGGGGCGGCGGCGACGCGGCGATGCTCGTCGGGCTCGGCTGCGCGATCGCCGCCTGGATGCGCCACGACGCCCGCGAGACCGAGGTGCTCGACGCCCGCCTCGACGCCCTCCGGGCGGCGCGCGACCGGTGAACCTCCCGGCCGCCGTACGGCTCTTGAAAGCCGAGCCGGAGGAGGCACGGGATGCGGGCAGCGGTGGCAGGGGCGGTCGTGGCGGCGCTGGCGGCGCAGGGCGCCGCGGGCGCGGCACCGAGGAAGGTGTGCCGGCTCCTCGGGCCGTCCACCGGAGCGACGGTCGCCGGGCCGAACGCCGCGCTGGACATCGCCTCGGCGGACGTCGCGAGCAACGCCAAGACGCTGACGGCCGTGATCCGGATGCGGACGCTGGACGACCCGCAGGCGGCGGTGAGCGGCCGGACGTTCCTGTTCTACTTCAGCCGCAGCGTCGAGGAGAGCTACGCGCTCGCCGGCACCCTCTGGGGTTCGACGCCGGGGCGCTTCGCGCTCGGCGCGATGTCCGAGCCGTTCCACCCGCAGGCGAACGAGGCGACGATCGTGGACGCGACGTGGTTCGCGCCGGTCACCGCGACCGTCGACCGGCGCGCGAAGGAGGTCCGGATGTCGGTCCCGCTCAGCGCGTTCCGCACCCGCCCGGCATCGTCGGTGCGCAACGGCGCCACGGTCACCTACCTCGGCGCCGAGGTGGCGCGCACCTACGGCACCAACCGCGACGCCCTCCCGGCAGCACCCCCCGAAGGGGTCCCCACGGACGTCGGCACCGGCGGCCGCTGGACCTACACCGGCACCAAGGTCACCTACCGCCTAGGCACCCCAAGCTGCCTCCGCCCCTGAGCGAAGCGCCGCGCCGGGCCGGTGGGGCCGGCGTGCCGACGGTGGGGCGTACCGGCTGGCCGACTAAAGCGACGAAGGAACCCTAGGCCAGCCGGTACGCCCCACCGCCGCAACAACCGACCACGGCGCCTCACGGAAGAAGCTGATCGACCGCCATCGCCAAGAACAGCAACGTCAGATACGTGATCGACCAGTGGAACAGCCGCATCGGCTTGACCGCGACCTCACGCCGGATCCGCGAACGCAGCGCGTACGCCTCGCGCAGGAACACCGCACCGAGCACCACGCACGACCCGAGGTAGACGTTCCCCATCCGGGCGACCGGGTGGAACAGCAGCGAGAACGCCACCATCGCCCACGAGTACAGGACGATCTGCCGCGCGGTCTCGGTCAGCCCGGCGACGACGGGCAGCATCGGCACGCCGGCGGCGGCGTAGTCGTCCTTGAACTTGATCGCCAGCGCCCAGAAGTGCGGCGGCGTCCAGTAGAAGATCACCGCGAACAGCACGAACGCCGGCACCTCGACCCGCCCGGTCACCGCGGACCAGCCGATGAGCACGGGCATGCACCCGGCGGCGCCGCCGATGACGATGTTCGACGGCGTCGTGCGCTTCATCCCGAGCGTGTAGACGAAGACGTAGAAGCCGATCGCGGCCAGCGCGAGCAGCGACGACAGCCAGTTCACGGCGAGGCCGAGCCACAATGTCGCCACGACGCCGAGCACGATGCCGAACCGCAGCGCCTCCGCCGGCGTCACCACCGACTTCGGCAGCGGCCGGCGCTCCGTACGGTGCATCCGGACGTCGATGTCGCGGTCGACGTAGCAGTTGATGGTGTTCGCCGACCCGGCCGCGAACGAGCCTCCGACGAGCGTCGCGAGCACGAGCCACACCGACGGCCAGCCGCGCTCGGCGACGATCATCGTGGGAACGGTCGTGACCAGCAGCAACTCGATGATCCGCGGCTTGGTCAGCGCGAGGTAGCCGCGCGCGAGGTCCCCGAACGACCGCCGGACGGCGATCTCGGGAGGTGACGCGAGGGCGGTCACGCCGGCACCGGGGACCACGACATGCCGCCTTCCGGCTCGACGGACGGCCGTGAGGCCACGCGGAACACCACGACGAGGAGCGCGCCCACGATCCACGACCCGACGGCGAGGTGCGGGGCGACCGACCACGCCGCGAGCTCGAACCAGATGTTGAGGGCCCCGAGCGCGACCTGCACGAGGGTCAGCACGAGGGCGATGGTGGCGAAGCGCGACACCATCGGTTCCGCCTGCCGCGCACGCAGCCACAGCGCGACGACGAGCGCGAGCACGAGGTACGCGACCAGCCGGTGGGCGACGTGCAGCACCTGCTCCTTGTCCTCCAGCGCCGTCGGCAGCACGCCGCCGTCGAACGTCGGGAACGTCCGGTACGCGAGCCCCGCGCGCCACCCGGTCA
>DATLNJ010000011.1:0-19377 GCA_035536815.1 Frankiaceae bacterium
CCGTCGTCGGCGCCGGTGGCCGGCGCCGCGGTGCTGCTCGGCGAGGCCGCGCTGCCGGCCGACCTCGCGTCGTTGCCGCCCGCCGCGCCGTCGCCGTGCCCGGCGGTGCCGGACGCGGTGGTCGTCGTCTACGAGCACGACGGCGCGCCGCCGACAGGGGCCGGCGGTGGGCTCGACGTCGGCGCGTGGACGCCGTCGTGGACGGCGGAGCAGCACGCGGCCGCCGCCGAACGCGTCCGCCAGGCGATCGCCCGCGGCGACCTGTACCAGGCCAACGTCGTCGGGCACCGTTCGGCAGCGGTCACCGGGAGCGCGGCGGCGGTGGCCGCCCGGCTGGCGCGGGTTCGGGGGACGCCGTACGGCGGCTCGCTGGCCGGCGACGGGTGGTCGGTGCACGCGGCCAGCCCGGAGTGCTTCCTCGAGGTGCGTGACGGGGTGGCGCGGGTGCGGCCGATCAAGGGCACGGCGGCCGACCCGGAGACGTTGCGGGCCAGCGCGAAGGACCGGGCCGAGCACGTGATGATCGTCGACTTGGAGCGCAACGACCTCGGCCGGGTCGCGGTGCCGGGGACGGTGCGCGTTCCGGTGCTCTACGACGTGCTGCCGCGGGCCGGCGTCTGGCACGCCGAGTCGACCGTCGAGGCGCGGCTGCGGCCGGGGACCGGGCTGGCCGAGGTGCTGGCGGCGACGTTCCCCGGCGGGTCGGTCACGGGCGCGCCGAAGCGCGCGGCGCTGGCGTTGCTGCACGACGTGGAGCCGGTCGGGCGCGGACCGAGCATGGGCGCGTTCGGCTGGGTCTCGCCCGACGGCGCGGTGGACCTGGGGCTGTCGATCAGGACGTTCGCGCTGGCCGAGGGGCGGCTGCACTTGTGGACCGGCGGCGGCGTGACGTGGGGGAGCGACCCCGTTGCCGAGGTGGCGGAGGCCGAGGCGAAGGCGGCGCCGTTGCTGCGGGCGCTCGGCTAGGTGCGTCCGTCGCGTTCCTGCGCGGCGCGCAGCGTGCGGGAGTGCGGGACCCACTCGGCCTGCTCGACCGGCCAGCCGGCCGCGCGCAGGGCGTCGCAGACCTCGGGGTCGTCGTCGACGACGACGGCGACGGTACGCGTGCGGGCCAGCCGGCGGAGCTCCTCGGCCTTGGTGACGCGGGCCGGGCGGTAGTCGCCGCGACGGCGCATGACGAGCTTCGTTCCAGCGATGCCGTGCCGGGCCAGCCACTCCTCCGTCGTGCGGCGCAGCGAGTCGGGGCGGCCGGTGAGGTAGACGACGTCGTGGTCGTCCTGGAGGGCCTGGACGCGGGCGACGCCCTCCGCGAGCGGCGGGTCGGCGTCGGCGGCCGCGAAGAACGCGGGCCAGTCCTTGGGCCGGGACTCGATGTGGTGGAGGCGGTGCCGTACGTCGGCGACGACGCCGTCGATGTCGACGACGGCCAGCGGGCGCGGGGAGCGGTCCATCGCGCTCGACCCTAGCCCGGCGGTGCGGGGCGGTGGGCGGTGCGGTGGGTCTGCTATGCGACGCGGAGGCGGGGCCTGGCCGGGGCCTGGACGCGGCCGTCGGGCATCAGCTCGCCGGTGTCGTCGAAGCGGACGATGCCGTTGCAGAGCAACGACCAGCCCTGCTCGGGGTGGCAGGCGACGACGCGCGCGGCGTCGTGGTCGGCGGAGTCGGAGCTGGGACATCTCGGCTGGTGCGGGCACATGGTCTGGGTCCTCCCTTTCCTATGTCCCATACAACGAGGCACCGGGGCCGATGGGTATGGTCATTTCGGGTGGTTCTGTCGTTCGTGTCCGTATCGAGATGCGGCGGCCACGTTCTGGTTTCTTCGTCGGCGGTCGGCCGGGAAAACTTGACGCGCCGGCGGCGGCACGCGCGGTGCTCCATCCGGCGGTGCCGGTGTTGATGTCGAGGCCTGGGACGATGGCCGCCCGTGGGGCGGGGCCTGCGTAGGCTGACCTGACATAATGTACATTATCGGCGCTAGGGAGGGCGGACGTGGCTGAGCGGCGGGTGCTGCTGCACGGTGCGCTCGGGTCGGCGGGACAGCTGGCCGGGCTCGGCGCGCTGCTCGGCGGCGACGTCGTCCGGGTCGACCTGCCGGGGCACGGTGCGCGCCCGCCGGAGCGGCACGCGCTCGAGACGTTCGTCCACGCCGCCCGCGACGCGCTCGGCGACGGCGGCGACCTCGTCGGCTACAGCCTCGGCGGTTATGTCGCCCTGGCGACGGCGGCCGCCCACCCGGAGGCCGTCGGTCGTGTCGTGACCATCGCCACCAAGCTCGCCTGGACGCCGGCGCTCGCCGCCGCGGAGGCCGCCCGCCTGGACCTCGCCCGGCCGACCGAGCGCGCGCCGGCGTTCGTGGACTCCCTGACCGCCGCCCACCCGGGGTCGTCGGCGCGGGAGGTATTGGGCTCTACCGCGTCGTTCATCGGGATGCTCGGGACGGCGCCGCCGCTGCCGCTCGACGAGGTCCGGTGCCCGGTCCTCGTCGTCGTGGGCGCGGACGACCACCTCGTCACGCTCGCCGAGTGCGAGGACGCGGTGGCGCGGCTGCCACAGGGCCGGCTGGTCGTGCTGCCCGGCACCGGGCACGCGTACGAGCGGATGCCGGTCGACGCGCTGGCCGAGGTGATCCGGCCGTTCCTCGACTGAGCCGCGTGTCGCTCGCGAAACTTGTCACACCCCCCGCCTAGCGTCCTTCGCATGGCAGCAGACACCACGACCTACGTCCCGCCGCGCGACCGGCTGCTCCGGCACTTCGCCACCCGGGCGGTCAGCGACGACCCCGCGACCTGGCTGGCGCAGGCCTGGACCCGCGCGGTGCTGATGGCGCCCGGCGCCGACGACGACACGGTCCTCGACCTGCTGCGCACCGAGTGGGACGGCTACCGGGCCGACCACCGCGGCGAGCCGCTGGTGGCGTTCCGCCCGCCGCCGGCCATCGCCGAGGAGCCGGTCGTGCCGGCGCCCCCGCCGTACGACGCCCTGCCGCCGCTGACCTACGGCCGGTACGGCGTCGACCTCCCCAGCCACGATGACCGGGTCAGGGAGGAGCAGGAACGCCTGGCGAGACGGGACTCGTCGTTCTACGGCTTCTGAGCGCGGCCGGGCGGCGTGCGCGCTGGCCGGCTCAGAGCGCGGCGAACAGCCCCGGCGCGGGGGTCCCGAGACCCGCGGCGGTGTCGTAGCCGCGGCGCGGGACGTTCTCGCCCCACTCCTCGAACACCTTCATAACGGTCCGCGTGCCCTTGGCGGTCGTGGCGCCGTCGACGTAGTCGACGCGCACGCCGGCACCGGCCCGGCCGTACCGGACGACGTCGCGGAACAGCCCGCGCTTCGCGGTGAACGTCTTGTACAGCACCGGGTTGGCGAAGCCGAGCGGCTTGCCGCGGCGGTCGTTGGCGAGGGCGATCAGCCCGGCGACGAGCGCGGTGGACGCCGTCGACGACGCGATGCGCCGCTCGGCGTACCGGTCCTTGCCGTCCGGGAAGCGCATCGTGTAGCCGATCGCCATGGCGGTCTCGGCGTCGCCCATGACGGCGAGGTCGGGGACGGTGCGGCCGGTCGTGTCGTCGTCGCGCTTCGCGAGGGCAGCCGGAACGACCCCGCGCTGGTAGGCGGGCTGGTCGTGCACGTACGACGTGCCGCCGCCGGTCGCGCGGTACGTCGCCTGCGCGTCCTCCTCCCAGACGCCGCCGTCGAGGTACCACTGCGCCTTGCCCCAGGCGAGCTCGCGCACGTAGCGGCCGCGCGCGCCGAGGACCAGCGAGGTCGCGCCGACCGAGGTCGCGAGCGGCTCGCTCGCCGGGAACACCGGGCGCCCCCCCGCGCCGGTCCGGCCGCCGTCGCCGAGGTCGCCCGCCGCGAACAGCAGCGAGATCCCGGTCGCGGCGGCCTGCTCACCCATGTGGCCGATCAGCGTCCACTCCTGCTCGGGGACGTTCTCGGACGACGAGTACCAGCCGTTGATGACGGCGTCGCCCCACTCCCCGTCCACCGCGAGCAGCGTGCCGGTCATCAGGTCGAACGACGACGTGGTGCCGACGTAGAGCAGCTTCGCCGCGGGCGCGACGGTGTGCACGGTCTCGAGCAGCGTCGCCGCCTGCACCGCCCACACCGAAGGCCGCAGCACCGGCTCCGCGACCGGCGTCTGGTACGCCCCCGGGTACGAGACCTGCTGCAGCTGGCCGTCCTTGAGCGGCGGGATGCCGTGCCGCTTCGACCAGGTGGAGATGTCGTTCGCCAGCGGCTTGATCGCGTGGGAGCCGACCATGACGACGGTCTGCCCGGCGCCGTCCACCTTCTTCTTGTGCAGCGCGGTGACGCCGTAGGCGTCCTTGAGGGCGCGCGGCGTCGTCTCGCAGACCACGGCCGGGACGCGGCGGCCGGCGTACTTCGGCAGCTTCGTGTGCACGTACGCGCCGTCGTGTGCCGAGCACGGCTTGGCGTAGACGACCGCGGCGGGCGGCGCGACGTCGGCCGGCGTCGCGGGTTCCTGGGGCAGCGGCGGGGGCGGGTCGTCGGCGCTCGTCCGGAGCAGTGCGGCGCCCTGGTCGAGCCCGCGCACCCCCGCGATCAGGCCGGCCACCTTCGCGGGCACCAGCGGCGCGGAGTCCGGCGCGCGTAGCGCCAGCCCCTGGACGGCGTAGCGCGACAGCGACGTCCCGAACGCCCGGCTGACTGCCGACGCCGGGCCGCGGGCAGGGACGAGCACGCGGTTCGCGGGGATGGCGCCGACCTCCAGGCCGGCACCCCGCAGCCAGGACGTGACGACGGCAACGGTCGCGGACCGCGGCGCGAACCGCGCCCGCCACTGCTCCGCCGTCAGGTGCTGGCCGTACGACGGGTCGGCCGGGTCGCTGACGGCGTATGCCAGCCGCCGCGCCTCGGCGGCGTCGCGCCACGGGAGCAGCACCTGGACCTGGACGACCTCGTCGCCGGGAACGGCACCGACCCGCGCCGCGGGCACCGCCCACGCGGGTACCGCGCGCGGCAGCGCGACGGCGGCCGGGGCGGCCGAGACCGGGGCGAGCGGTGCGGTGACGGCGGCGAGGGCGCAGAGGAAGGCGAGGGGTCGTCTCACGAAGGAGACGGTTCGACGCGCAGCCGGGGCGTACCTGCGGGGGCAGAGGTCGCTCGCCGCGCGGGCGGCTACGACCAGGGCGGCGCGTCGAGGTCGGCGGCGAAGATCGCGGCGTCCTCGGGGTCCTCGATCGACTCCCCCGCGGCGACCGCGCGGGCGTGCCACTCGGCGTAGTCGTCGCCGCCGACGGCGAGCGCGCGGGCCATCCCCTCGTACGCGTACGCGAGGTCGAAGCCGCCGAGCTGCTGCGCGACGCAGAGCTCGTACGCGCGGTGGGCGTGGTAGCGGGCGGGCTCGGGGCGGTGGTTGACGGCGTAGACGCGGGAGACGAGCCACTCGCCACGGACCAGCTCGGCGGTGCCGGCGGCGGCGCGCCAGTGGTGGAGGGAGGCGTGGGCGAGGTCGACTAGCTCGGCGTCGCGAGCGGGGTCACGGTCGGAGGCGAGGCCGTCCCAGACCGCGGCGTTCAGCTGCCGGGCGAGCGCCCGGTGGCCGTCGGCGTCGAGGGTCAGCGCAGGTCGATCCCGTCGAGCCACGCCATGTCGGCGTTATAGGTGAGGACCAGGTGGTTACGGCGCAGGCAGCGCCACGCGTCGATGCGCGCCATGAACCGCGTCGGTGCCGTGCCGCGGGCCCGGAGCAGCATGTGCCCCTGGGCGAACGTCACGATCTGCCACTCCCAGCCGCGCCCGAGCTTGCGCAGCCCCACTTCGAACATCGCCACTGCCATAGACGGATGCTAGGAGCGAGAAACCTTCGCCGTCCGGGTTTCGGCAAAAGTTCACCCGGGTATGGGTCAGCGCTTCGGCGGCGTGAGCCGCGCGAAGCGCACGGTCTCGCTGGCGAACACCCGGCGCCGCGTGACCTTCTGCAACACCTTGGACGCGTCGATCATCTCGCCGTTACCGACGTAGACGGCGACGTGCACGGCGGGCGCCCCGTAGAGGATCAGGTCGCCGACGGCGAGGTCCTTCAGCGCGACCGGCTTCGCCAGCCGCTCGATCTCGGCGGCCGTGCGCGGCAAGGTGCCGTAGCCGACCTTCAGCCACGCCTTGCGCACCAGGCCGGCCGCGTCGAAGCGCGGGCCGGTGCCGTACCGCTCCCAGCCGGAGCCGACGCCGTAGCCGGCACGGGTGACGAACGCCGCCATCTGCGGCGTCGTCTTCGTGCGCGGCTGGTGCCCGGCCGGCGGGATCGGGTTGAGTTTGGGGGCCGCCGCCTGCTTGGGCGCGGGCGCGGGCTTGGTCGGCTTGGCCGGGGCGGGCTTCGGTGTCGCCTTGGGCGCCGGCTGCGCGGTCGGCTTCGGGGCGGGTGCCTTCGCCGGCTTCGGCGGCGCCGGCCGGGCGACACCGGGGCGCGGCACGCGGCCGAAGCGGACGACGTCGCTGGTCCACAGGGCGCGTTCGACGATCATGCCCTTGGAGCTGGACGCGTCGATCATCCGGCCGTCGCCCTCGTAGATTCCGACGTGGTGCACGGGGTTGCCGAAGAAGACGAGGTCGCCGGGCAGTGCCGCGTCCTTGCTCACCGGCCACGCCCAGGCCTGCTGGTCACGGGAGACGCGCGGGATCGACGACACGCCGCCGACCGTGCGCCACAGCACGGAGGTGAGGCCGGAGCAGTCCCAGCGGTCGGGGCCGTTGCCACCCCACTGGTACTTGTCGCCGACCTGGTCCTTCGCGGCGGCGAGCACCTTCGCGGCGGCCTGGTCCGGCGCCTTCGGCGCGGCGGAACCCGGCACGGCGACGGCGGAAACGGCGCCGAGCGCCGCGATGGCGGCGACGACCCCGGCCGCGCGTGCGGCGATCCCGATGCGCATCGATCCTCCGGCGTGAGACGGTACGGACGTGACGGGTGTCAACATCGGTCCGTTTCGCCCGAACCTTGACCACGGCGCTGGCGCCGGACCTGCGCGGAACGGGACACTGCCCCTGTGACCCGCTACGTCCAGCAGCTCGCACCGCTGCCCGATTTGTACGCCGGCGACGTCACGTTGCGCGCGCACCTCGACCGGGTGCTCGGCGAGGTAGGGCACAAGAACGCCGCTCCCCTGTTCGAGTCGCTGGCCGCCGAGGCGGCCGGGCCGCTGCACGACGCCGCGCTCGACGCCGAGTCGAGCCCGCCCCGCCACGTCCCCTACGACGCCTGGGGCCGGCGGATCGACCGGATCGACACGGCGGCCGGCTGGGAGACACAGCGGCGGGCCGCGGCGCGGCACGGGCTGGTCGCCCTGCCGTACGAGGCCGAGGCCCGCGCCACCTGGGGCGCCGGCGCGCGGGTCGTCCAGCACGCGCTGCTGCACCTGTACGGGCCGTGGTCCGCGACGTTCTCCTGCCCGGTCGCCATGAGCGACGGCGCCGTGACGGTGCTCGCCGCCCCCGGGGTGGACCCCGCGCTGCGCGACCGGCTGCTCCCCCGGCTGCTCTCCCGCGACCCGGACGTCGCGTGGACGTCCGGCCAGTGGATGACCGAGAGCCAGGGCGGCAGCGACGTCGGGCGCGCGACGACGGCCGCACGGCAGGACGCCGACGGGACCTGGCGGCTGCACGGCGAGAAGTGGTTCTGCTCGGCGACCACCTCGGAGTTCGCGATCGCGCTCGCCCGCCCCTACGGCGGACCGGACGGCTCGCGCGGGCTGGCCTGCTTCGTCGTCCCCCGCTACGCCGGCCTCGCCACCGCTCCCCCGGCCGGCTCGTGGGCACGCGAGACCGCGCCCGGACTGTTCGTGCACCGGCTCAAGGACAAGCTCGGCACCCGCGCGCTGCCGTCGGCCGAGGTCGGGCTGGACGGCGCCGAGGCGTGGCCGGTTGGCGACCCGGCCGAGCCCGGCCTGCGCCGGATGCTCGCGCTCGTCCAGATCACCCGCATCCACAACGCCGCCGCGGCCGCCGCCGGCATGCGCCGCGGCCTGCTGCTCGCGCGCCGCTTCGCCGAGACCCGCGAGGCGTTCGGGCAGCGGCTGTTCCGGCAGCCGTTGCACCGCGAGGTGCTCGCCTGGCTCGCGGTCGACGCGGACGCGGCGTTCGCGGTCACCGGCCTGTGCTTCGGCCTGCTCGGCCGCTACGAGGTCGAGGGCGACCGCGACGCGGGCGCGCTGCTCCGGCTCGCCGCGACGCTGGCGAAGGCGTCCACCGGCAAGGTCGCCGTCGCGTCCGCGAGCGAGGTCGTCGAGTGCTTCGGCGGCCCCGGCTACATCGAGGACACCGATATCCCGCGGCTGCTCCGCGACTCGCAGGTGCTCCCCGTCTGGGAGGGCACGACGAACGTCCTCTCCCTCGACGTGCTGCGCGCGCTGGCGCGCGACCGCGCGCTGACGCCGTACCTCGGCTACGTCGACCGCGCGCTCGACGTCACGGGCGAGTGGGTCGGCCCGGTCGCCGAGCAGCTGCGCGGCGTTCGGGACGCGGTCGCCGAGCAGGCGCGCGCCGCCGCCGCCGCACCCGAGGCCGGCGGCACGCAGGCCGGCGCCCGGCAGCTCATGGAGCGCATGGCCCACCTGCTGGCCGCCGCGGCGCTGCTGGAGCAGGCTACGTTCGACCTGGACCGCGGCGACGCCCGCACGGCGCTGGTCGCGTCGTTGTGGACTCGCCGGCGGCTGCTCGGGACCTCGCCGCCGGCGAGGGCCATCGCGGATTCGCGCACGTCGTGGACGGAGCACCCCTTTGACGAACCCCACGTTGCACCCGCCACTGCTCGCCTGGCTCGGGTTGATGGGCGAGCATGAGCGGGCGGAGTTCTACGCGGACCTCGCCGCCGCCGTCGCCACCGCGCGCGACGCGGACGACCCGCACGCCATCGAGGAGTGCCTGCGCCAGTGGCGGCTCACCGCGGAGTCAATCGCGAACGCGAAGCTGCGCGAGCAGCTGCTCGAGCCCTGACCGCTCCCTGACGGCTCGCTTGACCGCTCGCTGACCTGCGCGCCGCCGGCGCCGTGCCGTGGGCGCGGACCACCGCCGGGTGTCGCGGCTGATCAGTTGTGCAGGGTCAGTCCCGGCCGGCCAGCCAGGCGGCCACCTCCGTCCCCGCCGCGGTCGCCGCGGTCACGGTGAACGCCCCGCCCAGCGCCGGCCGGACGACCCCGCGCCGCGCCGCCTCCGCGAACGCCACCGCGTCGACCGCGTCCGACAGCGCCGCCCCGAGCAGCCACTCCCCCTCGCGGTCGCGGCCCGCGACCAGCAGCCCGGCGCCGAGCGCGATCTCCCGCGCCCCGAACATCCGCCCGAGCCACGACATCCGCGACGCGGTGCCGCTGTCCACGCCGAGCAGCTTCGGCAGCAGGTCGGGCCGCGCGACCATGCCGACGCCGAGCGCCACCCGGCCCGCCGCCACCAGCCGCGCGCCGTCCCGTCCGAGCCATCTGTTTGCCATGCCGCCGAGCGTAGCCACCCGGTGTGACAGAAATCTGGCGGTACCGAACGCCCCTCGCGCGGGTTCCGGAGCCCGCCCTGCGGGAATTCCCAGAGTGAGCCGCACGTTGGACAGGAACGATCCCCCTGAGTCCCGGGAGGCCCCCATGGGAGAGCGCGTCCTGCGCGGCAGCCGTCTCGGCGCCGTCAGCTACGAGAACGACCGCAACACCGATCTCGCGCCGCGCCAGTCGGCCGACTACGACTGCCCGAAGGGCCACCACTTCACGGTTCCGTTCGCCGCCGAGGCGGAGGCCCCGGCGACGTGGGAGTGCAGCCGCTGCGGCTCGACCGGGCAACGGACCGGCGCGGCGCCGCCGGAGCCGAAGAAGACGAAGCCGACCCGCACGCACATGGACATGCTGCGCGAGCGGCGTTCGACGGCGGATCTCGAGGAGGTCCTCCGCGAGCAGCTCGCCGCGCTGCACGGCGGCGACGACAAGCGGAAGAGCGCGTAGCGCTCCTCCCCACCGGCCGCGGGCCGCGCGCACCTTCCCCCGGGGTGCGGCGCGGCCCGTTTCTCTTACTCCGGCGGTAGTTGCGCTGGCGGCGCGGCGTTGGCCGCGCGCTTCTTGTCGGCGCGCTTCGCGGCGTACCGCTGCACCCGCTGCGCGCGCCGGACGCCGACCCGCCCGGCCTCGAACCAGCGCAACGGCGCGATGTGCGCGGTCACGACGCCCATCACCAGCCCGCGCACCAGCGCGCGGGTCGGCGGCAGCACGCAGAGCAGGCCCAGCACGTCGCTGACGAAGCCCGGCGTGAGCAGCAACGCGCCGCCGAAGATGACCAGCGCGCCGTCGGCCGTCTCGCGGGCCGGCACCCGCCCCTCGTCCATCGCCCGGCGGAACGCCTCCCACGTGCGCGCGCCCTCGCGCCGGACCAGCCACGCCCCGAGGAACGACGCCACGAGCAGCAGCCCGATCGTCGGCAGCACGCCGACCAGCCCGCCGACCTTCAGCAGCACGTAGAGCTCGACCAGCGGCATGACGACGAACAGCACGAGCAGCAACGCCGGCATCACGGCCCTCCCGTCGCCCGGTCACGCGGACGCCACCCGGCGCCCACGACGCTCAACGCTGCCCCACGGAAGCGGGGTTCCGCGCGCCCGGCCGCGCGCGCCGCGACCGCAGCGCCCACCACGTCACCCGCCACAACGCCTCCGCGACGATCGCGCGGCTCATCTTGCTCTGGCCGCGTTCCCGCTCGACGAACGTGATCGGCACCTCGACGACCCGGAAGCCGGCCCGCCAGGCCTGCCAGGCCAGGTCCACCTGGAAGCAGTACCCCTGCGACGCGACCTCGCCGAGCGGCAGCGCGGACAGCACCGCCATCCGGTACGCGCGGTAGCCGCCGGTCGCGTCGCGCAGCGGCAGCCCGAGCGCGATGCGGGTGTAGGTGTTGCCGCCCTGGCTCAGCAGCCGGCGCGACGTCGGCCAGTTACGTACCTCGCCGCCCGCCACCCAGCGTGACCCGAGCACGACGTCGGAGGTACGCAGCGCGGCCAGCAGCCGGGGCAGCTCCTCGGGCTGGTGCGAGCCGTCCGCGTCCATCTCGACCGCGACGTCGTAGCCGCGCTCGCGCGCCCAGCCGAACGCCGCGATGTACGCCGCGCCGAGGCCGTCCTTCGCGGTCCGGTGCAGCACGTGCACCTGCGGGTCGGCGGCGGCGAGCGTGTCGGCGACGTCGCCGGTGCCGTCCGGCGACGCGTCGTCCACGACCAGCACGTCCGCCTCGGGGACGGCCGCGCGGACCCGCCCCACGATCCACGCGACGTTGTCCGCCTCGTTGTACGTGGGGATGCAGACGAGCACCCGGCCGATGTCGGTCATCGGCGGCGCAGCGTACCCGCCGCGGCGGCCAGCATGCCCAGCGCGCCGATCCCGGCGAGCAGCAGCTCGGGCCGGTCACCGAGCGTGGTGGCGAGAGTCCGGCGGGTGGACAGCGGCACCTCGTGCACCAGCAGGTCGCGGGTGAAGATCTCCGACCGGTCCACGGTCCGGCCATCAGGCGTGAACACCGCGCTCACTCCGCTCGTCGCGACGACGAGCACGGTCCGCCCGTGCTCGACCGCGCGGATGCGCGACATCGCCAGCTGCTGGTGGGTGAGGTCGGAGCGGCCGAACGTCGCGTTGTTGGTCTGCACCACGATCGCCTCGGCCCCGTCGCGCACGCCGTCGCGTACCAGGCCGTCGTACGCCACCTCGTAGCAGATGACGTCGCCGAGCCGGACGCCGGCCACGTCGAGCGGGTCGCTCGCCGCGCGGTCGGCCGGTACGAAGTCGCGCGGGATCAGCGCCAGCCGCCCGAACCACGGCGTCACGACCTCGCGGAACGGGATGTACTCGCCGAACGGCACCAGGTGCCGCTTCACGTACCGCGCGCCGAAGCCGGTGGCCGGGTCCCAGACGACGCCGGCGTTCTCGACCGCGTCGCCCTTGTCGAGGACGGCGCCGACCACGATCGGTACGCCGACCTTCTTCGCGGCCGCGTCGATGAGCTGCCCGGCGAGCGCGTCGGTGCGCGGGTCCCGGTCGGTGCTGTTCTCCGGCCACAGCACGAACGCCGGCGGCGGCACCCGCCCGGCCGCGACCTCGTCGGCGAGCTCGAACGTCGCCTCGACGTGGTTGCGGATGACCGCATCCTGCTGGCGGGCGTCGTTCGACGGCAGGCCGAGGCGGGGGACGTTCCCCTGGACCAGCGCGGCGACGGTCCGGCGCTCGGCACGCGGCGGGCCGGGCAGCAACGGCGCCACCAGCGCCGGCGCCGTACCCAGCGCGAGGAGTGCGAGAGCCGGCAGCGTGCGGCCACGGGCCAGCAGCGGCACCGCCGCGACCAGCAACGCCGCGGCGAGCGCCACGAGGAACGTCACCAGCACCGTCCCCGCCACCGGCATCCAGCGCAGGAACGGCCCCTCGTCCTGGCTGAACGCCAGCCGCCCCCACGTGAACCCGCCGAACGGCCAGCGCCCGCGGACCGCCTCCTGCAGCACCCAGACGCCGGCCGCCCACACCGGCCAGCCGGGCAGTCGCGAGACGGCGGCGAGCGCGGCGGCCGACACCGCGACGATGACCGCCTGGAACAGGGACAGGATCAGCCAGGCGTTCGTGCCGGCGCCGGGCTGCAGCCACTGCAGCAACGGGACGAGGAACGTGAGGCCGTACGCCAGGCCGTACGCCGCCGCCGGACGGAGCCGCTGGCGGTGCACCGCGGCGATCAGCAGCGCCGGGCCGAGGACGGCGAACGGCCGCACGGAGAAGCGCGGGAACGCCAGCGCGGTCAGCACGCCACCCACGACCGCGGCGAGCAGCGCGGCCCACGGCGCGAGCCGGCCGTCGCGCAGCAGCGGTAACCGGCGTTCGCCGGCGCCTATGGGGGCTGGAACGTCGGCAGCGGGCGCGGGGGCACGGTCGTCGCGGAGCAAGCCGTCCCTCCCCTTCAGCCCGCCGGAGGCTCCGACGCTACCCGGGCGGCGGCGCGGTCGCACGGCAGCGGAGGCGGCGGGGCGAAGGGCGCCGGGCAGGCGCCGGCGCCTGGAACGGAAAAAGGGTCCAGCCGCCCTTCGGACCGGGCCGTTCCCGCGGGCGGCGGGCTACGGTGCACCGTTGTCTACTGGGCGGCCGGACCCCTCCGGCGCGAACCGCCACCCCCGACCGGTGGCTCATGGGGCCGCTCTTGTGGAGCGGTCCCTCCGGTCGTTCGACCAGGCGGTCGGGGGGCACACTGCCAAGGGTCAGACCGCCCTGTCAACACCGCTCTGACCTGCGGCTTTGCCGCGTCCGCGCAGGTCAGGCCGTTGATCGACGATCGTGAAAAACCGCCGAAATAGGCTACGCCGGCGACGTCCCGGGCGTGTCGCCCGGCACGACCACGGTTCCGCGCGCGGTGACGGCGACCACCGGCTCGTCCAGGACCCGCGCGGCCGACGGCGCGACGTCCGGCGACGCCCGGCAGACGACTCGCGCCTCGAACGCCACCTCCCGCGACCGACGGCCCACGCGCACGACGGTCGCGGTCGCCTCCAGCACGTCGCCGGCGTGCACCGGGGCGAGGAACGCCACCTCGGAGTAGCCGGCGAACAGGCCCTCGTCGCCGTCGGTGCGGATGCACAGCTCGGTGGCGACGTCACCGAACATGCCGAGGACGTACGCGCCGTCCACGAGGTTGCCGCCGTAGTGGGCGTGCGAGTACGGGACGTAGCGCCGGTGCGTCACGGCGGTGCCGGCCGCGGCCGCGCTCATGCCGAGATCCGGTCGGCCGACGGCGGCAGCAACGCGTGGACGAGGAACGACGCCACCTCGCGCGGCGTCGTCCCCTTCGTGAACACCCGGTCCACGCCGAGCTCCGCGGTCATCCGCGGGTCGAACCGGGGACCGCCGACGACGATCAGCGGGCGTTCCTCCGGGTCGGGGAACGCCGCCCGGAACGCCGCGCTGACCTCCTGCGTGTGGTGCACGTGCGCGTCCCGCTGGGTGACGACCTGGCTGGTGAGGACGGCGTCCGCGCGCTCGACCCGGGCGCGTTCGACCAGCTCGTCCACGGTGACCTGCGAGCCCATGTTCACGACGCGGACCTCCCGGTAGTACTCCAGGCCCTTCTCGCCGGCGAACCCCTTGACGTTGAGGATCGCGTCGAGGCCGACCGTGTGCGCGTCGGTGCCGACCGTCGCGCCGACGACGACGAGCTTGCGCCGCAGCCGGGACCGGATCGCGAGGTTGACCTCCTTCGCGGACAGCAGCGGGTACTCGCGTTCGACCACCTCGACCTCGTCGAGGTTCACCAGGTGGGTCACCCGGCCGTAGACGACGAAGAACGTGAACGAAGGGCCCATCGCCTTGGCGTGCACGACCATCGCCGGCTCGATGCCCATCTTGTGCGCGAGCTGCAACGCCGCCCCCTCCGCCCGCGCGTCGTGCGCGACGGGCAGCGTGAACGACAGCTGCACCATCCCGTCCCCGGTGGTGTCCCCGTATGGACGCAGGACCGTGCTCATGCCCCCTCCAGGATCTCGGTGGCCGGGTTCCAGTAGCCGTCGCCGTGCGGGACCACGCCGTCCAGCCCCTTGCCGCCGTCGGGCGGCCGCTTCGTGATGCCGAACGTGCCCTCCCCGATCGCGGTCAGCAGCCCGTCGTCCACGATCCGGTCCAGCAGCTCGACCGCCTCGGAGAGCACCTGCCGCGCCCGGGTGGCGATGAAGCCGTCCTTCGGCGGGTGGAAGTCCTCGGCGAGGTTCCCGGCCGCCGAGCGGACGTAGGCGACGTTCTCCAGCGCGAGGTCGCGGTCGGAGAGGAACGGCGTCACGATCCCCTCGGTCATCATCCCGACGAGGATGATCCCCTGGCCGGTCATCATGCCGACGAGGTTGAAGAAGCCGTCGAGCAGGTAGCCGGCGAAGACGTTGCCGGTCATGTGCTTGGTCGGGGGCATGTACTTCAACGGCGCCTCGGGGAACAGCTCGCGGACCAGCTGCGCGTGCGCCAGCTCCAGCCGGAACTGGTCGGGGATCGCCGGGTTGATCTCGAACGCGTGCCCGAGCCCGAGCTGCCACGGCGCCAGCCCGGCTTCGAGCCCGAACCGCTCGTTGAGCAGCTGGCTGACGACGACGGTGTGCGCCGCGTCCACGGCGTCGGCGGTGGTGAGGTAGTTGTCCTCGCCGGTGTTGATGACGATGCCGGCGCGGGCGTGCACCTGCCGCGAGAACCGCTGGTCGACGAACGTCCGCCGCGGGTTGATGTCGCGGAAGATGATCCCGTACATGCAGTCGTTGAGCATCATGTCGAGGCGTTCGAGCCCGGCCAGCGTGGCGATCTCCGGCATGCACAGGCCGCTGGCGTAGTTGGTCAGCCGTACGTAGCGGCCGAGCTCGCGGCCGACGTCGTCCAGGGCCGCGCGCATCAGGCGGAAGTTCTCCTGGGTGGCGTACGTGCCGGCGTAGCCCTCGCGGGTCGCGCCCTCGGGGACGTAGTCGAGCAACGACTGCCCGGTACTGCGGATGACGGCCACGACGTCGGCGCCGGCCCGGGCGGCGGCCTGCGCCTGCGGGATGTCCTCGTAGATGTCACCGGTCGCGACGATCAGGTAGATCCAGGGTTGCGGCGGGTCGCCGAGCCGCTTGAGCAACCGGTCGCGGGCGACGCGGTTGGCGTCGATGCGCTTGACGCCGGTGCCGACCGCCTTGCGGGCCAGCGCCGTCGCGCGCTTGGCGTCCCGCTTCTCCGGCACGCGGAACGACACCCCGCCGGTCGCCGCCTTCTGCGCGAGCGTGGCGAGGTCGCAGTCCTCGCGCGCCAGCGCGTCCCACACCGGCAGCGCGACGCCGCCGTCGAGCCCGACCGAGTCGCGAACGGCGTCGACCAGCCGGTTGACCCAGGGGATGCCCTCGGCGTCGGCGCCCTGCACGCCGGCCAGCCGCAGCACGGCGCGCTCGACGGAGACGGTCGTGTGCGTGCGCGCCATCTTCTCGACCGGCGCGGCCGCCTTCGCGGCCAGCCGCCGCGCCTTCTTCACGACCGCGGCGTCGAGGTTCAGTTTGCGTTCCATACCGTCCGTCCCCTCACCACGGTGCGCAGGCACGCGGGTGTCGTCGTCACGTCCGGCAGGCCGGCCTCGGACCAGCCCGCGTCGGTGGACCAGCCGGCGATGCGTTCGTCGGTCGGCCGGGCCGGCAGCGGTGCGGTGTCCCACACCGCGAACGTCGCCTCCGCGCCCGCCGCGATGACGCCGCCCTCGTCGTCGCCGGCCGCCCGCCGCCCGCCGCGGGTCGCGGCGAGGAACGCCGCCCGCGGCGACAGGCCGAGGCCCGACGTGCGGTGGTGCACGGCCGCGCGCACGCCGCCCCACGGGTCGATAGGGGTGACCGGCGCGTCCGCCCCGAACGCCATGACGACGCCCTCGCGCGCGAACGCGGCGTACGGGTTCAGCCCGGCCGCGCGGTCCGCGCCGAGGCGCGCCTCGTACATCCGCCCCTCGCCGCCCCACTCCGCGTCGAACGCCGGCTGCACGCTCGCCACCAGCCCGAGCCGCGCCATCCGCGCCACCGCCTCCGGCGACGCGGCTTCGACGTGTTCGAGCCGGTGCCGCCCGGCCAGCAGCGCGGGCAGCCCGACGCGCGCCGCGGCCTGCTCGAACCCGTCCAGCACGGTGTCGACCGCCAGGTCGCCGATGACGTGGAAGCCGCACTGCAGCCCGGCGCGCACCGACAGCTCGACGTGCTCGGCCACCTGCCCGGCCGAGTAGCGCAGCCGCCCGGAGCGGGTCGGGTCGTCGGCGTACGGCTCGCGGAACGCCGCGGTGTACGACCCGATCGCGCCGTCGCAGAACAGGTCGCCGCCCGCGCCGCGCACCCCGAGCTCGGCCGGCGTCGTGACGTCGCCGAGGTCTCCCCAGTAGCCGACGACGTCGACCGAGTCGTCGATCGCCAGCAACGACAGCAGGTCGTCGGTGCTCGCGATGTCCGGCCCGCTCATCTCGTGCACGCAGCCGATGCCGAGCCGCGCCGCCTCGGCGAGGCAGGCACGCTGCGCCTCGCGTACCTGCGAGGGCCGCAACGCGTCCAGCGCGACGCGCCGCACGGCGTGGTGCGCGTCGAGCCGGACCAGACCGTCGCCCTCGTAGCCGGGCAGGCCGGCCGCCTCCGGCGCGAGCAGCAGCAGCGCCGACGACGCGACCGCGCCGTGCACGTCCGCGCGCGACAGGTACACGACGCCGCCGTACGCCGCCCGGTCCAGCTCGGCCGCGGTCGGCGGCCGCCGCTCCGGCCAGTGCGTCTCGTCCCAGCCGGTGCCGAGGATCGGCCGCCCGCCGTTGGCCCGCGCCGCCCGCTCGACCCGCGCGAGCGCCTCGCCCAGCGTCGCGCAGCCGTGCAGGTCCAGCCCGGTCAGCATCAGCCCGGTCGACGTCGCGTGCACGTGCGCGTCCACGAACGCCGGCGTCACGAACGCCCCGCCGAGATCCACCGTCTCGTCCGCGCCCGGACCCGCGTCCGCGCCGACCCACGCGAACACGCCGTCCGCCACCACGAACGCGCTCGGCGACCCCGGCGCGTGCACGCGCGCGTTGCGGTACAGCGTCGTCGTCACTCGTGCAGCCTCGCCTCGAACAGCGCCCGCACGCCAGGCGAGGTCCGCACCAGGTCGAGCGCCAGGTCGGCGTGCCCCGGTACGAAGCCGTTGCCGACGAGCATGGTCACGTCCGCGGCGAGGCCCTCCGCGCCCAGGGCGGCGGCCGTGAACGACGTGGCCATCGAGAAGAAGACAACCGTGCCCCCGTTCGCCGTAGCGAGGATCGAGCCGCCCTCGCACCCGGGGACATCCACGCACACCACTGTGACAAGTTTCGGCTCGCCGACCGCCGCGGCCAGCGCGATCGGGTCGCGCGCGTCGGCGACGACGACCTCGTCGGCCAGCCCGGACGCGCGCAGCAACGCCGCCTCCGCGTCGTTCGGCACGACGCCCACGACCGACGACGCGCCAGAACGCCGCGCCGCCTCCAGCGACAGCGACCCCGACTTCCCGCCCGCGCCGACGACGCAGACCGACGGCGCGTCGTAGCCGGACACCACTCGCGAGACCAGCGCCGGCGCGCCGCAGACGTCGAGCACCGCGAGCGCCAGCGACGCCGGGAGGTCGTCGGGCAGCACCGCCGCGATGGACCGGGCGAACAGGATCGCGTGCCCCGCGCACGGCACCTGCTCGGACTCCCCCGACCACGACGCCAGCCCGTCGACGATCTCCAGCGGCGTCAGCGTCAACGACACCAGCGTCGCCACCCGCTGCCCCACCCGGAGCCCGAGCGGCGACTCCGCGCCCACGTCGTCCACGACGCCGACGAGCATGCCGCCCGAGCCGGTGACCGGGTTGTGCATCTTGCCGCGCCGCTGCACGATCCCGAGCACCTCGTCCCTGACCCGCGCGCCGTCGCCGTCGCACGACGTCCAGAGCTGGCGGAACGACGCGGCGTCGAGGTTGAGCCGTTCGACCGCGATCCGCGTCTCGGACGGCCACAGCACCCGCGACGCGTCGAGGATCTCGGCCGCCTGCGGGAGCACGCCGGAGGGTGACACCACCCGGTGCAGCCCGATCGGCGACTCGACGTCCATGCGACACTCTCCCCGGAAACTTTGCGGCGGTTCGTTGCCCGGCCCGCATGATCTACGTATCGTTAGGCCTCACACAAGCAGGACACGGGAGGGACGACATGCCGGACGGCCTGCCGCAGCCGTTCGCCTACCCCGTGGGGCGGGCGTTCGAGGAGCCGGACTGGCGCCGCCTGCCCGGGTTCCGCGACGTCACCGCCGCCGAGTGGGAGTCCGCGCAGTGGCAGCGGGCCCACTGCGCGAAGAACCTCGCCCAGCTCAAGAGCGTCTTCGGCGACCTGATCAGCGACGCGCTGCTGGCCGACATCGAACGCGACCAGGCCGAGCGGGCGACGATGTCGATCCTCGTCCCGCCGCAGATGCTCAACACCATGGACACCGCGGACCTCTACGCCGACCCCGTCCGCCGCTACATGCTCCCGGCGTTCAGCGACCGCGACCCGGAGTGGCCGAGCCACCCGCGCGCGATGCGCGACTCGCTGCACGAGCACGAGATGTGGGCGGCTGAGGGCCTGACCCATCGCTACCCCACCAAGGTGCTCGCCGAGATGCTGCCCACGTGCCCGCAGTACTGCGGCCACTGCACGCGGATGGACCTCGTCGGCAACTCCACGCCGACGATCGCGAAGCTGAAGTTCGTCGGCAAGCCCAACGACCGGCTCGGCGACATGCTCGACTACCTGCGGCGTACGCCGTCGGTGCGCGACGTCGTCGTGTCCGGTGGCGACGTGGCCAACATGCCCTGGCCGCGGCTCGAGGCGTTCTTGACCTCCGTGCTCGAGGTGGACAACATCCGCGACATC
>DATLNJ010000012.1:0-54623 GCA_035536815.1 Frankiaceae bacterium
TCGTGTGGCGCCGGCAGCCGGTCGTGGGGGAGCGCTTCTTCTGCTCGGTCGAGCCGCGCGACGGCGGCGAGCCGATCGCGATTCGTACCGGCTCGGTGACCTGGGTCGGCCCCGAGCCGCCGGTGCCCGCGCTGGCCGAGATCGGCGGGGCGCTGGCACCGGCGTAGCGGTCAGCTGGGCAACAGCTTGCAGACCGGCGCGAGCACCGGGCCGCAGTCCAGCACCGGGCCGACGAGGTCGAGGCAGACGTCCACGGCGCTGGTGCAGTTCCGCGGGTGCGCCATCGGGCAGACGCTGACGCCGCCGGAGCAGTACTCGGCGGTCGGGCAGGCGTTGACGGTGCCGTAGCAGCCGTTGACCGCGCAGGCCAGGTTGCCGACGCAGAACGCCTGGGCGGTGCCGCCGGAGCCGGCGGCGGACAGGGCGAGCAGGGCGAGGACGAGCAGACGTCGCATGGGAGCTCCTTCGAAGCCGGGGGTGGGCGGCCTGGGAGCCGGCCGCCGACCCCCGGGTGACGGGATCAGCGCGGGACGGGAGCCTTGAAGTCGCAGAGGTTCACCGAGCCGGTGCAGTAGTCGGCGCCGGGGCAGACGTTGACGCCGCCGTAGCAGGCGTTGGCGTCCGGGCAGACGTTCAGCGCGCCGCGACAGACGGACTGACCGGCGCAGATGACGTTGCCGGCGCAGACGGCGTTGGCGCTGCCGCCGAAGCCGCCGAGGGAGGCGGCGGCGATGGCCGTCGCGAACAGGATGCGTCGCATGACAGTTCCTTCCGGTAGAGCCGCGGGAGGTTGCCCGCGGCGACAGGAGACCGCCCAGACCGGGCGGTCGTTCGTGCTGCACCTCGCGGTCACGAGCGGAGCAAGTCGCAGACCTCGTCGGGAACGCCGTGGCAGCTGAGGGCGATGGCTAGGTCGAGGCAGACGTCGACCGAGCTGGTGCAGTCCCGCGGGTGCGCCATGGGGCAGACGCTGACGCCGCCGGAGCAGGACTGCGCGGTGGGGCAGACGTTGACGCCGCCGTAACAGCCGTTGACGGCGCAGGCCACGTTGCCTACGCAGGCGGCCTGGGCGGAGCCGCCGGAGCCGGCGGCGGACAGAGCGAGCAGGGCGAGAACGAGCAGACGTCGCACGAGGGCTCCTTGGAGGCACGGCAGTGGGCGGGCGGCCGTGGGGCACGGGGCCGCCCGCCCGGAGGACGGCTAACGGCTGGTCGGAACGCGGAAGTCGCAAACATTCACGCCGCCGCCCGTGCAGGTGTCGGCGCCGGGGCAGACGTTGACGGTGCCGGAGCAGTACCACGCGTTCGGGCAGACGTTGACGGTGCCGTAACAGTTCGACTGGCCGGTGCAGAGCGCGTTGGCCGCGCAAAGCGCGTTTGCGCTGCCGCCGAAGCCGCCGAGGGAGGCGGCGGCGATGGTCGTCGCGAGCAGGATGCGTCGCATGGCAGTTCCTTTCGGTAGGGCTGCGGGAGGGCGTCCCGCGGCGTCAGGAGACACGCCCCGTCCGGGGCGGCCGGTTCGCGGGGTGCTCGGCTAACGGGCCGGCGGGCACGCGGGGTGGCAGTTCACGTGCAGGATGCCGCAGACATCGACGGAGCTGTGGCAGTCGCGCGCGTCCGCCATCGGGCAGACGCTGACGCCGCCGGAACAGGTCTGCGCGGTGGGGCAGACGTTCACGGTGCCCCGGCAGCCGTCGACGGCGCACAGGACGGTGCCCGCGCAGACGTCGGCCTGCGCGGGGGAGGGGAAGGTGGACAGCGCGGCCAAGGCCGCGGCAACGAGGATGCGACGCACAGGCGTCTCCGTTCCGATGGCGGCCCCGTCCCCCGGGGCTCTGGCGCCACCACTTACACGGATGAACGCCCCGGTGCTTACACCCGCCGCGCCGCTAAGGCCGCTGACAGTCGCGGCGGCGGGACCGGCGTCGCGTACGGCAGCGTGAAGCCGATCTCAGCGCCGCCCTCCGCGCGGTTGCGGGCGTGCACGGTGCCGCCCTGCGCCTCGACGAGCTGGCGGACGATGTGCAGCCCGAGCCCCATCCCCGCGTACTCGCGCCGGTCGCCGTTGCCCACCTGGTAGAAGCGGGTGAAGATCTGGTCCTCCATGCCGGCCGGGATGCCGATGCCGCGGTCACGGACGTCCACGACGGCGTAGCCGTCGCCGCCACGCACGACGATGCGGATCTCGCCCCCGTCGGGGCTGTACTTGATCGCATTCTCGAGCAGCTGCCCGACGACCGGCTCCATCGACGCCGCGTCGCCGAGTACGTGCGGCAGGTCGTCCGGCAGCTCGACGACGACCCGGTGCCGTTCGGTCACGGCCTTGAACCCCTCGGCGAGGGTGCGCACCGCCGGGCCGAGGTCGAACGACACGCTCTCCAGCGAGTAGCGCGCGGCACCCGCGCGGGCGCCGAGCAGCAGGTGGTTGACCAGCGCGACGAGGGAGTCGGTACGGGCGCCGACGGCGTTGAGCGCGTCGGTCCGCTCCTCGTCGCTGAGCTGGACCCAGCTGCGTTGCAGGATCGCGACGTAGCCCTTGATGACTGTCAACGGCGTGCGCAGCTCGTGGCTCGTCGTAGCGAGGAACAGGTCCTTCGCCTCGTCCAGCGCCTTCGCCTTGCTGACGTCGCGGAAGCCGACGACCGTCTGGCCGGTGCTGCCCAGCGGCGACGCGAGCAGCTCGATCCACCGGCCGTCGGGCAGGTGGTGGTCGGTCGGCGTCTTCGGCGGGCCGAGCGGGAACGGCAGCACGCCGCCCACGACGGCGACGGCGGCCAGCCCGGTGAGCTCGGCCGCGGCGGCGTTCCAGCCGACGACGACGCCCTCGCGGTCCACGACGGCGACGCCGTCGGCCATGCCGTCGATGATCGCCTGCTCGCGGTCGCGGGCGCGGACGACCTCGGCGTGCGTGGCGGCGTTGGCGAGCGCGGCACCGGCGTGGCCGGCGAGCAGCGTGGCGACGTCGATCTCGTCCGGCGTCAGCGTGCGCCCCGGCTGCGCGAACATCACGTAGAGCGCGCCGCGCACCTCGCCGTGGCCGACGCTGGGGATCACGAGCATGGTGTGCAGGCCGGGGACCGCGTCCTGGATCTCGTCCATGAGGTGCGGGTACGTCTGCCAGCTCGTGACGACGAGCGGCTCCCTGCTGTGCAGCACCTCGCCCATGGACGACCCGTCGACCGGCCAGCTCCGGCCGACCAGGTCGTCGGGCAGCTCCTCCACCGCGACGATCGCGGCGATGCCCCCGACGGCGGTGACGAAGCAGGCCGCGTCGCCCTCGACCAGGTCGCGGGCGCTGTGGCAGATCCGGTCGAGGACGCCGGCCACGGACAGGTCCGTGTTGAGCTCGCCGACGAGCATGGTGAGGCGTTCGACGCGCCGGGCGCGTTCGGCGAGCGCCGCCTGCGCCTCGAGCTGCCGGCGGACGACGCGCGCGATGGTCTCGCCGACGAGGACGCAGACCGGGATGGCGACGGTGACGGAGGTGACCGCGTTGACGGCGGCCACCTCGGGCCGCAGCAGGAACGGCAGCACGTACGCCGCCGCGGCGGCCGGCGCGAGCAGCCACGACGTGCGCGGCGGGTGCGAGACGCCGACCCAGACGAACACGAGGACGTAGTAGACGGCGTAGCTGTACGCGGACACGCCGCCGAACTGGTTCGAGACCGCGATGAGCGCGAACGCGATGAGGCCGAGCACCAGCGACAGGCGCGGGTGCCAGCGCTGCCAGGGCAGCCGGTAGGCGATCAGGCCGAGCGCCAGCGCGCCGAACCCGACGGAGTTCAGCACCGCGACGTCGAGGTACTCGCTGCCCGGCAGGTAGTTGTTGACCACGGTGAACGCACCGGCCGCCATCAGGAGCAGGCCGGCGAGCCGGCCGGAGTTGCTCCCGGTCGTTGCGCGCGCCACACACGGAGTATCGGCCGGTACGCCGTCCGGCGGGCGGAGAGCGCGTTATTTCCCGTTTCGTGCCGGGTGGTCGCCGCAACGCGCGAGGGGCCGCCCCCGTCGGGAGCGGCCCCTCGCGGGAGGAGCGGTTACGGCGTCAGCGCGCCGGCAGGATCGCGATGGCCGGGTCGTCGTAGCGCTTGTCCGCGAACGACACCGCGATGGTGCCGTTCGGCAGCACCGCCACCGACGTGAAGTCCACGCGGTTCGACTTCGCGCCCTGGACGGTACCGAGCACGTCGAGGCCGACGGTCGACTTCAGGTTGCCGTCGCCGACGTAGTACATGCGCTGCACCTTCGGCTTGGACCCCTTGATGTCGAGCTTGATGACGACGTCCTGGAACGCGCCGTCGTCCCTCTTCGCGTGCGTCGCGATGACGCCGAGCCCGAGCTTGCCGTGCACCTTGAAGTCGTAGGTCTCCATGGCCAGCTCGCCGGGGATCGGCACGATGGTCTGCGTCCACGTCCGGCCGCCGTTGCGGGACACCCGGTAGGTGAACTCCGTCTCGCCCTTCGACGCCACGACCTCGTGGATCCAGCCGCGCGAGTCGGTGTGCAGCGGGCCGGTGAGCTCCTGCTCGTTCGGCAGCGAGAAGCACGCCCAGGAGCCGTTGTTGGTGAGCGTCTGGACCTTGCAGCCGTTGACGGAGTCGAACGACAGGATGCCGGTCGCGAGCGCGCTGAGGTTCGTCTGCGCGTGTTCCTGCATGTAGTCGAGGTCCGGGTCCGGCGTCGTCGGCAGGAACTTCGACACGGGCGCGTTCGCGACCGCGTCGACCTGGCGCTGCGTCGGCTGGAAGTAGTTCAGGCCGTCGGTGCTCATGAGCACGATCCGGCGGTTGAAGTTCGAGACGACCATGCTCACCCACGGCACCTTGGTGCCGTTGATCGTGAACGGACCCTTGGCGACGGCCACCCACTCACGGTCGTAGAACGGCTCGTGCAGCGGGGCCTCCTGGTAGTACCACTTCTTGTCCTTCGCGTGGTACATGAACGACTGGAGGCGGTCGCCGCTGTACGGGTCCCAGCCGACGCCGAGGATGTCGCCGTCGGGCGACTGCACGAGCGTCCCCTCGCCACCGGCGATCTTGCGCGGGCCGGGGTTGGGCACGCGCGAGGTGGACGGCACGGTCGGGTTGATCTCGTGCCAGGTCTTGCCCTCGTCGTCCGAGTAGATCGGGTACGTCCCGCCGAACTCGACCAGCCGGCCGGTCCGCGTGGCCATGACGAGAGCCTCGCAGCAGTTGCCGCCGGCCCGGGTCACGCGCCAGTTGGCGGTGCCGATCTTGCGGCCCTTGACGTCCACGATCTTGTACGCCCGGTTGACGGCCTTGTCGGACATCTTGCTCGTCGTCGTGGGCAGCGCGCCGGGCGGCGCGGAGAGCGCGATGACGGCGAAGCCGCCGAGAACGGCGAGTGACAGCGCTACCGCTGAGGTCCTGCGAACGCGCACGGAAACGTCCTCCGTCGAGGGAGCGGCCGGAACGGCCGGAGGTGGTGCGGTTCTCCTTCGCCGCCGGCCGGGCTCTCTCCTGCCCGCCGCCTCCCTCCCCGGGGCCGCCGCCCCCCGGGCGACCGGCCGCCGGGGGTCCGGCCGCACCCCGCCCGCCGCGAGCCGTCGCGCCCCGCGGCCCGCGCAACGCCGAAGGCCCGCCCCCAGGTCGGGGACGGGCCTTCGGTTCGGGCTGGGCCGTTCTTAGAGCACGACCCACCGGTCGACGGTGGCGACGTTGCCGGTGGCGGCGGCGCGGTGCTTGCCGATCACCACCAGGCGCACGGTGTGCCGCGCGTCGCTCAGGCCGCTGATCACCCGGCGGACGTTGTACGTCGTCGTCGCCGCGTAGTTGTCGACCGTCGCCTTGAGGACGCCGTCCACGTAGATCCGGACGATGCCGCGGTTGCGGCCGGTGCTCGTGTACCAGGAGACGCCGGTGCCGCGGAAGCGCAGCGTGACGTCGGCGCCGGCCAGGTCGGCCACCGCCTGCGCGCCGCCGGACGCCGCGGTCGCCCGCGAGATCCGCCAGGTGTGCGACAGCGACGGCGTGGCGACCAGCGTGCCGCCGCCGGCCTTCACCGCGTCGATCACGACGTAGGTCCCCGTGCCCGACGTCGAGCCGCGGAGGCCGCGCACGACGATCTTGAGGGTGTGCTTCCCGGCGGCGAGGCCGGACACCGTCCGCGGGACCTTGTACGTCGTCTTCGTGGCGTAGTTGTTGACGGTCGCCTTCTTCACGCCGTCCACGTAGACGTCCGCCACGCCCTGGTTGCGGGCCTTGACCGTGTACCAGGTGATCGACGTGCCGCTGAAGGCGTAGCTCGCCGTCGCGCCGCCGAGGCGGTCGCTGCGGTACGAGCCGCCGTACGCGGCCGACGTCGAGACGGCGCGCCAGCGGTAGGACGACGCCGGGGACGTCTCCTGCAGCTGCGTCAACGCGCGGAACGCGAACGTCGTCGGCGGCAGCGCGTTGCCCGCCGCGTCGGCGATCGTCGAGGCGCCGGTCGGGTTGGTGACCACGGTGTACCGCTCGCCCGCGACCAGCGCGGCGGTCGGCTTCACGGCCGCCGTGGTCACGGCGCCGGTGGCGCAGGACACGACGACCAGCGACGCGTCGTAGCAGGTCTGCGTCGCCGGGACCGCGGTGGTGCTGCCCGAGACGCGCAGCGCGAGCGAGGAGCCCGTGATGCCGCTGGCCGGCTCGGAGAACACGACCTGGGCGGCGCTGGTCAGCGCGGTCGGCGTGGTGAGCGTGGCGCTCGGCGCGGCCGCGTCGATCGTCCAGCTGTGCGTGTACGGCGTGCCGTTGCCGAGCGCGTCGTTCGACGTCACGACCAGCGAGTGCGGGCCGTCCGGCAGCCCGGAGTACGTCACGCCGCTCTCGCACGGCACCGCGGAGCCGCCGTCGAGCGCGCAGGTGAACGTCACCAGCTGCTCGCTGTTCGAGATGGTGAACGTCGCCGAGGTGGCGTTGGTCAGCGCGGCCGGGCCGGTGACCGTGGCCGCCGGGGGCGGCGTGTTGTCGATCGACCATGCGTACGGCGTGGCACCGCTCTCGTTGCCCGCGGCGTCCTTGCCCTTCACGTGCAGCGTGTGCGGGCCGTCGGCGAGCGCGGCTGTCGTGTACGCGGTCGGGCAGGTGGCGTACGCGCCGTCGTCGACCGAGCAGAGCAGCTCGACCGCGTCGAACGCGTTGAACGTGAAGGAGCCGGTCGGGCTGGCGGTCTGCCCGTCCGGGCCGGTGAGGATCGCCGGCGGCGCGGGCGCCGTCAGGTCGACGGTCCAGGAGAACCGGGGCGCGGCCGCGGTGTTGCCCAGCGAGTCGGCGGCGCGCACGTCGAAGGTGTGCGCGCCCTCGCTGAGCGCGGCGTAGGTCAGCGGGGCCGGGCAGGCGGCGAACGCCGCGCCGTCCAGCGAGCAGGCCAGCGTCGCGGCCGCGTCCGGGTTGAAGACCTGGAACGTCGCCGCCGTGGCGTTGGTGAGGTCGGCCGGGCCGGTCGTGATAGTCGGGGCGGGCGGCGGCGTGGTGTCCACCGTCCAGGCGCCGACGGCCGGAGCGCTCACGTTGCCCGCCGCGTCGCGCGCGGTGACCGTGAACGCGTGCGGGCCCTCGCCGATCGCGCTGAGCGCAACCGGGGAGGTGCACGGCGTGGCGGCGGCGTTGTCGAGGGAGCAGGCGTAGCTCGCGGCGCCGGCGCTCGAGAAGGCGAGCGTCGCGCTCGTCGCCGAGGTCGGGCTGGGCGACGGGACGCCGGACAGCGCCGGCGCGGCCGGGGCGGTCAGGTCGACCGTCCAGTCCACCTGGACCGCGGTGCTCAGCGCGCCCGAGGCGTCGCGCGCCCGGACCTTGAAGACGTGGGTCGCCTCGCCGAGCGGGCCCTCGTAGACGCGCGGGCTGAGGCAGGTGGCGTACGCCGCGCCGTCCAGCGAGCACTGGAAGGTCACGCCCGCGGTCGGGTGGGTGAACTCGAACGTCGCGCTGCGCACGTTCGTGGGCGAGGCCGGCTTGGCCACGATGGTCGGCGGCGGCGGCTTCTTCGGCGCTCGCGGCGCGGCCTGCGCGCCGGAGGCCAGCGGCCCGGCGACCAGCGCGGCGACGCCGACAGCGGCGACGGAGCGGGCGAACGTGCGTGCGACGGTCATGTACTCCCCTGGAGGTGATCCGGCAGTCGGTTCTTGCATCGACGGGGTGCCAACCGGCCCCAACCGCCCGTAAGGGGCGATTCGGCTGCGCTGTTCGGCCCAGTCGCTGCGGCGAGTGTGCAAGTGGGCGGGTGGCGTGTCCGACGAACCCGCAAAGATCACCCGATCGGTTGTCCAGCGGCGCCGATCGGGCAGGAGCCGTTAGGCCGGATGCCGAACGGTGACCCATGCCTCGCCTGTCTCTGCTGCGCTTCGCGCTGTCCGCCTTCCTCGTCGCCGGCGGCCTGGCGGCCGTCCCGGCCTCGGCCGCGCCCGCCAAGCCGGGCGACGACGCCGTCGTCATCGCGGTCATCGACTCCGGCTTCTCGCCGTACCACTGGGACTACCTCGCCGCGAAGATGCCGCAGGCGAAGACCCGGTCGAAGGCGGACGACCTGCCGCTGACCAAGGCGCCGCACACCTGGCTGGCCGGCTTCCCGAAGCCGTCGTCGTTCACGACGTACCAGCCGTTGAAGCTCAGCCTCGACGCGAAGAACGCCAAGGCGAACCAGGCCACGCTGTTCGACCGCGACGAGGACAGGTGGCTCGACGTCGAGCAGAGCAACCGCGAGGAGCTGTCGTACTACTGGATCCCCGGGTCCAAGGTCATCGGCGCGGTCTCGTTCGGCGGCTCCGGCGGCAAGGACTACAAGGGCCCGATCTACGGCACCGGCGTCGGCGAGCACGGCATGGGCACCGCCAGCGTCTCGGTCGGCAACATCAACGGCACCTGCCCCGAGTGCCTGCTCGTGTTCATCCAGGCGGGCAACTACGAGGCGGCGATCGAGTGGGCCGAGCGGCAGCCCTGGATCGACGCGATCAGCAACTCGTACGGCATCTCGACCACCGGCGTCGCCCGTGACCGCGTCTACGCCGGGTCGGACACCGCGCTCCAGCAGCGCGCCACGCAGCGCGGCCAGACGATCTTCTTCTCGGCCGGCAACGGCGTGGTCAACGACTTCATCACGCCCAACGGCACGCTGCTGTCGTCGCAGGAGGGGCCGGACTGGATCGTCACCGTCGGCGCCACCGAGCCGGCGAACGTCGACTACTCCGGATCGGGGAAGCCCGCGGACGTCGCGGGGATCGGCGGCCAGTACCCGTCGGCGTACGGCGGGAAGACCGTGACAGGGAAGGGCGACTTCGGCGGCACGTCCAACGCCACGCCCACCATCGCCGGCACCTACGGGCGCGCGCTGTGGCTCGCCCGGCAGCAGCTCGCCGGGAAGTCGCGCATCCAGAAGGGCGGCGTCGTCGCGGCCGGCAAGCCGTTCCGGTGCGGCAGCGCCCGCCGCAACTGCGAATTGGCGGACGGCAAGCTGACCAGGCGCGAGCTGCAGACCCGGCTGTTCCAGGGCGCGACCCCGACCCCGGGCGGCTACGCCGGCCGCCGGACGGTCCCGCGCAGCGTTCTCGGCCTGGTCGAGGTCCCCGAGCCGGTCGGCGGCGAGTCCGTGCCGTTCGTCACCACGCCGCCGGTCGCCGACGAGCGGCGGCTCTCCGAGGGGTACGGCACGTACCGCGCGCGCCTGGACGGCACCAAGAAGTGGCTGGCGGAGTTCAACACCCGCGTCTGGGACGTCATGACCGGCAAGCGCAAGGCGCCGTCGCGCCCGGCCGGTGACGTCGAGTGGTTCCGTGTCGACTCCTGGTGCCGCCAGCACATCTGGGGCGCGTGGGAGGAGGGCACGTACCAGAGCGACAACACCACGCCGCTGCCCGCCCCGGACCCGGCCACCCCGGCCCGCAACGCCTACCACTCCGGCTGCCAGGGCCTGACCAAGCCGCCGCCCCCGCCCGCGGGGTAGCCGCCCGGGGCCGCGGGTCAGCCGAGGGCGGCGGCCAGCACCTCCCTGGTCGTCGCCGGGTCGATCACGTCGTCCAGCTCGAACGCCGCGGCGGCCGACAGCGCCTTGCCGTGCGCGTAGGCGAGCGCGACCAGGTCCCGCTCGCGCTGGGCGCGTTCCGCCTCGTCCTCGATCGCGGCCAGCTCCTTCCGGAACGCCAGCCGCACCGCGCCCTCCAAGCCCATCGCGCCGATCTCGCCGCCGGGCCAGGCGACCGTGAGCCTGGCGGCGTGGAGGCTGCCGCCCGACATCGCCATCGCGCCGAGGCCGTACGCCTTCCGCAGCACGACGGTCACGAGCGGGGTGCGCAGTGCCGCGCCCGCGTCGAACAGGTCGCCGACCGCGCGGACCAGCCCGGCGCGTTCGGCCGCGGGGCCGACCATGATCCCCGGCGTGTCGACCAGGCTGACGACCGGCAGGCCGACCCGGTCGCACAGCCGCAGGAACCGGGCCGCCTTCGCCGCCCCGGTCGCGTCGATCGCCCCGGCCTGCTGGACCGGGTTGTTCGCGAGCACGCCGACCGGGCGGCCGGCCAGGCGCGCGAACGCCGTCACGACGTTGCGGCCGTGCCTCGCCCGCAGCTCCAGCACGCTGCCGGTGTCGAACAGCGTCGTGAGCACCGGCCGCACGTCGTACGCGCGCCGTCGGCTCTCCGGGAGCGCGTCGCGCAGCGCGGTCTGGTCGGCGTGCGCGCCGTCGCCGGCGGAGCTCGCCGGCCCGGCGGCGTAGCCGAGGACCTGGCGCGCGAGCCGTACCGACTCCGCATCGTCGGCCGCCTCGACGTCCACGACGCCGCTGGCGAGGTGCACGTCGAGCGGGCCCACGTCCTCCGGCGCGACCGCGCCGAGCCCGGCCGCCTCGACCATCGCCGGGCCGCCCATCCCGATGCTCGCGCCGCGCACGCCGATCGTGACGTCGCAGGTGCCGAGGAGGGCGGCGTTGCCGGCGAAGCAGAAGCCGGCGGCGACGCCCACCCGCAGCGTCCGCAGCCGGGCGAACGCGTGGAACGTCATCAGCTCCAGTGCCGCGACCGTGAGGTGGTCGGTGTCGCCCGGCCGGCCGCCGCCGCCCTCCGCGAACACGACGACCGGCAGGCCGTCCCGCTCGGCGACGTCGAACAGCCGGTCCGTCTTCCGGTGCCCGGTCAGGCCCTGCGTGCCGGCCAGGACCGTGTAGTCGTACGACAGCGCGGCGACTTTGGTGCCTTCGACGCGGCCCGTGCCGGTGATCACGCCGTCGGCGGGCGTGCTCGCGGCGAGGTCGTCCAGCGAACGCCGCATCCGTTGCGCCGCCACCGCGAGCCCGCCGTACTCGACCCAGGTGCCGGGGTCGACGAGGTCGGCGAGGTTCTCGCGCGCGGTGCGCCGGCCGGCCGCGCGGCGCTTCGCCACCGCTTCCGGGCGGGCGTCGTCGAGCAGCCCGGACTGCCGCGCCAGCACCTCGGCCAGCTCGGGCCGTACGTCGTCAGCCATGTGCCGCATCCAACCGCGCCCGCGCGCCCGCTGCGCCTCCCGCACCCGGGCGCGGCGCGCTGGCACACTGCGCTGTCGTGAGCCGAACCGCGTACTGGGCCGGGATCGTCGCGGCGGTGTCGGGGGTCGTCACCGCGTTGCTGCTCGCCGTGGTCGTGCCGGTGGGGGAGCGCACGACCGGGACGACCCCGCTGCTCGGCACGCTCGCCATGGCCGCGATCACGACCGGCGCCATCACGCTCGTCGCCGTGCCGATCGCGGCGCTGCGTGGGGACCGGAGGCTGGCGGCGTACGGCGCCGTCGGGCTGGTCGCCTGGGCGCTGGCGTTCGCGTTCTGGATCGCGACCTCGGACTGAACGGGCTCGCTCACCCCGGCGGCGCGCAACGACTTGCTCCAGACGGTTACGCGACAGCGATCCGGACTGAACGGCTCGAACCGGCGACATGGTCCGCGTCGCCTGGCTTGTAGACCCGCCAAGTAAAATCCGTGCGGCTGTTCATGGTGAGCGTCGTGCGGTAGGTACTGGTGGAACTCAGGGTCACAGTGCGAACCGTGCGCCAAACACCGTCGGCGTAACGCTGGAGGTTGACGCCCTGTCCCGCGTGCCCAGGCGCGACGGTACCCGCGAACGTAACCGCGCCCCCGACCCGCACGGACGTGGCCGAGGATGTCAGCGACACGCGCGTGCGAACTCGGAGGGGGCGGATCGTGGAGGCGCTCGACGCGAGGCTGAAAGATCCTGCGTAGTGCAGGCGGTACTCGGTGTTCGCCTTCGGCGTGACCGTGGTCTCGATCCGGCCCGTGGACGAGGTCAGCACGGTCTTGGCGGTCGTCCAAGTCGATCCGCCCAGCGGCCGGGACTGAACTGCGACCGGCGCCCCCGTGAGGACCGCACCATTGTCCCGGCGTCGCAGCGTGCCGACGAACTTGGCGCCGGCACCGTACGTGACCGTGGAGATCGAGAGCCCCGACGACAGCGAGGTGGAGACCTTCGGCAGCGCGGTGACGGTGGCGCACCCCACGCTCGGGTTGGTCGATCCCTGCCCGACGTTGATGGGGTGCGGACAGACGACATGCTCGCCAGGCGGCAGCGGAACAGTGTGTGCGAATCCGAACCTGCTGCCGCGGTGATACGCGTTGTCGACGTCAGGCCGCGAGACGTTGGCGACGAACGACCGTCGGTTCTGACCGCTGGCCCAGACATGGACGGTGACGGGATCCGTCGTGTCGGGGTCCATCGCCCAGCCCCGGACGTAGGCGCCGCCAGGAACGCCGCGGGCTTCGTCGAGACGTCCGAACGGCGTGCACCGGAGGTGGTCACAGTGGTCGAGAGACCAGTCGTCGACGTTCACGTGGGGTTGAACCCCGCCGTACGGAGTCCAGCTGTCGATGTGGTACCGATGGCCGGAGACGACGCGAAAGACCCGGCCTGATCTCGATCCGCGCAGGAACATGTCTCGTGGCCACGGGCGCAATGCGCGCAGGTACGCGTCGTCGACGTCGTACGTGGGCTTGGGGCCGCCGAACGCGTCCCATGTGGACACATAGATCGGTGCGCCTCCAGCGATCCGGTAGACGCGTCCATTCGCGGCGTTCCGGATGAACAGGCCTTCCACCAAGCCATTCGTGGCGCCGGCTGGGCAGACGCTGCGGACGCCGTTGGCGTACGCGCCGCCGAGCACTCCCACGGCACTGCCGCTGTTGAGTGATTGGCCCAGCGAGACCGGGGCGTAACACGAGTACGACGACGCATTGCGCGCCTCGAGATGCACGTGCGGACCGGTCCAGCAACTCTCGTTCCCCTTCGTAGGAAGTCCGGTCGCCTGGACGCCGAGCTGCTCCCCGGGCGCCACAGCGTCGCCCGCCCGCTTTCGCAGTCCTGCAAGGTGGAGGTAGCTGACGGTGCCCAGCCGTACCCCGTCGACCGTCACCCCGAGGCGAATCGCCTGGCCGCCCGTGCCCGTACGACATGCGGCGGCGACCGCCTCGACCGAGATTCGCACCGACCCGGTCGCCCGGGCGAACCGCGCGTAGACCGGAGCATCGTCCGACGCCGCGATGTCCTCGGACCAATGGCCGCTGTCACCAAAGTGATGGTCGGACGGATGTGAGGTGACACGTCCGCTGACAGGCGACAAGATCGTGATCTGTTCCGGCGTCGCCGCGATCGCCGGACCGGCGATGACGACCGGCACCGCGATCGCCGCGACCGTCGCCGCAGCCAGCGCGCGACAACGAAGGACAACGCCAACACTCATGATTCCCCCGTACGTCTTCGATACCGTGCGTAACCGCTGCGGCACGCACAGTCAACCACGATGCGGGGTGGCTAGGAAGTATCGGTACAAAACGAAGCCGGCCCGACCGAGGTCGGACCAGCTTGTTGTGGGCGATAGTGGTGTCGAACCACTGGCCTCTACCGTGTCAAGGTAGCGCTCTCCCGCTGAGCTAATCGCCCGAGGCGGAGGCGAGAATCGAACTCGCGTACAGGGCTTTGCAGGCCCTTGCCTAAGCCACTCGGCCACTCCGCCAGCTCGAGACCCTCGGGCCCCGCATCTCGTACAACGACCCCCCGGGACGTGCATCCGAGGGGCGAGTCGTACAGCGGTGCAGTATGCCACACCGCGCGTGCGCGGCCCGAGGGGTTACCCGCTCAGCGGTCGGGCTCGCCGAAGATCAGGCGGAGCAGGTACGGCGGGTAGTCCTCGGGGTAGCAGGGGGCCTGCACGCAGTCGTAGCAGTGGTTGTTCGGGTACTCGTCGCAGTCGTGGTCGGCGGCGGCCGGCTGGGCGGCGCCGAGGGCGGCCGCGGCGAACGCCGCGAGCACGAGGACGCGCTTGACTCGCATGGGTCTCTCCAATGGGGGTGAGGGGTGAGGGGGCGGCGCCTGCTCGGCGGGGCAGCGGCACGCCGTGCCGTCAGCGCGGCACCGCCCCGTCGACGGCGAACGTGTTACCGGGGTGTGCAGACGGCCGCGGGAACGACGCACACCACGACCGGCATCGGCTGGTCGCAGGGCTCGGTCACGCAGACCACGGGGCCCTGGAACTCCACGGTGACGACGTGGTCCGACCACGCGGCCGAGGCGGGGGTGGCGAACGCCGCCGCGGCGGCGGTGGTGGCGATGAGGAGGCGGGCGGTACGCATAGGGGCTCCTAGAGGTGTCGAGGGGTGGATAGGGGTGTGGTCACCGTTCGCCGGCGCGGCCGTACCGACCTGTGTCGCCGGACGTGGCGGGTCAGCCGCAGCCGTTCGTCGGCAGGCACTCGGTGAGGCTGGCAGGCGTGATGCAGCGGTGCGTGACGCAGATCTTCGTCTCGGCCGCGCCGACGACGACCGCGAGCTCGTCGGTCGTCAGCTCGGTGAGGGACTCCTTGCGCAGGGAGAGCTTCCGCATGCGGGCTCCTGGAGATATGCGGGCACCCGGTGTGCCGGGCGCCGCCATGCTCTCGCGTGCGGCCGCTCCGGCCTAGTCCCGGATTTCGTGGCGCGCGGCGTAGCGACCCGGACATGACGAACGAGGACCCCGGCACCGTGCCGGCGAAGCAGGCCCGCGAGCCGGCGCACCCGGCCGAGGAGCGCGCCCCGCCCGCTGGCGCCGGTCAGTCCTGCTTGCGCGCGATCGCCTGGCCGAGCTCCATCTTCGTCATCGACGAACGGCCCTTGATGCCGAGGTCCCTGGCGCGGTCGTAGAGCTCCTGCTTGCTGTGCCCCTCGACGTCCACGCCGCCCGCGGTCTCGCCGCGGCCGGTCTTCGCACGTTCATCGGACGGCCCCTTCTTCGCCTTGGGCTCCCAGTGGTCGCCGACCTTCTCGAAGCCGCGCTTCACCGCCGCGAACGCCGTCCGGTGCGCGCGCTCCTCGTCGCCGTACTGCTCGTGCGCTGCGTCCAGCGCCTTCTCGTAGGTCCGCTGGGCCTTGGCCGGAGAGCGTTCCAGCGTCCCTGGCAGCTCTTCCTTCTTCGCGGGCATGGCCGCCTCCCTTCCGCGCCCGGCGTACCCGCGCGCGGCCGGGCTACCACCCGCTACTCCGCGACTTCGTAAGTCCCGGACGGCGCCTCCAACGCGTCGCGCAGCGCCCGCGCCGCGACGTCGACGTGCGCGACCGGCAAGCCGGGTCCGCGGTCCGGCTCGGCGGTCGCCGCACCCGGGCCGTAGAGCAGCCCGATCCGGACGACGACGCCCCGCCGGCCGGCCGCCGCGAACCGCGCCGCCTGGCGTTCCGCCTCCACCGCCGACGCCCCGAACGGCGTGTCGAGCCCGAACGCGATCGACACCTGCACGTACGCCGCCGGGCGGGCCGCGGCGAGCGCCGCGTCGACGAGCAGCCGCGACGCAACGGCGCGCAGCCGGTCGTTGTTGTCCCAGGCGCCGGGCTCGCGGAACCGCGACCGCGGCGGGATCCGGGTCGCCAGGTGGACGACCGCGTCCGTCGCCGCGACGACCGGTGCCAGCGCGGCGGGGTCGAACAGGTCGAGCTCGGTCCGGCCCGGCGCGACGACCTCGTCGCCGCGGTCACGCAGCAACGGCATTAGCGCGCGGCCGAGCACCCCGCTGCCGCCGGTGACGAAGACCCGCACGCTCGTACCCCCACCGCCAGCCGCCCCGCGCGGGGCTACCGTTAGAGACGCCGCACCCTACCGACGGCCCCGCTGGAGGACCCATGCCGCGACGCACCCTCACCCTCAGGACCGAACGGCTCACCGAGCTGGCCGGCGACGACCTGCGCGCCGTGCACGGCGGCGAGGTCTCGAAGCTGGCCTGCCCGAGCGAGTACGTGAACACGTGCACGGCGCCGAGCCGGCAGTTCGTCTCGCTCTGCGGCTGTTTCACCGACTACTGCAGCATCGACGTCTGCTGACGTGACGCCGCCGGACATGCCCGTCGAGCCCCCGCCGCCCGGCGGGCGGTGGGTCGTACCCGCGGCGATCGCCGCGCTGGCCGCCGTCCCCGCGGCGTACCTGCTGCTCCGGCCGGATACGCGCGAAGAGGCCGCGCCCCTGCGCGGGCAGTACCTGGCCGCGCACCGCGGCGGGATGCAGATGAGCCAGTTCGGCGAGGGGGAGTACGGCACCATCAGCAAGCTGCACGTGCTCGTCCCTGACGTCGCCGTCCGCTCCGTCACGCCCCTCGACGGCACCGGCGCGGAGGTGCGGCACACCGTCGCGGCCGTCGAGAAGGACATCCTCGTCGCGCAGGAGGTGCTCTACGGCATGCGGTCCGCGCGCCCCGATCCGCTGCCCGTGCAGCCCGGCGACGACCTGCAGCTCCTGCTGCGCCTCCGTCCGGACTGCGCCAACGCCGCTCCGGCCACCGCCGTACGGATCACCCTGACGGTGCGCGGCCAGCCGGCGGAGCAGGTCGTCGCGTTCACCCCTGAGCTTCGGGCGAGGCACGCCGAACGCACCCACGGGGTCTGCACGGAGCGCTGAGCCGCACCCGCGTCCACCCACGATGTCGCGTTGCCGACACTGTCGCGCGCCCGACAGACCCGGCTCCGCAACCGGTCCCACCCTCGTCCCACCTGATCGTTCGAGGGGAGACGGATCATGACGGAAGAGACACCTCGGGTGGACGTCGAACGGCTGCGCGCCCAGTCGCGCAAGCTGCTCGCGCTGAACCCCAACTACTTCGGTACCGCGCCGGACTGGCCGATGAAGCCGAAGTACGAGATGTCGAAGGTCTCGACGTACGAGGGCCTTGGCTGCGTCGCGTACAACCAGGCGCACGACCTGCTCACGGCGACCGTCGAGCTGCGCCGCGCGTCCGGGTACAACGGCGGCCTGTGCGGCGCCGGGTCGCGCGAGTACGTGCGCTTCTACGTCGACTACGGCAGCGGCTGGCAGGACGCCGGCGCCGGCTCGACCGTCGTGCACGACCCCGGCAATGCCACCGACTGCGGCGGCGACGCGACCCTGCCGCTGACGTACGCCGTGAGCGTCGTCTACACCGGCGACCGCGCGTCGTGCTTCAAGCCGCGGCTGCCGCGGGTGCGCGCGATCCTGTCGTGGAACGCCGAGCCGCCGGCCGGGCAGCCGGACTGGACGCCGGTCTGGGGTGACGTGCACGAGTGCGCGATCCAGCTCCGGCCGCGCCGGCTGCGCTTCCCCGACCTGATCGGCCCGCTGAAGGTCGACCTCTCCGACATCGTCGCGATGGTGCCGAGCCTGCTCGCCGACACGCCGCTCACCCTGTCGTCGAAGGTCACCCCGGTCGTCGCGCCGAGCGCGGCCGACGTCAAGCACCGCTACGTCGACCCGCCGGACGTCACCGTCGAGCCGCACCGGTTCGCGCTGCCGGCGCTCCAGCAGGCCGTACTCAGCAAGTCGGTGGTCGCGGAGTGGGCGGACATCGGCGTCGCGCTGCCGGAGCTCGCGGACGCGCTCGTCGACCTGTCCGGCGACACCAGCTACGAGGAGGTCGACTGCCTCGCGCTGGACAACAACCGCGGCGCGCTGACGGCGACCTTCGCGGTGAAGCGGCCGTACGGCTACAACGGCACGCTGTGCAAGCCGGGCAGCCAGGAGCACGTCGCGTTCTGGGCCGACTGGGACGACACCTGCGAGTGGACCTACCTCGGCACCGTCGCGGTGACCGTGCACGACTTCCCCGAGCTGCCGGACGGCGGGCTCTGCTACGCCGCCATGCTGCCGGTCGACCTCGCCGCGGTGCGCAAGCCCTGCCACGAGTCGGGCCCGAGCCGGGTCCGCGCGGTGCTGTCGTGGAACTCGCCGCCGTCGACCACCGACCCGGACGACGTGCCGCACTGGGGCAACGTTCTCGACGCGCACGTCCAGGTCGCTCCGGGCCAGCCGGTCGACCCGAACAACCCGGTGCCGTTGATCGCCATCCTCGGTGGCGTCGAGACGGCACAGATCGACCCGGCGACCGGCCTCACGACTCCGACGGCGGTGCTCGCGGAGAACGGCCAGCCGATCGACGGAGACGGGCGGCCCTGCCCGTTCGCCGGCATCGTCACCGTCCGCGGCTACAGCTACCCCGGTCACACGTACCGGGTGCTGGTCCGTGCCCCGGGCGGCGGATGGGCGCCGGTGATGACGCCGTTCCGCACCATCGACGGGACCGGCGTCGGCACCTGGCGGACACCGGGCGCCGACGGGTGGACGCCATACCTGGACTTCTTCCAGAACGTCACCAGCACGCTCGGCGCGTGGCACACGACCGGTGACGAGCGGTGGGAGGTCCGGCTGGAGATCCAGGGCGTCGCGGGTTCGGACACCCGGACGGTGCAGCTGCACAACACGTTCGTGGACGACACGACGTTCTCGCTCGAGATCACGACCGGCGCGTGCCGGCAGTACATCCCCGGCGAGCCGATCGGCGGCACGTTCACGGTCTCGCACCCGTACCTGCGGGGCTGGGGCTTCTCGCTGCTGTCGTCGGCGCCGCAGCCGGCGTCGTTCTCGCCGGCGTCCGGCAGCACGCCGATGGTGAACGAGTCGTGGTCGCTGACCACCGACCTCGCGATCCAGCCGTGCGGCTACGTCGTGCACCTCGGCATGTCGGACCGGGCCGTGGTGAACAGCCACTCGCTCGGCCGCCACTCCGCGCGGCACGAGGGGCTGTGCATCGTGGCGCCGGAGGAGTAACCGGCGCGGCAACCGGCGGCCCCGCGGCGACGACTCGCGCGGGGCCGCCGGCGCGCGTAACGGAGGCATGACCCCCGCCACGCCCGCGCGGCCGCCGCCGTCTACTGCGTCGAGCGCGACGCCGACTACGTCATGGGACAGCGGGTGCACGACGGCCTCCGCCGCTGCGTTCCCGGCCCATAGCCCGTCAGTCCAGGCGCCGGTGGAGGAACGCCACGACGCCGGCCAGTGACTCGTCCAGCCGGGCCTGCGCCGCGGGGACGTCCTCGTGGTCGCGATGGTGGCGTTCCGCCGCGAGCACCGAGTGCGCCTTCCGGCGGAAGCCGTACGGGTTCCCCGGCGACGAGTCGAGCTCGTCGACGGTGACGCCGGTGGTGCCCAGCCGCTCGGCCAGCTCGCGCGCCCGGCGGTCCGGCGACCAGCGGTCGCCGGTGAACCGGGTGAACCAGATCTCGGTGTCGCCGCTCGCCAGCCGGTCGCAGAGCGCGCCGACATCCGTGTCGCTCATGCCGAGGTCGCGGCCGCACCCGAACGGCCGGAACGGCAGGCTCGGCTGTGCCGCGACCCCGGCCGCGACGACCGGGTCGCACGCCGCGGCGAGTGCGAACCCGCCGCTGAAGCACATGCCGACGACTCCGGCCCGCTCGGTGCCGGCCGCGCTGGCGGCGTACTGCGCGAGCAGCCGCAACGGTGCCACCGCGGGCGAGGTCCGGCCCGACCGCAGGGCGTAGATCTCGCGCGACACGCAGAAGCCCGCCATCGCGTGAACCTTCCCGGGGCCCTTCGCCTTCGGCGGCCCGGCGAGCACCGGGAGGTACACCGTGAACTCGCTCCGGACGAGGCGCCGCGCGCAGTCGAGAACGCTCTCCGTCAGGCCCATCAGCTCGTGCAGTAGGACGACCGGCGGCCCGGCCCCGTCGCGGTACACAGGCCACGCGACGCCGGGGACGCGCACCCGGTCGAACTCGTCCACCCGCTCCGGCACCACGGCGACCTCCCCGTCGGCCTGACGCCCGCTCGCCGGCCCGGGGGCCGCGGACGACCGGTGCGGCGGGTGGGAGTCGAACCCACAAGCCCTTGCGGGCAGCGGGGTTTGAGCCCGCCGCGTATGCCATTCCGCCACCGCCGCTCGGCGCCGACTCTAGCGGCGCCAACCGCCCGCCACATCCGCGAAACGGCGCCGTCGCTAGGCTTCGCCGCGTGGAGAACGCCCCGACCGCGCGCCGCGTCCTCATCGCGGAGGACGAGGCGCTGATCCGGCTCGACCTCCGCGAGATGCTCGAGGAGGAGGGCTACGACGTCTGTGCCGAGGCCGGCGACGGCCGCAGCGCCGTCACGCTCGCCGAGGAGCTGCGCCCCGAGCTGGTGATCCTCGACGTGAAGATGCCGGTCCTCGACGGCATCGCCGCGGCGGAGGAGATCGCCCGCAAGCGGATCGCGCCGGTGATCATCCTGACCGCGTTCAGCCAGCGGGACCTGGTGGAGAAGGCGCGCGAGGCGGGCGCGATGGCGTACCTGGTGAAGCCGTTCCAGAAGAAGGACCTGCTGCCGACCATCGAGATGGCGCTGTCCCGCTACGGCGAGCTGGTCGCGCTGGAGGCGGAGGTGGGCGACCTGCAGGGCCGGCTGGAGGCGCGCAAGCTCGTGGAACGCGCGAAGAGCGTGCTGATGACGGACCGCGGAATGAGCGAGCCGGAGGCGTTCCGGTGGCTCCAGCGCACCGCGATGGACCGCCGGACCACCATGCGGGCGGTCGCCGAGGCGGTCCTCGACGGCGGCAAAACGCCTGGTCAGAGTGGCTGACAGGTCACGAACGTGTTGCGGCACGGCCCGGCGGACTCCACATTCGTGTGCCCAAAGGGATAACCTTCGGCCGCTCCCCGCCGGTTGGGGGGTGTTGGTCGGCGGACCGACCGCCGTTCACAGTCGTGGAGGAGGGAGTCCGCGTGCGACAGCGCCGGCTCATCAAGCTCGTAGCACCCGCGCTCATCAGCGTCGTCGCCCTCGCCGCCTGTGGCGAGCGCAACGAGGGTGGCAACAACACAGACGGTGGCGAGAAGAAGACCGCGAAGATCGGCGTCATCGCGCCGCTCTCCGGTGACCTCTCCGCCCTGGGCCTCGGCATCCGTAACGCCGTCGACCTCGCGATCCGCCAGGCGAACCAGAACAACAAGGTTCCCGGCTGGAACCTCGTGCTCGCGGCCGAGGACGACCAGGCCACCGCGAACGTCGGCGCGCAGGCCGCGTCGAAGCTCGCCAGCGACTCTGCCGTCGTGGGCGTCGTGGGCACGCTGAACTCCAGCGTCGCCGAGCAGGTCGCCCCGGTCCTCCAGCAGTCGCACATCGTGCAGGTCTCGCCGGCCAACACCGGTGTCGCCCTGACCGGTCGCGACAACCTGGCGAGCCAGAAGCGGAAGTACACGAACTACTACCGCGTCGCGACCACCGACGACATCCAGGGCCCGTTCGCCGCGCAGTACCTGCTCGGCACCGGCGTCAAGAAGGTCGCGATCGTCCACGACCGCAAGACGTACGGCCAGGGCCTGCAGGCCGCGTTCGCCGCGGAGTTCAAGAAGGGCGGCGGCACGGTCACGATCACCGAGACGATCAACCCCGGTGACAAGCTCTTCCAGGGTGTCGTGACCAAGGTGCTCAACAGCGGTCCCGAGGCCGTCTACTACGGCGGTGAGTTCCCCGAGGCCGCGCCGCTGTCCAAGCAGCTGCACGACGGTGGCTTCAAGGGCCCGCTCATGGGTGGCGACGGCATCTACTCGGACAAGTTCATCGAGACCGGCGGTGTCCAGGGTGACCTCGCGACCTCCGTCGGTGCGCCGACCGAGTCGCTCGCGTCGGCGAAGCTGTTCGTGGACTCGTACAAGCAGGCCGGCTTCGCCGAGCCGTACGAGGCCTACGGCGCCTACGCGTTCGACGCCGCGAACGTGATCATCGAGGCGATGGCGAAGGTCCTCAAGAACGACACCGAGATCAACGAGCAGTCCCGTCAGCAGATCGTGGACGAGGTCGGCAAGGTGAGCATCGGTGGCGTCACCGGCCAGGTGGCGTTCGACCAGTTCGGCGACACGACCACCAAGGTCCTGACCGTGTACACGGTCCAGGGCAAGAAGTGGGTCGCCAAGAAGACCGACTCCTTCACCCAGTAGGACTGACCGACTGACCCGAGGCGAGGGGCAGAGCCACGCGCTCTGCCCCTCGCCGCTCGTCACGGAGGGACTGGCGTGTCCACGTTCGCCCAGCAGCTGGTGAACGGCGTCGTCATCGGATCGCTCTACGGGCTCATCGCCCTGGGCTACACGATGGTGTACGGCATCATCCAGCTCATCAACTTCGCCCACGGCGAGATCTTCATGATCGGCGCCTTCGGCGGTCTGGCCGTCCACATCTACGTGCTCCCGGACGGCACCCCCGCGCTCGTCGGGCTGGTGGTCGTGCTGCTCGCGGCGATGGCGACCAGCGTCGCGACGGCGTTGATCGTCGAACGCTTCGCCTACCGGCCGCTGCGCAACGCACCACGCCTGGCGCCGCTCATCACCGCCATCGGCGTCTCGCTGTTCCTCCAGGAGTTCGTCCGCCTGTACTACTTCGGCGGCGGCGCCAAGAGCGACCGGGCGTTCCCGCAGTTCATCGGCGGCGACCCGATCCGGATCGGCGGCGTGCAGTTCGACCGCGTGTCCGTCTTCATCGTCGTCATCGCAATCGTGCTGATGGTCGCGCTGTCGGCGTTCGTGCGGAACAGCAAGACCGGCAAGGCCATGCAGGCCACCGCCCAAGACCGCGACACCGCGCAGCTCATGGGCATCAACACCGACCGCATCATCATCGTGGCGTTCGTGCTCGGCGCCGCGCTGGCCGGCGTGGCGGGCGTCATGCAGGGCATGCAGGCCGGCGTCATCGGCTTCCGGATGGGCTTCCTGGCCGGTATCAAGGCGTTCACCGCGGCGGTCCTGGGTGGCATCGGCAACATCGCCGGCGCCGTCCTCGGCGGCTTCGTCCTCGGCATGGCCGAGACGATGGCGGTCGCGTACATCCCGGGCTTGTTCGGCGGCGGTGCGTGGAAGGACGTCTGGGCGTTCATCCTGCTCATCGTCATCCTCGTGTTCCGCCCGCAGGGGCTCCTCGGCGAACGGGTGGTGAACCGGGCGTGACCCTCTTCCTGCGCCGCCTGTGGCAGCAACGCGACTACTTCCGGCGCTTCGAGGCGCAGGGGCGGCTGATCGCGGCCGCCGGCGCGCTGCTGACGCTCGTCGGGTGTTTCACGCCGTGGGCGCTCTTCGCCGGGTTCCCCGGCAAGGTGTCGCTGGCCGGGTCCCCGACCGGCTCCCGCGCGTACTGCCTCGCGCTCCTCGTGTTCGTGGTGTTCATGTTCCGGCCGCGGCCGGGCGGCAACGCCGCGGGTGAGGCGGCGTCGTTCGGCATCGTCGCCATCTCGCTCATCACGGTGTTCACGATCGCCTCGCAGGGCGGCGGCCTCGTCAACGTCGCCTACGGCGCCTGGCTCACGGTCGTCGGCGGCCTGCTGCTGTTCGTGGCGTTCGCGTCGCAGGAACGCGACACCGAGGTCCCGATGCTGCCGCTCGGCTCGCGCGGCGTGCAGCTCGTGGCCGTCGTCGCGGCCATCTCACTGACGCTCGTACTGGTCGTCGAGGGGCTGTCCATCGAGGCGGGCAGCCAGTTCCTCATGTTCCTGGCCGGCATCGGCTTCTTCCTCTACGCGGCGTCTCGGCTCGGCCTCACGAACTGGCTGCAGCGCGCCTCCGAACGGCAGCGGGCGATCACCGTCACCGCCGCCCTGGCCTGCGCGCTCGTGTTCCCGTTCGCGATGGACGGCAACAACTACTGGCTGCGCGTCGCCGCGACCGTCGGGCTGTTCGCCGCGACCGTCGTCGGCCTCAACATCGTCGTCGGCCTGGCCGGCCTGCTCGACCTCGGCTACGTCGCGTTCTTCGGCGTCGGGGCATACGTCGGCGCCAGCCTCAGCGGGTCGCCCTCGTCGAACATCGGGTGGAACCCGCCGTTCCTCGTCGCGATGGTGGTCGGCGCCATCGCCGCCGCGCTGCTCGGCGTCATCATCGGCGCGCCGACGCTACGGCTGCGCGGCGACTACCTCGCGATCGTCACGCTCGGCTTCGGCGAGATCTTCCGCATCGCCATGAACAACCTCGACGGCGAGGCCGGCCCGGACATCACCAACGGCCCGAACGGCATCCCCGGCGTGCCGAACCTCGCCATCGGCGACCTCAACTTCGGGGAGACCAGGCACGTCTTCGGGTTCGACCTCGGCTACTTCGTGAACTACTTCTACGCCGAGCTGATCCTCATCGCGTTGGTCATGCTGGTGTTCGTGCGGCTCAACAACAGCCGTATCGGGCGCGCCTGGGTCGCCATCCGCGAGGACGAGACGGCGGCCGCGGCGATGGGCGTCAACACCGTCCGGCTCAAGCTGCTGGCGTTCGCCATCGGCGCGTTCCTCGCCGGTGCGGCGGGCACCCTCAACGCGCACCTCACGACGCAGGTGTCGCCGGACTCCTACAGGTTCGACGAGTCGATCCTGCTGCTCGCCGCCGTCGTCCTCGGCGGCATGGGCACCATCGGCGGCGCCATCCTCGGCTCGACGGCGATCCAGGTCATCCCGGAGAAGCTCCGGTTCTTCGACGAGCAGCGCATCCTGTTCTTCGGCCTCGCGCTGGTGATCATGATGCGGTTCCGGCCGGAGGGCATCGTCGCGAACAAGCGCCGCCAGCGTGAGTTCCACGAGGAGGGCGGCGCGGACGCCACGTCGACGCCGCCCGGCGCACCGGTGGAGCCCATGTCCGGGGAGAACCGATGAGCCCTGCGCCGGCGAAGAAGCCGACGAAGGCGAGCACGACGTCCGGCCCGGCGAAGCCGGCCAAGCCCGCCGTGAAGGCGGCGGCGAAGCCGGCCAAGGCGGCCAAGCCGGCGGCGGCGAGGCCGGCCAAGCCCGCGGCCAAGCCCGCCGCGAAGGCGACCGCCGCGGCCAAGGCAGCGGCCAAGCCGGCCGAGCGCGCGAAGCCCGCCGTGCGGGCCACCGCGGCGACCACGGCCGCCGCCGCCCCGCGGAAGGCGTCCACGACGACGCGGTCGGCCACCCGGTCGCCGCAGGCCCCCGACCCGGACCAGCCGGTCGAGACGGAGCAGCCGGTGGAGAACGAGCAGCCGCGCAACGGCACGCCCTCGGAGCCGATCGGGCAGACCGTGCTCGAGGCGTTGCAGGTCACCAAGAAGTTCGGCGGCCTCACCGCCGTGAGCGAGGTCGACTTCGTCGTCCGCGAGAACGAGATCGTCGGTCTCATCGGCCCGAACGGCGCCGGCAAGACGACGTTCTTCAACTGCCTCACCGGGATGGAGACGCCGACCGGCGGCCGGGTCACCTACCGCGGCCAGCCGGTCACCGGGCAGCCGTACGACATCACGAAGATGGGCCTGGCCAGGACGTTCCAGAACATCCGGCTGTTCCCGAACATGACGGCGTTGGAGAACGTCCTCGTCGGCCGGCACAGCCGGACCAAGTCGGGCGTGCTCACGGTCGTCGCGCACGGGCCGCTGTACCGCCGCGAGGAGCGCGAGGCGGAGCAGCGGGCGCGCGAGCTGCTCGACTTCGTCAACCTCGGCCGCTCCGCGAACACGCTGGCGAAGAACCTCCCGTACGGCGACCAGCGCCGCCTGGAGATCGCCCGCGCGCTCGCGACCGACCCCGGGCTGCTGCTGCTCGACGAGCCGACCGCCGGCATGAACCCGCAGGAGACCGCGGCCGCCATGCAGCTGGTCCGCCGGATCCGGGAGCAGGGCCTCGCGGTCGTCGTGATCGAGCACGACATGAAGTTCATCTTCAACCTGTGCGACCGGGTCGCCGTGCTCGTGCAGGGCAAGAAGCTGGTCGAGGGGACGCCGTCGGAGGTCCAGGCCGACCCGCGCGTCGTCGAGGCGTACCTCGGCACGCCGCACACCGGGGAGGCGTCGTGACGATGCTCGAGGTGCGCGACCTCCGCGTCGCGTACGGCAAGATCGAAGCGGTCAAGGGCATCTCGTTCAGCGTCGACGCCGGCCAGGTGGTCACGCTGATCGGCGGCAACGGCGCCGGCAAGACGACCACCCTCCGTACGCTCTCCGGCCTGCTCCCCACGCTGGCCGGCGAGATCGTCTTCGAGGGGCAGCGGATCGACGGGCTCCCCGCGCACGAGGTCGTCAAGCGCGGGATGGCGCACTCGCCCGAAGGGCGCAAGATCTTCCCGCGCATGTCGGTGGAGGAGAACCTCGAGCTCGGGGCGTTCACCCGCAACGACCGCGACGGCGTAGGCAAGGACATCGCGCACGTCTTCGACCTGTTCCCCGTCCTGGGGGAGCGGCGCACCCAGGCGGCCGGCACGCTGTCCGGCGGCGAGCAGCAGATGCTCGCGATGGGCCGGGCGATGATGTCGAAGCCGCGGCTGCTCATGCTCGACGAGCCGTCCATGGGGCTCTCGCCGATCATGATGGAACGCATCTTCTCGACCATCCGCAAGCTGAAGGACGAGGGCACCACGATCCTGCTGGTCGAGCAGAACGCGCAGGCGGCGCTCACCCTCGCCGACTACGGGTACGTGATCGAGACCGGGAAGATCGTGCTCGCCGACGAGGGGCGGAAGTTGCTCGGCAACGAGCAGGTGCGTAAGGCGTACTTGGGCGAGGAGTAGGTCTTTTCTTTCCCAGGGTCGGGGGCGCTGCGCTGGCTACGTGGGGACCCGGCCCGCAACTTCCAGTGGCGGTACGCACGCTTGGGGCCGGGAGGCACTGGAAGTTCAGGGGTGGCCCGACCGTCGGCACCCACCACGCGCGGTCTCGCCTGACCCTGGACATGGGGAGACCCGGGTAGCGGCCTTTGGTTCCGCCGAGGCCTTCCCCGATCCTCGGTGTTGTCTACTCAGCCGCCCCCGGGCCTCATGTCGCGACGCACGGCGACAGTCCCTGCTGGGATGGGGAGGGACGCCGGCACGCGCCGAGACGGCCGCAAGTTAGCGCCCCGCGAGGGCGGGCGTCAACGCCGTCCGGCGCGTCGCGCCGCGCCTGTGTCTGGTGCGTAGGGTGGGGCGGTATGGACGAGTCGTTCCACATGTCGCCGGCGGAGTTCCGCCGGCACGGGCACGCCGTCGTGGACTGGGTCGCGGGCTACCTCGAGCACGTCGGCGAGTACCCCGTCGCGAGCCGCGTGGCACCCGGCGAGGTACGCGCCGCGCTCCCGCCGGAGCCGCCCGAGCAGGGCGAGCCGTTCGCCGCGATGCTGGCCGACCTGGACCGGGTGATCCTCCCCGGGATCACGCACTGGCAGTCGCCCGGCTTCTTCGGCTTCTTCCCCTGCAACGGCTCGGGGCCGGCGATCCTCGGCGAGCTGGTCTCGGCCGGCCTCGGCATCCAGGGGATGCTCTGGGCGACCAGCCCGGCTGCCACCGAGCTCGAGACGCACGTGCTCGACTGGCTGGTCGACCTGCTCGCGCTGCCGGAGGCGTTCCGCGGCAACGGCGTCATCCAGGACAGCGCCTCCTCCGCCACGCTCTGCGCGCTGCTGGCCGCGCGGCAGCGGGCCGGGGTGCCGTACGCCGCCCTCACCGGCTACACCTCGACGCAGGCCCACTCCTCGGTCGAGAAGGGGTGGCAGATCGCCGGGCTCGACCTGGCGAACCTCCGGCAGGTGCCGGTGGACGGGACGTACGCCATGCGGCCGGACGCGCTCGCCGCCCTGCTCGCCGAGGACGTCGCGGCGGGCCGGACGCCGGCGTTCGTCTCCGCGACCGTCGGCACCACGTCGTCCAACGCCGTCGACCCGGTCCGCGCGGTCGCCGCCGTGACGACGCCGCACCGCGCCTGGCTGCACGTGGACGCCGCGATGTCCGGCACGGCCGCGGTCTGCCCCGAGTTCCGGTGGATCCACGACGGGCTGGAGCTGGCCGACTCGTACTGCTTCAACCCGCACAAGTGGATGTTCACGAGCTTCGACTGCGACGCGTTCTACGTCGCCGACCGCGCGGCGCTGACCAACGCGCTGAGCATCGTTCCGGAGTACCTGCGCAACCCCGCGTCGGAGAGCGGCGCGGTGATCGACTATCGCGACTGGCAGATCCCGCTGGGCCGGAGGTTCCGCGCGCTGAAGCTGTGGTTCGTGCTGCGCCACTACGGCGCCGAGGGGCTACGCCACCACGTCAGGGAGCACGTGACGCTGGCGCAGGAGCTGGCGGCGTGGCTGGCCGCCGACCCGCGGTTCGAGGTCGTCGTGGACCCGCCGCTCAACCTCGTCTGCTTCCGGCACGCCGCCGGCGACGACGCGTCACAGACCCTCCTCGACGCGCTCAACGCCACCGGCGAGGTCTTCCTCACGCACACCCGGCTGGCCGACCGCCTCGTCATCCGCGTCTCGGTGGGCGCGACCCAGACGCGGCGCGCGCACGTCGAGCACCTGCGCGCTCTCATCGACCGATTTGCCGGATAACGGATTGGTCACGTCACCCGGCCGCAAAGGGCGTACGCTCCGCCGGTAGCGGCAGCGGGGGGCCGTCCACCGAGCGAAGGAGGGGCCGTGACCCGTTCGGTCACCGTGCGCGAAGCCGCCGCCGACGACGTCCCCGCGCTCGTCACTCTCCTCGGCCAGCTCCGCGACGAGGGGCTGCGCCGCCGGGTCAACGGCACCGAGTCCGACGAGCAGGTCGCCGGCCGGGTCGAGCTGGCGCTGGCCGACCCCGACGCGCGGGTGATCGTCGCCGTCTACGACGACGAGATCATCGGCATGGCCCAGCTCATGCGGACCCGCGCGACGCTGCTCTCCGACGCGCCGGCTGTCGAGCTCACCGCGATGCACGTCGCCAACGGCCACCGCCGCCGCGGCGCCGGCAAGTCGCTGGTGACCGCCGCCGTGACGTTCGCCGACGAGCTGGCCGCCGAGAGCGTGGTCGTCAGCGTGTTCCCACAGCACCGCGAGGCGAACCGGTTCTTCGCGCGGCTCGGCTTCGCGCCGTACGTCGTCCGCCGCTTCGCGCCCGTCCCCGCGCTGCGTCGCAAGCTCGGCTCGCCCGAGGGCCGCGCCGCGCTGCTGCGCCGCGAGCTGCACGTACCGCGCCGGCCGATCGCCCGCAACCGCCCGCGCCGCCTGGTCCACCCGGCGCCGGTAGGGGACAAGCCGACCGACTAGAACGCCCGGCGACGCGGTCCGCGGACGCGTCGGGCAGCTCGATCCCCAGGCGCTCTCCGAGCGGCCCTGCCGGGGTTTCGGTCGCCGCCCCGCCCTAGGATGCTGGCCATGACGGAACGCCAGCGCCTGCTCCTGCTCGACGGCCACTCGCTGGCGTACCGGGCGTTCTTCGCGCTGCCGGTCGAGAACTTCTCGACCACCACCGGCCAGCCCACCAACGCCGTCTACGGCTTCACCTCGATGCTCATCAACGTCATCCGCGACGAGCAGCCGACGCACATTGCGGTGGCGTTCGACCTGTCCGCGCCGACGTTCCGGCACGAGGCGTACGCCGAGTACAAGGCCACGCGCTCGGAGACGCCGACGGACTTTCGCGGGCAGGTGTCGTTGATCCGCGAGGTGCTGGAGGCGCTGCGCATCCCGGTCGTGGAAGCGCCCGGTTTCGAGGCCGACGACGCGATCGCCACGCTGGCCTGCCAGGCCCGCGACCAGGACTTCGACGTGCTGATCGTCACCGGCGACCGCGACGCGTACCAGCTCGTGGACGGCAGCATCACGGTCCTGATGACCCGCAAGGGCATCAGCGACGTGACCCGCTTCACCCCGGCCGAGGTGATGGCCAAGTACGGCCTGACGCCCGCGCAGTACCCCGACTTCGCGGCGCTGCGCGGCGACCCGTCCGACAACCTTCCCAACATCCCCGGCGTCGGCGAGAAGACCGCGATCAAGCTGGTGCTGCAGTTCGGCAACCTCGACGAGCTGTGCGACCGGGTCGACGAGATCCCCGGCAAGGTCGGTATCGCGGTTCGCGAGCACCTGTCCAGCGTCATGCGCAACCGTGCGCTCACCGAGCTGCGCCGAGACGTGCCGCTGCCGGTCGGGCCGGCCGACCTGCGGATGGGGCCGTGGGACCGCGACGAGGTGCACAAGCTGTTCGACACGTTGCAGTTCCGGGTGTTGCGCGAGCGGCTCTACGCGACGTTGCAGAGCGTCGAGCCGGAGGCCGACGAGGGGTTCGACGTCGAGACCCGCACCCTCGGCCCCGGCGAGGTCGGCGGCTGGCTGCAGGCGCTTGACCCGACCGTGCGGACCGGCCTGCACCTCCGCGGCACGTGGGGGCGGGGGACCGGCGACCTGCACGGCGTGGCGGTCGCCGTGGAGAACGGCGGCGGCGCCTACGCGGAGGCCCGCCACCTCACCGACGAGGACGAGCGCGCGCTGGCCGCGTGGCTCGCCGACGACACCCGCACGAAGACCGTGCACGCCGCGAAGGGCCCGCTGCTCGCGCTGTGGGCGCGCGGCTGGGACATCGCCGGCGTCAGCAGCGACACGGCGCTGGCGGCGTACCTCGCGCTGCCCGGGCAGCAGTCGTTCGACCTCGGAGACCTGGCGCTGCGCTACCTGCGCCGCGAGCTGCGCGCCGAGGGCGCGGACACCGGCCAGCTCTCGCTTGACGGGTCGGCCGAGGAGGGCGAGGCCAACGACGCCGTGCTGCGCGCCCGCGCCGTCGCCGACCTCGCCACCGCGCTGGACGCCGACGTCGAACGCCGCGGCGGCACGTCGCTGCTCCGCGAGGTCGAGCTGCCGCTGGTGCGCGTCCTCGCCGACATGGAGCGGGTCGGCATCGCGGTCGACACCGGGCACCTCGCCACGCTGGAGGCCCGGCTGTCCGAGCAGGTGCGCGAGGCGGCGCAGGACGCGTACGCGTGCATCGGCCGGGAGTTCAACCTCGGCTCGCCCAAGCAGCTGCAGGAGATCCTGTTCGGCGAGCTGGGACTGCCGAAGACCAAGAAGATCAAGACCGGCTACACCACCGACGCCGACGCGCTGCAGTGGCTGGCCCAGCAGACCGACCACCCGGTCATCGAGTGCCTGCTTCGCCACCGCGACGTGACCCGGCTCTGGACCGTCGTCGCCAAGCAGCTGCAGCCGGCCGTCGACGACCACGGGCGCATCCACACGACGTACGAGCAGACGATCGCCGCGACAGGGCGGCTCAGCTCCACCGACCCGAACCTGCAGAACATCCCCATCCGCACGGCGGCGGGCCGGGAGATCCGGCAGGCGTTCGTGCCGGGGCCCGGCTTCGAGTCGTTGCTGACCGCCGACTACAGCCAGATCGAGATGCGGATCATGGCCCACCTGTCGGACGACCAGGGGCTGCAGGAGGCGTTCGCGTCGGGGGAGGACCTGCACACCTACGTCGCCTCGCAGGCGTTCGGCATCCCGGTCGAGTCGGTGGACCCGGAGCTGCGGCGCCGGGTGAAGGCGATGACGTACGGCCTGGTCTACGGCCTGTCCGCGTTCGGGCTCGCGCAGCAGCTGCAGATCACGCCGGACGAGGCCAAGGAGCAGATGAACGCGTACTTCTCCCGCTTCGGCGGCGTGCGCGACTACCTGCGCGAGGTCGTGGACGTGGCGCGGATGAACGGCTACACCGAGACCATCCTCGGCCGCCGCCGGTACCTGCCCGACCTGGCCAGCGACAACAGCCAGCGCCGGCAGATGGCCGAGCGGATGGCGTTGAACGCGCCCATCCAGGGCTCCGCGGCGGACATCATCAAGATCGCGATGCTGCGGGTGCACGCCCGCCTGCGCGAGGACGGCTTCGCCAGCCGGCTGCTGCTGCAGGTGCACGACGAGCTGGTGCTGGAGGTCGCGCCGGGGGAGCGGGCGCGGCTCGAGGCGATGGTGCGCGAGGAGATGGGCGGCGCGTACCCGATGAAGGTGCCGCTCGAGGTGTCGGTCGGGGTGGGTCGGTCGTGGGACGACGCCGCCCACTGACCGGCCTCGTCGCGCCGGCTCTCGCGGCCGGCGCCGGCGCGGCCGGTGCGGTGGCGGTCCGGCGCCGTACGGGCCGCCCCGCGCCACCGCCCCCGGCGGCGTTCTCGCCGCTCGGCCCCCGGATCGTCGTCGGCGGCGTCGCCGGGGCGGGCAAGACGACGATCGCGCGGCTGCTCGCGGAGCGGCGTGGCGTACCGCACGTCGAGCTCGACGCGTTCGCGCACCAGCCGGGCTGGCAGATGGCGGCCGACGCCGACTTCCGCGCGGCGGTGTCCGCGGCGATCGCGGCCGGCGCCTGGGTCGTGGACGGGAACTACCCGCTGGTGCGGGACCTCGTGTGGGCGCGCGCCACGACGTTCGTCTGGCTCGACCCCCCGCGCGGCGTCGCGACCTGGCGGGCGGTGTGCCGCACGATCCCCCGCGTCGTCCGCCGTACCGAGCTGTGGAACGGCAACCGCGAGGAGTGGCGCAACATCCTCGACCCGGGCCACCCGATCTGGTGGAGCTGGACGCACCACCCGACCTCGCGGGCGACGTACGAGCGGCTCGTCGCCGACCCGGCGTACGCGCACGTGCGGGTGACCCGGCTGCGTACCCAGGCCGAGACGGCGGCGTTCCTCCGTTACGCTGCCGAGCCATGACGCCGCAGCACGTCGCCGCCTTCGCCGTGTCCCTGACGCTCGCACTCGCGGGCTGCGGCAGCGAGGCCGGACCGAACCTGAGCGGTGAGTCGCCCTCGCCGCCCGCCACGTCCTCGGCGCCTGCGTCGAGCAGCGCCCGCCCGTCGCCGACGGCGGCGCGCGTGCTGCCGACCGACCTCGCCGACGGCAAGCACTACGCGCACCTCAAGGCGTTCGACCCCAAGAAGCGCACGCTCACCGCCGACGTCGTGCAGTTCCTCACCGGCGCCGAGGCGGAGAAGGCGGCGCAGGACGACGGGCAGGAGGCGTTCGACTACTACGTGCGCAACCAGAACAAGCGGCTGCGCACGCTCACCGTCGGCGCGGGCGCGAAGGTGACCGTCACGACGCTGGCCGGCGACGAGAGCGGCTCGACGTCGAAGGAGGTCACCGTCTCGCAGGCCGAGCTGGCGATGTACCTCGGCGGGCCGATCGGGCAGAACCTCGTGTTCTGGTTCCGGCTCAAGGGTGGCGTCGTCGTCGAGATCTTCGAGCAGTACCTGCCGTGACCGGAGCCCGCGGATGAGAACGCACCGCCTGGAGCTGGCCGACGCGACGCTGCGCGAGTGGGACGCGACCGTCCTCGACGCGACCGAGGAGGGCGTGGTCCTCGACCGCAGCGCGTTCTACCCGGGCGGTGGCGGGCAGCCGCCCGACCACGGCGTCCTGCTGTGGGGCGGCGCGCAGAGCCGGGTCGTCGGCGTGCGGAAGGGCGACGACCTGCTGCTGCAGCTCGCCGAGGGCGACCCGGTCCCCGGGCCGGGGACAACGGTACGCGGCGCGATCGAGGACGAGCGGCGCACGGCGCTGATGCGCACCCACTCGGCGCTGCACCTGCTCGGCGGCGTGGTGTTCAAGGAGTACGGCGCGCTGGTCACCGGCGGCAACATGGACCCGCTCGTCGGCCGGCTCGACTTCAACCTCCCTGAGGTCCCGCCCGACTTCAAGGACCGCATCGCGGAGGCGTGCGCCGCCGAGGTGGCGCGGGACCGCGAGATCGTGGTTCTGAACCTGCCGCGCGACGAGGCGTTCCAGATCCCGGACATCATCCGGACCGCGACGAACCTGCTGCCGCCCGGCCTCACCGAGGTGCGGATCGTGGACATCGTCGGCCTCGACACCCAGGCGGACGGCGGTACGCACGTCGCGTCGACCCGCCAGATCGGCCCGATCGAGGTGCTCAAGGTCGAGAGCAAGGGCAAGGCGAACCGGCGCATCCGGATCGCGCTGCACTGAAGGCACGCCGAAGGATCGTCGTCGCCTGGGACCGGCCCTGCGACACGACGAAGCGCCGGCCCCGCGGGGGGACCGGCGCTCCGGTAGCGCGTGAGTGCTACTTGGCCTTGACGCAGCTGGCTGCGCGGTCGGTGTAGGTCCTCGTCGAGCCGTAGCCGGTGTTCGGCGCGAGGTCGAACGCGCCGTTCGTCGTGGTGTCCGCGAAGAAGCCGGACAGCGTGGCCTTCTTCTTCAGCTTGCGCAGGCTCGACCGCGGCGTGGTCCACGTGATCGAGTCGCCGGTGACCGTGACCTTCACACCGGAGAGCGCGGTCTCGCCCGCCTTCGCCGTGTCGGTGACCGCGCCGGCGTTGGTGATCTTGCGGCTGAACCGGACGGTCTCGCCGGCGAGCGTGAACGAGGCGTGCCACTCGACGCCCTGCATCGTCATCGGGTCGTCGGCGATCTTGGTCGATGCCAGGCGGAGCACGACGACGACCGTGGTCTTGCCGGTCGCGACGTCCATGCTCCGGATGTCGAGGGCGCGTGCCTTGAGCACCGGGCCGAGGGCGGGGTTGAGCGCCGCGTCGTCGGCGGGGTCCTCGACGAGCTTGCAGACGGGCGCGGCGCTGGCGACGGTCGGAGCGGCGACGAGCAGCGCTGTCGCGGCGGACAGCAGCACGGTACGGGATCGCATGGGGTGGCCTCCGGGAGCGGCCCGCGTTCTGGGCGCGAGCGTTGCCCAAGGGTTCCGCCCGCCGCCGCGCGCTCCTGGGCCGATATGTGGCGGTTTTACCGCAATGGCGGAAACCGCTCACCATTCAGCGCCGCTCGCGACCTGCCGATCCAGCCTCGTGCGATGCGAACGCTGTGGCGGCCCGCCGGCCACCGGGGTGACCTGGTGCGGCCAGTGCTACGCCCGCGTCCCCGCGCCGTACCAACCGGCCGCGCCGCCGCTCGCGCTCGCGGTCGCGGTCGCGCCGTACGCGATGCCCGCCGTTGACCTCGCCCCGCCCGCACCGGTCCCGCGCCGGGCCGGCGTCACCACGATCGTCGCGATCGCGGTCGGCGCGCTTCTCCAGTGGGTGGTGGGACGGCTGCTGGACGGCGGCACCTTCGAGAACGAGGCGCTGGTTCGCTACGGCATCGTCACCGTCCTCGCGATCTACAGCGCCGTCGGCTACCTCGTCCATCGCCGGATCGCCGCCGACGCGCACCCGCTGCGCTGGCGCGGTACGTGGGGTGCCTGGCCGAGCGCGGCGTTCGGGCTCGCGGTCGGTGGCGCGGCGGCGTTCGGGCTGCTCCGGCTACTGGAGAGCCACGGCGTCGAGGGTGGCGACCAGTACGTCGCCCTGCTCGTCAGCGAGCGCACGGTGCCGTACATCGGCGTGGCGTTCCTCATCGCGGCAGTCGCCGCGCCGCTCGTCGAGGAGGCACTGTTCCGGGGGCTGCTGCTGGAGTCGTGGCTGGCGCGCGGAAAGGCGGTCGCGCTGCTCGGCAGCGCCGCGATGTTCGCCGCGTGGCACCTGTCGCCCGCGCAGCTGCCGTACTACACGGTCGCCGGCGCGCTGCTCGGCCTGGTCTACCTCCGGCACGGGCTGGCCGGGTCGATGGCGGCGCACGCGGCGTTCAACGGCACGCTCGTGGTCGCCGCTGTCCTCTACGCCTTCGCGCCCGGCCCGGTCGTCAACGTCGAGACGAGCGGTCTCACGCTCCGCGCGCCCAGCGGCTGGCACACCATCCCCGACGCGCCGGCCGGCTACCTCTACGGCCCCTCCAACGCCGTCATCACCGTCGACACCGTGTCGTCCCGTTACTACGGCCTCACGCCGGCCGAACTGGTCGCGCGCATCCAGCTCGACCGGCTGCCCGCGCTGGAGAACTTCGAGGTGCGCGCCGACACGGCGTACACGGTCGAGCTGCCGTCGGGCGAGGCGGCACGGGTCACCGCGACGCAGGCCGGCCTGCGGGTGGACCTGGTGCTGTTGCCGGTCGGTCACCGGCTGCACTTCGTGGCGTTGCGCGGGGCCGGCAGCACGCGGGCCCGCGCCGACTTCGGCCGGGTGCTCCAGTCGATCGAGGTCGACCGCTAGGGCGTGTCTCGTAAGTCGTGAACGCCGCGAGGTGCCGGCAGGGGCGTCGCGCAGCAGATCGACGACTTACAAGCACGCCCTATGGCGCCTTCCGCGTCACGAAGATCGCCGTGCCAGGGATGAGGCGGCCGCGCCGCGGCCCCCACTGTTCGTACGTCGTCGCGTGCCCGTCCGGCCACTCCGGCTCGACCACGTCATCCACCACCAGCCCCGCCGCGACGGCCTCGCGCACCCGGTCCCCGAACGTCCGGTGGTGCTCGACGTAGGACGCCACGCCGTGCTCGTCCTGCTCGACGTACGGCGTCCGGTCGAAGTAGCTCGTCGTCACCGTGAGGCCGTGGTCGTCGTCGGGGAAGCACCAGCGGAACGGGTGCGTCACCGAGAACACCCACCGGCCGCCCGGCCGCAGCACCCGGGCCACCTCGCGCATCACGGCGGCCGAGTCGGCGGCGAACGGCAGGGCGCCGTACGCGCTGCACGCCAGGTCGAACGCCGCGTCCGCGAACGGCAGCCGCTCCGCATCCCCGGCGACCAGCGGGGGAGTGGGCCCCATCGCGCGGGCCAGCCGCAGCTGCGCCACCGAGATGTCGGACGCCACCGCTGCCGCACCGCGTTCGGCCAGCCAGCGCGCGCACTGCGCCCCGCCGCAGCCCACTTCGAGGACCCGCTTCCCCGCGACGTCGCCGAGCAGGCCGAGATCGTCCTCCCGCGCGCCCTCCGGGCCCCACACGAACGACGTCGTGCCCAGGTCGGCGGCGTGCGCCGCCTGGTAGCCGGGTGCGTACGCGTCCCAGAACGCGGCGTTGGCGCGGCGCGTCTCGTCCGCGCCGGCCGCGCGGCGCAGCACCTCGGCGGGGTCGGTCACGTCGCGATCACCATCCCGCGATCGCCCAGGAACGTCGCGGTGCCGTCGGCGACCCGGCGGGCGGTCCACGCGCAGGCGAGCGCGTCCAGCGCGTCGTCGGCGTTGGCGGCGGCGGGGGCGTCCCGCAGCAGCGCCGGCACGTCGCCGAAGTGCTCGCCCAGCGCGACCATCCGCGCGGCCAGCCCCGGCGCGCTGCGTTTCGGTCCGAGCGCCCGGCCGGTCATCGTCCGGAACGACAGCTCGGGGTGCGCCTCGACGAGCCGCGGGTCGGCGCGGTGCGCGGTCGCGTCGAGGATGCGGTCCTTGAGAAACCACGTCTGCTTCGAGATGGCCCGGCCCTCGGCGGCCCGGCCGGCCGCGCAGGCGTCCGCGTACGTCGGCGCCGCCAGCACCGCTCGCGGCGGCACCAGGAACACCGACGACGCGGCTCCCTTCAGCACCCGACGCGCCTCGACGTCGCACGCGCGGTAGCCACTCCTGGGCAGCCCGATCGGCACGTCGACCGCGATCGTGGCGCAGCCGGCCAGGCCGGCCAGCAGCTCGCCGAACGGCAGCGGCAGCGCCCGCCACTCGACGCCGCGCGCGCTCCACACGGCGGCCACCCAGCCGCCCGGGCACCCGTCCACGCCCGCCACCGTGGGATCGGGCCCGCGCCGCCGCCCGGCCCGACCGGTTCGCGCCGCCGGGCGGCCACCAACGCCGCCACCGCCCGCGGGCACCCCACCGTCCACGGTGCGATCCTGCCCTCGTTGACCCCTCGCGCGCGCGGCGTTAACCTTGGAGGCTGCGCTGTGAGCCTGCGCAGGACCTCGCATGGGCAGGCTCTTGCACTCGTCCGTGTCACCGACTCCCGAGTCCACCCGCCGACGAACAGGCTCATCGCGCTACCGACAACCAAGACCAGTAGCCGGAGCCCACCTAGTGACAGCCACGACCGAGCGCCCAGCCACCCCCCAGGTCGCGATCAACGACATCGGGAACGAGCAGGCGTTCATCGACGCCATCGACGAGACCATCAAGTACTTCAACGACGGCGACATCGTCGAAGGCGTGATCGTCAAGGTCGACAGGGACGAAGTCCTCCTCGACATCGGCTACAAGACCGAGGGCGTCATCCCCTCGCGCGAGCTGTCCATCAAGCACGACGTGGACCCCAACGACGTCGTCAAGGTCGGCGACGAGATCGAGGCCCTGGTTCTCCAGAAGGAGGACAAGGAGGGCCGGCTGATCCTGTCCAAGAAGCGCGCCCAGTACGAGCGCGCCTGGGGCACGATCGAGAAGATCAAGGAGGAGGACGGCATCGTCACCGGCACGGTGATCGAGGTCGTCAAGGGTGGCCTGATCCTCGACATCGGCCTCCGCGGCTTCCTGCCCGCGAGCCTCGTCGAGATGCGTCGCGTCCGCGACCTCCAGCCGTACGTCGGCAAGCAGCTCGAGGCGAAGATCATCGAGCTCGACAAGAACCGCAACAACGTCGTCCTCTCGCGCCGCTCCTGGCTGGAGCAGACGCAGAGTGAGGTCCGCCAGGGCTTCCTCACGACCCTGCAGAAGGGCCAGGTCCGCACCGGCGTCGTGTCCTCGATCGTCAACTTCGGCGCGTTCGTCGACCTCGGCGGCGTGGACGGCCTGGTGCACGTCTCCGAGCTGTCCTGGAAGCACATCGACCACCCGAACGAGGTCGTCGAGGTCGGCCAGGAGGTCACCGTCGAGGTGCTCGACGTCGACCTGGACCGCGAGCGGGTCTCGCTGTCGCTGAAGGCGACGCAGGAGGACCCGTGGCGCCAGTTCGCCCGGACCCACGCCATCGGCCAGGTCGTGCCGGGTCGCGTCACCAAGCTGGTGCCGTTCGGCGCGTTCGTCCGGGTGGACGAGGGCATCGAGGGCCTGGTGCACATCTCCGAGCTGGCCGAGCGCCACGTCGAGATCCCCGAGCAGGTCGTCAACGTCGGCGACGAGATCCAGGTCAAGGTCATCGACATCGACCTGGAGCGCCGCCGCATCTCCCTGTCGCTGAAGCAGGCGACCGAGGGCACGATCGGCGAGGCCGTCGGCTTCGACCCGGCGCAGTACGGCATGGAGATGCAGTACGACGACGCCGGCAACTACATCTACCCCGAGGGCTTCGACGTCGAGACCGGAGAGTGGAAGCCCGGCTTCGAGGCCGAGCGCGACTTGTGGGAGCGGCAGTACGCCGAGGCGCACGCTCGCTGGGAAACCCAGCAGGCCGCGCTCGCCGAGCAGGCGGCGGCGGCCGAGGCCGCGGGCTCGACCACGTCGTACTCCTCGGAGACCCCGGAGGAGGGCGCCGGCACGCTGGCGGCCAACGACGAGCTGGCGGCGCTGCGCCAGCAGCTCGCCGGCGGCGGCGACGAGGCCCCGGCGGAGGCCCCGGCGGAGGCCTCGGCGGAGGCTCCGGCGGACGTTCCGGCCGAGGCCCCCGCCGCCGACGAGGGCGCCGAGCCCACTTCGGACCCGGCCGCGGAGTAGCGCGCACCCAGCAGGTATCCCGGAAGGCCCCCGCTCCGCGCGGGGGCCTTCCGGCGTTTCCGCCCCCTGCGCGGCACCGTCACGAGCGCGACCCGGTCGCGCTTCGCGCCATCTCCGCGCACGGGGCGCAACCCGGTTGCGCTCGGGGTGACCTTCCCCGGCGAGGGCGCCACCTGGATGCGCTGACACCTGGCAAACGGGCGGGTCGCCAGGGCCGCGCGCTGCCACAATCTCCCGAATGCGGCTGTGGTGGGAGATCGCGCGGCGGGCGTTCGCGCGGCAGTCGGCCTACGCCGTCGCCGCCGCGGCCGGCCTGTTCACGAACACGTTCTTCGGCTTCGTCCGCGCCTACGTGCTCCTCGAGGTCCACGAGCACCGCCCGGACGCGGGCGGGTTCGACCCGCGGCAGGCCGTGACGTTCGTGTTCGTCACGCAGGGGCTGATCGGCGCCATGTGGGCGTTCGGCAACTGGGACCTCGGCGAGCGGATCAAGACCGGCGCGGTCGTCGTCGACCTCTACCGCCCGGTGGACCTGCAGGCGTACGAGTACGCCGTCAACGCCGGCCGCTCCGCGTACCTGCTGCTGTTCCGCGGCGCGGTGCCGCTGCTCGTGGCGTCGCTCGTGTTCGACATCGTCCTGGCACCCGTGGTGCTCGCCCCCGCGGTCGCGGCGAGCATCCTGCTCGGCGTCGCGGTGGCGATCGGGTTGATTTTCCTCGTCAACCTCACCGTGTTCTGGCTGCTGGACTACGTCGGCGTCGGCGCGTTCGCCGTGCTGATGGGCATGCTGCTGTCCGGGCTCGCGCTGCCGCTCAACTACTTCCCGCATCCGCTGGACGGCGTCGTGCGCGCGCTGCCGTGGGCGGCGACGTTGCAGCTGCCGGTCGAGCTGGCGCTCGGCGCGCACCGCACCACGGGTGGCGTCACGGGCGTCCTCGCCACCCAGGCCGCGTGGGCGATCGCGCTGGCGCTGGCCGGCCGCGCGGTGCTGGCCCGCGCGACCCGCAAGGTGGTGGTCCAGGGTGGGTGAGCTACGGCACTCGCTCGGCCTGTGGCGGCGGCTGGCCGGCGCGCGGGCGCGGTCACAGCTGCAGTACCGCGCGTCGTTCACGATGCTCTCGGTCGCGGCGATCCTGGCGCCGGCCATCGAGCTGGCCGCGCTGCTGCTCGTGTTCACGAACACGCCGGAGCTGGCCGGCTGGTCGCGCGGCGAGGTGCTGTTCCTCTACGCCGTCACCGTCGTCGCGTTCACCACGGGCGACGCCCTCGTCGGCTGCGTCGACACCGTGTCGGACCGGATCAGGGACGGGTCGTTCGACGGGTTCCTGCTCCGGCCGGTGAACTCGCTGGTGCACGTCTGCGCGGACGCGTTCGCGCTGCGGCGGGTGGCCAGGGTGGCGTTCTGCGCCGCCCTGCTGGCCGGCGTCGCCGCGAGCGGCGTCGTCCGGTGGACCCCTGGCCGGGTCGTTGTCACGGCGCTCGGCCTGGTCACCGGCTTCACGATCTTCTCGGCGATCTTCGTCGCGACGTCGGCGTTCGCGTTCTGGGTCGTGGACTCGCGGGAGTTCGGCAACGCGTTCACCTACGGCGGCGGCTTCCTCGCCCAGCAGCCGCTCGACATCTACGGCACCTGGCTGCGCCGGTTCGTCGTCTACGTGCTCCCGGTGGCGTTCGCGGTGTTCCTGCCCGTGGCATGGGTGCTGGAGAAGCCGTCGCCCGCCGGGCTGCCACGGGAGGCGGCGCTGCTGTCGCCGGTCGTCGCCGCCGCGTCGGCCGCGGTCGCCATGCTGGTGTGGCGGGCGGGCGTACGCCACTACCGGAGCACGGGGAGCTGACCGTGGCGATCGTCGAGCTGCGCGGGGTGACCAAGGAGTTTTCCGTGACCAAGCGGGCCGGGCGGCTGCGCCGCGTCCGGACGACGGTCCGCGCGGTGGACGATCTCGACCTCGACGTGCGCGAGGGCGAGGTGTGCGGCTACCTGGGCCCGAACGGCGCCGGGAAGTCCACCACCGTCAAGATGCTGACCGGCATCCTCACGCCGACCCGCGGCCGGGTCACCGTCGCCGGGCTCGAGCCCACCCGCGACCGCGTGCGGCTGGCGCAGTCGATCGGCGTCGTCTTCGGGCACCGGACGCAGCTGTGGTGGGACCTGCCGCTGGGGGAGTCGTTCGACCTGCTCCGGCACGTCTACCGGATCCCGGCCGACCGGCACCGCCGCGACCTGGCCGAGCTGGTCGAGCTGCTCGACCTCGGCGACCTGCGGGCGACGCCGGTGCGCCAGCTCTCGCTGGGACAGCGGATGAGGGGCGACCTCGCGGCGGCGTTACTGCACGCGCCGCGGATCGTTTACCTGGACGAGCCGACCATCGGCCTCGACGTCGTCAGCAAGGCCCGGGTCAGGGAGTTCCTGGCGGGGCGCAACAGGGAGCGTGGCGTGACCATCCTGCTCACGACGCACGACCTCGCCGACGTCGAACGCCTCTGCACCCGCGTGGTGATCATCGACGCCGGCCGGGTGATCTGCGACGGCACCGTGTCCGACGTCAAGGACCGCTACGGCGCTCGCCGGACGCTCGTGGTGGACCTCGACCGCGAGCACCCGCCGTTACGGCTCGACGACGCGGAGACCGTGGCGGTGGACGGCGTGCGGCAGCACATCGCGTTCCGCCGGGGCGAGACGACGCCGGCCCGGCTGATCGAGCAGATCAGCGCGGTCGCCGGCGTGGTCGACATGGCGGTGGCGGAGCCGGACATCGAGGACGTCGTCCGCCGCATCTACGCCGAGTCCGCCGCCGCGAACAGGGGGGACTGACCGGTGCTGCGCGTCGGCCTCACCGGAGGCATCGGGTCCGGCAAGAGCGAGGTGGCCCGGCTGCTCGCCGAGCGGGGCGCCGTCGTCGTGGACTCCGACCGGCTGGCCCGCGAGGTGGTCGCCCCGGGGACGCCGGGGCTGGCGGCCGTGGTGGCGGCGTTCGGCGAGGAGTACCTCCGGCCGGACGGAACGCTCGACCGGGAGCGGCTCGCGGCGCTGGTGTTCACCGACGCGACGGCGCGCGAGCGGCTCAACGCGATCGTGCACCCGCTCGTCGGCGCGGCCGCCGCCGAGCGGGTGGCGGGGGCGCCGGCGGACGCGGTCGTCGTGCACGACGTACCGCTGCTCGTCGAGGCCGGAATGTCCGGGGCGTTCGACGTCGTTGTCGTGGTGGACACCCCACGAGAGACCCAGCTGGCGCGGCTCGTCGCGCGCCGGGGCATGTCTACCGAGGACGCCGAGGCGCGGATCAACGCCCAGGCAAGCCGCGAGCAAAGGCTCGTGGCGGCTCACCATGTCATCCGCAACGACGGCTCGCTCGCCGAGCTCGAGGAGCGGGTGGCGGCACTTTGGGAAGTTCTGACCGAACGGCCCTGACGCTCCCGCCACAGTCTGCTGACGAAGCCCATCCAGGGCCCAAATCGGTCCGGATCGGGGCACGGGGCGTCGTACGGTCTAGCCGCAGCACCTTGCACGTACCCCCAGGGACTCCTGGCAAAACCTCCCTTGGAAGGTTGCGTTCCCGTATGCCGACTCACCGCCCCCGCGCCATCCCGCCCATGCTCTTCACGTCGGCCGCGCTCCGCGCGCAGGCCCTGGTGATCGTCGCCACGCTGCAGGTCGGCCTCACCGTCGCGCTCAGCGCCCCGACCCGTCCGGTGGCGCCGGTCGCGTCGCCGCTGCCGGGCGCGCTCGACCTCGCGGCGTCGTACGGCACCGTGCTCCCGCTCGACGGGCTGGCCCAGCCGGGCGCGACCGCGTCGCCGCTGCCGCTGGCCACCGTGCGCCCCGCGCCGGCGCCGGTGGGCAAGGCGAAGCAGCCGGCCGTCAAGAAGACCGGCAAGGCCGCGCGCTACATCCCGCACGGCACCGGGATGTGGACGTACATGTGGAAGGAGACCGAGGGCGGCAGCGCCCGCCGGATCGTCGCCCGCGCGCAGGAGACCGGCCTCACGCACCTCTACGTGCGCACCGGCACCCGCAAGGGCGGGTTCGACGGCGGCCCGATGCTCCGCGAGCTGCTCCCGGCCACCAAGGGCACCGACATCAAGGTCATCGCCTGGGACTTCCCGCAGCTCAAGAACCCGGTCGCCGACGCGCACCGGCTCGCCGCCGCCGCGAAGTTCCGCGTCGCGGGCGCCCCGCGGGTCGCCGCCGTCGCCCCGGACATCGAGACGTCCTCCGAGGGGACGATCCTCACCAACCAGCGCGTGGACACGTACATGAAGACCCTGCGCAAGCTGCTCCCGGACGACATCGCGATCATCGGCGTCACGCCGTGGCCGTCCGAGAAGCGGCTCGGCCGGTACCCGTTCGGCGGCGTGGCGAAGTACTCCGACGCGCTCGCGCCGATGGCGTACTGGGTCAACCGCGACCCGGCGACCGTCGCCCGGCAGACCATGCAGCGGCTCAAGAAGTACGGCAAGCCGGTCATGCCGATCGGGCAGGCGTACGACCCGCGCATCGACGTCCCCGGCCTGAAGTGGGGCCCGCCGTCGAAGGCGCAGGTCGACGCGTTCCTCAAGACGTCCCGCTCGATGGGCGCGCCGGCCGCCAGCCTCTGGGTGTGGCAGTTCGCGTCCAAGGGGCAGTGGCAGGCGCTGGACCAGGCCGAGCGCATGTACCCGAAGGCGCCCTCGGTCAAGTAGCGCACCTCTCTCCTCCTCGCGGCGCGGGGGTGGCCGTCCCTCGGCCGCCCCCGCGCTGTTTTTGTCACATCCCCTGCCTAGAGTGGGTGGGGTGAGGCCAGTCACCGATCTCGTACGCAAGCGGGCGCCGTTCAAGGTCGTCAGCGACTTCCAGCCGTCCGGCGACCAGCCGGCGGCCATCGACGAGCTGGAGCGCCGGATCGGGGCCGCCGAGCAGAACGTCGTGCTGCTCGGCGCCACCGGCACCGGCAAGTCGGCCACCACCGCGTGGCTGATCGAGCGGCTGCAACGCCCGACGCTCGTCCTCGCGCCGAACAAGACGCTCGCCGCCCAGCTCGCCAACGAGTTCCGCGAGCTGCTGCCGCACAATGCCGTCGAGTACTTCGTGTCGTACTACGACTACTACCAGCCCGAGGCGTACGTCCCGCAGACCGACACCTACATCGAGAAGGACTCCTCGATCAACGAGGAGGTCGAGCGCCTGCGGCACTCCGCCACGATGTCGTTGCTGACCCGGCGTGACGTCGTCGTGGTCGCGTCCGTCTCCTGCATCTACGGTCTCGGCACGCCGCAGGAGTACGTCGACCGGATGGTCAAGCTCGAGGTCGGGCAGGAGATCGACCGCGACACGCTGCTGCGGCGGTTCGTGGACGTCCAGTACAACCGCAACGACCTGGCGTTCACCCGCGGCACGTTCCGCGTCCGCGGCGACACGGTCGAGGTGTTCCCGGTCTACCAGGAGCACGCCGTCCGGATCGAGATGTTCGGCGACGAGATCGAGCGGCTCTACACGCTGCACCCGGTGACCGGCGAGGTGATGACCGAGGACCGCGAGGTCATGGTCTTCCCCGCCACCCACTACGTCGCCGGCCCCGAGCGGATGGAACGCGCCATCCGCGGCATCGAGGCCGAGCTGGAGCAGCGGCTGGCCGAGATGGAGCAGCAGGGGAAGCTGCTGGAGGCGCAGCGGCTGCGCATGCGGACGACGTACGACATCGAGATGATGCGCCAGGTCGGCTTCTGCTCCGGCATCGAGAACTACTCGCGGCACATCGACAACCGCGCGCCCGGCACCGCGCCGCACACCTTGCTCGACTACTTCCCCGAGGACTTCCTGCTCGTCATCGACGAGTCGCACGTCACCGTGCCGCAGGTGGGCGGCATGTACGAGGGCGACATGAGCCGCAAGCGGACGCTCGTCGACCACGGCTTCCGGCTGCCCTCGGCGATGGACAACCGGCCGCTGAAGTTCGAGGAGTTCACCGAGCGGATCGGGCAGGTCGTGTACCTGTCCGCGACGCCGGGGCCGTACGAGCTGCGCCGGGCCGAGGGCGCGCCCGTCGAGCAGATCATCCGGCCCACCGGGCTGATCGATCCCGAGGTGGTGGTCAAGCCGACGCAGGGTCAGATCGACGACCTGATCCACGAGATCAGGCTGCGCGCGGACCGCGACGAGCGGGTGCTGGTCACGACGCTGACCAAGAAGATGGCCGAGGACCTCACCGACTACCTGCTGGAGCTCGGCATCCGGGTCCGGTACCTCCACTCCGAGGTCGACACGCTGCGCCGGATCGAGCTGCTCAGAGAGCTGCGGCTCGGCGAGTTCGACGTCCTCGTCGGCATCAACCTGCTCCGCGAGGGCCTCGACCTGCCCGAGGTGTCGCTGGTGGCGATCCTCGACGCCGACAAGGAGGGCTTCCTCCGGTCCGGCACGTCGTTGATCCAGACCATCGGCCGGGCCGCCCGTAACGTCTCCGGCCAGGTCCACATGTACGCCGACCAGATCACCGACTCGATGGCCAAGGCGATCGAGGAGACCAACCGCCGCCGCGCCAAGCAGATCGCCTACAACGAGGCGCACGGCATCGACCCGACGCCGCTGCGCAAGCGGATCGCGGACATCATGGACGAACTGCGGGGGTCCGGCGACGACGCCGCCGGCGGCTCGGCGGTCGGCCGGGCGCGCGGCGCGTCCAGAGGCAGGACGCCGACGCCGGGCGGCGCGCGCGGCGCCGGGGCCGGCCGGCACGCCAAGGACCTGGCAGGCATGCCGCGCGGCGACCTGGCCTTGCTGATCCAGCAGCTCACCGACGAGATGCTCGAGGCGGCCGCCGCGCTGCAGTTCGAGGTGGCGGCCCGGCTCCGCGACGAGATCAACGAGCTCAAGAAGGAGCTGCGCGCGATGGAGGCGGCCGGCGTCGGCTGACAGTGAGGATGTGAGCGAGCCCCGCGCCGGCCGGCGTCGCCCCTCGTGTGCCTCCGCGCGTCCGATCGGCCCCGCCCGGCCCCGCCCGGCCGCGTCGCGGCCTCCGTTACCCGCGGCCGGAAGGATCGGGCAGCGGGCCCGTCGAAGATGCCCCCCGGAGGACCGGTGCGCGAGCATCGGCCCGCCGGGCTCTAGCCGGGCCGCAGTTGCGCCGAAGCCCGTAGCATCGCTTTCTCCGTGTAGGTACCAGTCCGTGGGGGTTTGTCCGTGCGCGTCGTCCGGGTGCCTGCTGTCGCCGCGCTCGTGGCGACAGCGGTTCTGGCGACCGTTGCGGTCGCCGCGACCGCGCCCGGGTCGCAGCCGCAGGCCGCCGCGACGGCGCGCGGCGCGACCGTGTCGCCGTACGCCGCCGTCGTCGAGTCCGCCGCCGTCCCCGCCGCGCTGCGGGGCGTCGCGACCGGCCTGACGCCGCTCGTCGCCGACTTCGACGGCGATGCCCGTTCTGACGTCTTCTTCTACGGCCCCGGCGACCTGCCGGACCACCTGTGGCTCGGCCGGCCCGGCGGGCAGTTCCACGGCGTCCCGATCACGGTGCGCGGCACGTTCCACCCGATCGTCGGCGACTTCAACGGCGACCGCCGGGCCGACGTCTTCTGGTACGCCGCGGGCGACGCCGGCGACCAGGTCTGGTTCGGCGGCGCGGCGGGCAACTTCAGCAGCCGGTCGGTCACCGTCACCGGCTCGTACGAGCCGCTGCCCGGTGACTTCGACGGCAACGGCCGCACCGACATCCTCTGGTACGGCCCCGGCGCGGGCCGCGACGTGCTCTGGCTGGCCGGCGACGGCGGCCGGTTCCGCGGTGTCGCGACCGCCGTCGGCGGCGCGTACCGGCCGATCATCGGTGACTTCGACGCGGACCGGCGCGCCGACGTCTTCTGGTACGGCCCCGGCAAGGCGTACGACGTCGTCTGGTACGGCGGCCGCGGCGGCGACTTCACGTCCCGCGCGGCCAAGGTCGGCGGCTACTACGAGCCCGTGGTCGGCGACTTCGACGGCGACCGCGCCCGCGACGTCCTGTGGTTCGGGTCCGGCGACAAGTTCGACGCGCTCTGGTACGGCAGCGCGGCCCGCCGCTTCGCCGGCGTGAACGTCTCGGTGCCTCAGGTCGGCGTCCCGGTGGCCGCCGACTACGACGGCGACGGCCGCCGCGACGTGTTCGTCTACGACACCGGCGGTGCGGACGCCGTGCACTACGGCCGCGCGGCGCGCGGGTTCGACATGCTCTCCCGCAGCGCCGGCGCCGGGTACCTCCCGATCGCGGGCGACTTCAACGGCGGCAACCTCGACGACGTCCTCTGGTACCACCCCGGCAACAAGCGCGACGTCATCTCGTCGAGCATCGGCCGCACGTTCGTCAACCGCTACACCACCGTCGACATCGGCTTCACCCGCTCGCCCGCGCTGCGCCCCGACCTGATGCGCAACCAGTTCGGCACCTACGGCTACATCGCCCACGCCATGGGCGGGATCGCGGGTCAGCGGTACACGAACAGCGTCGACGCGTTCCACGACAACTACGCCCGCGGCTTCCGCGTCTTCGAGGCCGACCAGGTGATCCTGCGCGACGGCACGGTCTTCGTCGCGCACGACGGCACCGAACGGCACTACGGCTTCTCCCGCCGGTTCTCCGACCTGACGTGGAACGACGTCCAGGGCGCGAAGTGGCACGGCCGGTTCAGCAGCCTGCGCGCCGAGGACCTGGTCGCGCTGATGAAGCAGCACCCGGACACCTACTTCATCCTCGACTTCAAGGTCGAGGCGCCGCGCGCGCTGGAGAAGTACGTCCGGCTCACCAACGGCGACCCGGCGCTGATGGACCGGCTCATCCCGCACGTCGCCGACCCGGCGATGCTGGTCGCGATGCGCCGCGTCTACCCCCTGCAGAACTACATCGTCGCGCTGTATCGCACGCAGTGGAACAACCGGATGGACGACCCCGAGCTGCTCAAGTGGGTGCGCAGGGACCGGGTACCCGCCGTGATGATGTGGCACGGGCAACGCGACTTCACCCGCACCCTCGCCGAGAACAACAGCGACCACCGCCGCTACGACGCAAAGCTGATCTCCGGCCTGCGCGCGACGGGGGCGGTCACGTACGTCCATACCGTGGACGACGCGACGCGGCTCGCGTGGTTCGCGGACCGGCGGATCGGCGTCTACACGAACTTCGGGTCCCCGCCCGCGTCACCGTCGCCGACGGCGTCGCCGACCACGCTGGTCCCGACGCCCACGCTGACGCCGTCCGAGACCCCGTCACCGACCGAGTCGCCGGCACCGACCGAGTCGCCGACGGCGACCGAGAGCGGGGCCGAGCCCACGCCGACCGCCTCCGAGCCGCCGCCTGCCCCGGCGTACGACTACGGGGACTTCGAGGGCGACGAGGGCTGACGGCGCGACGGAGCCCGCGCGGCGCCCGGCGCCGCCAACGCGCTTCGGCACCCGTCGCTCGGGTAGGGTGAACGCACGCGAAGGGGAGTATCCCCACCCGCGACGGCATCGTCAGCACGGCGTTTCGCCCGGTGCCGTCGGCCCGGTCACGGCGTTCGCGCGCGGCCGGGTGGGAGAGACCTTCGGCCGGTAACGAGCCGAAGGGAACTTGCTTTGCTGGGTGGCACACCGCTGTGGGCGTGGTTCGCCGTCACCGCCGCGATCCTCGTCATGCTGCTGATCGACCTGCTGGTCGTGCACAAGGACGCGCACGCGGTCACGATCCGCGAAGCTGCGTACTCGAGCGCGGTCTGGGTCACGATCGGTCTGCTCTTCGGCATCATCGTGTGGGTCGCCGAAGGCGGGCAGTCGGCGGGTGAGTACTACACCGGCTACCTGGTCGAGAAGAGCCTCTCGGTCGACAACATCTTCGTCTTCGCGCTGCTGTTCACGTACTTCGCGGTGCCCGCCGCCCTCCAGCACCGGGTCCTGTTCTGGGGCGTCGTCGGCGCGCTGGTGTTCCGCGCGATCTTCATCGCGCTCGGCGCCGCGCTGCTCGAGAACTTCCACTGGATGATCTACGTCTTCGGCGGGTTCCTCGTCGTCACCGGCATCCGGATGGCGATGTCCAAGGAGGACCACGTCGATCCCGGCCGGAACCCGGTGATCAAGGTGATGCGCAAGCTGATCCCGATCACCACCGAGTACCACGGCCAGCGGTTCTTCATCCGGGAGGCCGGCCGCCGGTTCGCCACGCCGCTGCTGGCCGTGCTCGTCGCCGTCGAGACGACGGACATCATCTTCGCTGTCGACTCGATCCCGGCCGTCTTCGCCGTGACCGACGACCCCTTCCTCGTCTTCACCTCGAACGCGTTCGCGATCCTCGGCCTGCGGGCGCTGTACTTCCTGCTCGCCGACCTGATGGACCGGTTCACGTACCTCAAGCTCGGCCTCGCCGCGGTGCTCGCGTTCGTCGGCGTGAAGATGCTGCTCAGCTCGAAGTGGCACCCGCCGGGCTGGCTGCCGCTGGTCGTCATCGCCGTGATCCTCGGCGTCTCGATCTGGGCCAGCCTCGCGTCCACCAAGCCGGGTGAGCTCGAGGAGCTGGCCGACGATCGGCCGATGGACGACTCCGACAACGTGCCGGCGCCGCGCCCTTGACCGTCCCTGCCCGCACCAGCCTCGTCACGCTCGGGGTCGGCGACGTCGACCGGGCCGCCGCGTTCTACGAACGCCTCGGCTGGACCCGGTCGGCGGCGTCGGTCCCCGGCGTGGTGGCGTTCTTCCCGACGAACGGCGCCGTGATCGCCGTGTGGAGCGCGGCCGAGCTGGCCACCGACATGAACGTGGGCGGCGGCGAGCCCGGTGCCTTCCGCGGCGTCGCGATCGCGATCAACGTCGAGTCGGAGGCCGAGGTCGACCGGGTGCTGGCCGCGGCCGAGACGGCGGGCGCGACGATCCGCAAGCCAGGCACCCGCGCCGAGTGGGGCGGCTACTCCGGCTACTTCGCCGACCCTGACGGGAACGCCTGGGAGGTCGCCTACAACCCCGGCTGGCCGTTGGAGAACGGCGTACCCCAGCTGCCGTAGCGGCGAACGGCTACCAGCCGCGGGCGCGCCACTCCGGCAGCGAGGGGCGTTCCGCGCCCAGCGTCGTGTCCTTGCCGTGCCCCGGGTAGACCCACGTCTCGTCCGGTAGCGAGTCGAACAGCTTGCGCTCCACGTCCCCGAGCAGCGACGCGAACCGGTCGGCGTCCTGCTGCGTGTTGCCGACCCCGCCGGGGAACAGCGAGTCGCCGGTGAACAGGTGCGGCCGCTCCGTGTCGCCCGTGTACAGCAGCGCCAGCCCGCCGGGCGTGTGGCCGGCGAGGTGGATCGCCCGCACGGCGGCCGAGCCGACCGGGATCTCGGCGCCGTCCTCGACCAGCTCAGGCTGCTGCCCCTCCGGCATCATCCCGGCGTCGCCCGCGTGGCAGAGCAGCCGCGCTCCGGTCGCGGCGCGCAGCTCGGCGATCGCCTGCACGTGGTCGAAGTGCCCGTGCGTCTGCACGATCACGTCGAGCGGGTCGCCGCCGAGGTGCTCCAGGATGCGCGGCGCCTCGTTCGCGCCGTCCACCAGCACGGTCGTGCCGGTGGCCGCGCAGCGCAGCAGGTACACGTTGTTGTCGAACGGCCCCACGGCGAGCTTGGTCACCCGCAGGCCCGGCAGCTCACGGACGTCGGCGGGGCCGCCGACCGTGACGTCGCCGGTGTACGTCACCGTCCGGCGCGCCGCGGCCGCGTCGAGAACAGGATCGCCGCGCCGAGGATGAACAGGAACGCGATGCACACGAACGTGAAGAACTTGAAGCCGCTCACGGCGCCCTCCTCGGCCGCGCGGCGCTCCTCGATCTCCTTGAGCTGCGGGTTGCCGGCGACGCCGGGGATGACGTGCTCGCCCTCCTCGCCCTCCTCGTGGGCGCCCTGCGTGGGGGCGTTCACCCCCTGACCGCCGCCCGCGCCGGCCGACGCGGACCCGCTGGCCGGGGGCAGCGACGACGGCGCCGCGGTGGGGCTGTTCTCGGCGTCGTCCCCGCCGGCGCCCTCGACCGTGAGGCTGCCGACCATGTTGACGCTCTCGTGCAGGATGCAGATGATCTTGTGCTTGCCGGCGGGCGGCGCCTTGAACGAGAACGTCTTCGACTGGCCGGCGTTGACGATGCCGGAGTCGATCCCGAGCTGCTTGTTCTCCCAGGTGTGCGGCGCGCCGCCGGCCTCCGACGTGAGCGTGATCGTGATGTTGCCCTTGGCGTCGGGCTTCGCGGTCACGTCCACGGGGTCGAACTTGTTCGTCTTCGTGCCGAGGACCTCGGTCCCGCCGGCCTGCGTGGTGCCGGCGAACGACGCCGTCGCCGCGAGCGGCGCGACCGTGAGCGCGAAGGTCACCGCGGCGATCGCGCGGGCGGGGGAGGACGTGCCGTGACGCATGGACGCTGCGTCCCTTCGGTGTCGGCGAGCGGGTCGTCGCGGGGGAATAGCCCCGGCGCAGGAGCGACTGTATAGGAGGGGGGCGACAGGTTCCTGTCCACAGGCCGGGGCACCGGCGGTCGCCGCGCGCCCGCGCCCGCCCGCCGCGAAACTTGTCACACCCCCTCGTTACGCTGGACCCGCCGACGCGGCTTCCCCGCCTGGTGCGTCCGGCCCGGCACTCGACAGGTAGGACATCGGAGCTCATGGCAGACCGACTCGTCGTCAGAGGCGCGCGCGAGCACAACCTGCGCAACGTCTCGATCGACCTGCCGCGCGACGCGCTCGTCGTGTTCACCGGCCTGTCCGGGTCCGGCAAGTCGAGCCTGGCGTTCGACACGATCTTCGCCGAGGGCCAGCGGCGGTACGTCGAGTCGCTGAGCGCGTACGCGCGCCAGTTCCTCGGCCAGATGGACAAGCCGGACGTGGACTTCATCGAGGGGCTGTCACCCGCCGTCTCGATCGACCAGAAGTCCACCAGCCGCAACCCTCGCTCCACCGTCGGCACGATCACCGAGGTCTACGACTACCTGCGCCTGCTGTTCGCGCGGGCCGGCCGCCCGCACTGCCCGAGCTGCGGCCGCCCGGTCGCCCGGCAGACGCCGCAGCAGATCGTGGACCGCGTGCTGGAGATGGCCGAGGGCACCAAGTTCCAGGTCCTCGCGCCGGTGATCCGCGGCCGCAAGGGCGAGTACACCGAGCTGTTCTCCGACCTGCTGACGAAGGGGTTCAGCCGGGTCCGCGTGGACGGCGTCGTCGCGCCGCTGGCCGAGCCACCCAAGCTGAAGAAGTACGAGAAGCACACGATCGACGTCGTCGTGGACCGGCTCACCGTCAAGGAGTCGGCGAAGCGCCGGCTCACCGACTCCGTGGAGACCGCGCTCAAGCTCGGTGAGGGCATGGTCACGCTGGAGTTCGTCGACCTCGACGAGGACGACCCGGCCCGCGAGCGCACGTACTCCGAGCACCTCGCCTGCCTGTTCTGCGACCTCGACTTCCAGGAGCTGGAGCCGCGGTCGTTCTCCTTCAACTCGCCGTACGGCGCCTGCGCCACCTGCACCGGCCTCGGCACCCGCAAGGTCGTGGACCCCGAGCTGGTCGTGCCCGACCCGGACCTGTCGCTCGCCGAGGGCGCCATCGCGCCGTGGGGGACCGGCCACCACTACGAGTACTTCGGCCGGCTGCTCAAGGCGCTCGGCGACCAGGTCGGGTTCCGGATGGACGCCCCCTGGCACCGGCTGCCGAAGAAGGCGCAGGACGCCGTCCTGCACGGCAGCGACAAGCAGGTGCACGTCCGCTACCGCAACCGGTACGGCCGCGAGCGCAGCTACTACACGGCGTTCGAGGGCGTGATCCCGTTCCTGGAACGCCGCCACACCGAGGCCGAGACGGACACCAGCCGGGAACGCTACGAGGGGTACATGCGCGACGTGCCGTGCCCCGCGTGCGACGGCGCCCGGCTCAAGCCGGAGTCGTTGGCGGTGACCCTCGGCGGCAAGACCATCGCGGCGGTCGCGGCGCTGTCGATCGCGGACTGCGCGAAGTTCCTGCTCGAGCTCGACCTCAACGCGCGCGAGTCGATGATCGCCGAGCGGGTGCTCAAGGAGGTCAACGCCCGCCTCGGCTTCCTGCTCGACGTCGGCCTCGACTACCTGTCGCTGGACCGGCCGGCCGCGACGCTGGCCGGCGGCGAGGCGCAGCGCATCCGGCTCGCGACGCAGATCGGCTCCGGCCTGGTCGGCGTCCTCTACGTCCTGGACGAGCCGTCGATCGGCCTGCACCAGCGGGACAACCGCCGGCTCATCGACACGCTCGAACGCCTCCGCAACCTCGGCAACACGCTCATCGTCGTCGAGCACGACGAGGACACCATCAAGCACTCCGACTGGGTGGTCGACATCGGCCCCGGAGCCGGCGAGCACGGCGGCACCGTCGTCTACTCCGGCCCGCGCGACGGGCTGCTGGAGTGCGAGGAGTCGATCACCGGCGCGTACCTGTCGGGGCGCCGTTCGATCCCGGTGCCCGACATCCGCCGGCTACCGGGCGACCGCTACCTGACGGTCGAGGCCGCGCGCGAGCACAACCTGCGCGACGTGACGGTGTCGTTCCCGCTCGGTTGCTTCGTCGCCGTCACCGGGGTCTCCGGATCTGGTAAGTCCACGCTGGTCAACGACATCCTCTCGGCCGTCCTCGCCAACAAGATCAACGGCGCGCGGCACGTCCCCGGCCGGCACAAGCGGGTCACCGGCATCGAGCACCTCGACAAGGTCGTCACCGTTGACCAGTCGCCGATCGGCCGTACCCCGCGGAGCAACCCCGCGACGTACACCAAGGTTTTCGACCACGTTCGCAAGCTGTTCGCCGAGACGACCGAGGCGAAGGTGCGCGGGTACCAGCAGGGCCGGTTCTCGTTCAACGTCAAGGGCGGGCGCTGCGAGTTCTGCGCGGGCGACGGCACCATCAAGATCGAGATGAACTTCCTCCCCGACGTCTACGTCCCGTGCGAGGTCTGCCACGGCGCCCGCTACAACCGCGAGACGCTCGAGGTGCACTACAAGGGCCGCACCATCGCCGAGATCCTCGACATGCCGATCGAGGAGGCGGTCGACTTCTTCGCGCCGATCCCGGCCATCGCCCGGCACCTGCGCACGCTGGTCGACGTCGGCCTCGGGTATGTCCGCCTCGGGCAGCCGGCGCCCACCCTGTCCGGCGGCGAGGCGCAGCGATTGAAGATCGCCGGCCACCTGGCCGAGGCTCCCGCCGCGCGGGGTCACCTGTACCTGCTCGACGAGCCCACGACGGGGCTCCATCCCGCCGACGTGACGCTCGTCGTGCAGGCGTTGCACCGTCTCGTCGACGCGGGCCATTCCGTGCTC
>DATLNJ010000013.1:0-11387 GCA_035536815.1 Frankiaceae bacterium
GCGGGCCCCGCAGATCTCACGCTGGTCCTCGAAGGACAAGCGACTCAGGCGGTGGCGTGCCGGTAGCCGACGATTCGAACAGAAGCCTCAGACGTCCACGCCGCTGATCACCGTAGACACGCGGATGGTGGACCAATGAGCCGCCGCAACGCCGCTGTCGCGGGCCTGCTCGCGTGGCTGGTCGCGCTGCTGTTCGCGCCGGAGAAGCGGCCGGCCGCGCTGGCCGTCTGGGCGCTGTTCGCCGCGGTCGCGGTGGCCGCGTCGATCGTCGCCGGCCGGCTGCTGTCGCGTTCGCTGAAGCGCGCCGTGCTGAAGGACCGGCAATGACCACACCCCACGACCGCGCTGCGCGCGCCCGCGGGGGCCCCCGGGTGAGCCGGCCGCTGCGGGTCGCGCTGCTCGGCTGCGGCGTCGTCGGGTCGTCGCTGGTGCGCATGGTGCGCGACCAGTCGCACGACCTCGCGCACCGCGTCGGCGTGCCGTTGGAGATCGCCGGGATCGCGGTGCGCCGGCCCGGCCTGCGCCGCGACGTCGACGTGGACCCGGACCTGTTCACGACCGACGCGCATGCGCTCGTCACCCGCGACGACGTGGACATCGTGGTCGAGGTCATCGGCGGCATCGAGCCGGCCCGCTCGCTGTTGCTCGCGGCGTTCGAGCGCGGCAAGCCGGTGGTCACCGCGAACAAGGCGCTGCTCGCCAGCGACGGCGCGACCGTGCACGACGCGGCCGCCGCGGCCGGTGTCGACCTCTACTTCGAGGCGAGCGTCGCGGGCGGCATCCCGCTGCTGCGGCCGTTGAAGGAGTCGCTCGCCGGCGAACGCATCTCGCGCGTCCTCGGCATCGTCAACGGCACCACGAACTTCATCCTCACCCGCATGGACGAGACCGGCGCCGGCTTCGCGGAGGCGCTGGACGAGGCCACCGCGCTCGGCTACGCCGAGGCCGACCCGAGCGCCGACGTCGAGGGGTTCGACGCGGCGCAGAAGGCGGCGATCCTCGCGTCGATCGCGTTCCACTCGCGGGTGACGGTCGAGGACGTGCACCGCGAGGGCATCGTGGACGTCACCGCCGCCGACATCGCGAGCGCGAAGGCGATGGGCCGGGTGGTGAAGCTGCTCGCCATCTGCGAGCGGGCCGGGTCAGGAGTCTCGGTGCGCGTGCACCCGGCGATGATCCCGTTGCAGCACCCGCTGGCGAGCGTGCGCGAGGCGTACAACGCGGTGTTCGTCGAGGGCGACTCCGTTGGGCAGCTGATGTTCTACGGTCGCGGCGCAGGCGGCGGGCCGACCGCGAGCGCGGTGCTTGGCGACGTGGTCGCGGTCGCGCGCAATCTCACCTCCGGCTCGCGCGGCGTCGGCGAGTCGTCGTACGCGTCGTTGCCCGCGCTGTCGATGGACGAGGTCGTCACGCGCTACCACGTGAACCTCGACGTCGCGGACAAGGCCGGTGTGCTCGCGGCGGTGGCGACGGCGTTCGCGGACAACGACGTGTCGATCGGCACGGTGCGGCAGGAGGGGCACGGCGACGACGCGACGCTGGTGCTCGTCACGCACGCGGCGACCGACCTGGCGCTGCGGCGGACGGTGGAGACGTTGCGCTCGCTCGACGTGGTGCGCGCGGTGACGTCGGTGATGCGCGTGGAAGGCGGCTGACGTGGCGTGGCGCGGGGTCGTGGAGGAGTACAGGGACCGGCTGCCGGTGGACCCGGACACGGTGGCGGTGACGCTGCTGGAGGGCGGTACGCCGCTGGTGCCGGCGCCGTACCTGTCGGAGGTCACCGGGTGCGAGGTCTGGCTCAAGGTCGAGGGGCTGAACCCCACCGGGTCGTTCAAGGACCGCGGCATGACGATGGCCATCACGAAGGCCGTCGCGGAGGGTAGCCAGGCGGTCATCTGCGCGTCCACCGGCAACACGTCGGCGTCCGCCGCCGCCTACGCCGCCCGCGCCGGGCTGGTCTGCGCGGTGCTGGTACCGCAGGGCAAGATCGCGCTCGGCAAGCTGGCGCAGGCGCTGGTGCACGGCGCGACGCTGCTGCAGGTGACCGGCAACTTCGACCAGTGCCTCGACCTGGCGCGCGACCTGGCGAAGAACTACCCGGTGACGCTGGTGAACTCCGTCAACCCGTTCCGGATCGAGGGGCAGAAGACGGCGGCGTTCGAGATCTGCGGCGTGCTGGGTAGTGCACCCGACGTGCACTGCCTCCCGGTCGGCAACGCCGGCAACATCACCGCCTACTGGAAGGGCTACCGCGAGTACGCCCGCGACGGCGTCGTGCCCGCGACGCCCGTCATGCGCGGCTACCAGGCCGCGGGCGCCGCTCCGCTCGTCACCGGCCAGCCGGTGTCGAGCCCGGAGACCATCGCGACGGCCATCCGGATCGGCAACCCCGCGTCGTGGGACACCGCGATCCTCGCCCGCGACGAGTCGGGCGGCGCGATCGAGGCGGTGACCGACGAGCAGATCCTCGACGCGTACCGGCTGCTCGCCCGGCGCGAGGCGGTGTTCGTCGAGCCGGCGTCGGCGGCGTCCGTCGCCGGCCTGCTCATGTCGTCGGCCAACGGCGACGTCCCCCGCGGGTCACGCGTCGTCTGCACGGTGACCGGCAACGGCCTCAAGGACCCCGACTGCGCGCTCAGCGGCGCGCCCGCGCCGGTCGTGATCCCTGTCGACGCCGACCGCGCGGCGGCCGCGCTGCGGCTGGCCTGAGGCGCCGCCGCGCGTGAACAAGTACGTCGACCTGCTGCGCCGCGAGAAGGACTTCCGGCGCGTCTTCGTGTCGGAGCTGGTGAGCCTCGGCGGCGACTGGTTCGCGGTGGTGCCGTTGCTCGCGCTGCTGCCGAAGCTGACCGGCTCGGGCATGTGGGGCGCGTTCGTGCTGGCGGCGGACACGGCGGTGTTCGCGTTCCTGTCGCCGTACGCCGGCACGATCGTGGACCGCCTCGACCGCCGCAAGATCATGGTCGCCGCGGACGTCGTGTGCGGCGTGCTCATCATGCTGCTGCTGTTCGTGCGCAGCGCGGACACGGCGTGGATCGCGCTGGTCGCGCTGTCCGGCGTCGCGGGCGCGAAGGCGTTCTACTCGCCGGCCGCCGCGGCCGCGATCCCGAACCTCGTCTCCGAGGAGGACCTGCCCACCGCCGCGGTCCTCAACGGCGCCACGTGGGGCACGATGCTCGCCGTCGGCGCAGGTCTCGGCGGCGTGGCCGCGTCGCTGATCGGGCCGTACTGGTGCTTCGCGATCGACGGGGTGTCGTTCCTGCTCTCCGGGCTCTACACGTGGCGCACGACGAAGCCGTTCGGCGAGGACCGCAGGCACATGCCGCGCACCGGCGTCCGCGCGGACCTGCGCGAGACCCTCGCCTACGCGCGCACCGAGCCGCGCGTGATCGGCCTGCTCGGCTGCAAGATCGGGCCGTCGATCGCCAACGGCGCCATCGCGATGTACCCGATGTTCGTCGCGCAGGTGTGGGGCTACGGCAGCGCGGACGTGGCGTTCGCGACCGGCATGCTGTTCGCGGCGCGCGGCATCGGCGCGCTCCTCGGGCCGATCCTCGGGCGGCAGGTGATCGCGCGGAACGACCGCTACCTCTGGTCCGTGCTCGGCGTCTGGATGGTGGTGTTCGGCGCGGGCTACGTCGCGTTCGCGTTCACGCCGTGGGTGTGGCTCGGGGCGGTCGTGGTGGCGGTCGCGCACATGGGCGGTGGCGGCAACTGGATCCTGTCCACGTACGGCCTGCAGCGCATCGTGCCGGACCACGTGCGCGGCCGGGTGTTCTCCGTCGACTACATGCTCTCGACGCTGGTCATCGCGTCGTCGCAGGTCGTCGCGGGCGTGACGGCGGACCGGGTGGACCCGCGCTGGGTGTCGTTCGCACTGGGCTCGGCGGTGCTTCTCTACGCTGTCGGCTGGATCGTCGCGACGCGGCGCTTCCGCCGACCGCCGCTGGAGGCCTGAGTGCCAGGACCCGCGTTCCGCGCCGCGCCCGTGCGCGTGCGCGTCCCGGCGACGTCGGCGAACCTCGGCCCCGGCTTCGACTCGTTCGGGCTGGCGCTCGGCCTGTACGACGACGTCATCGCGCGGATCGGCGAGAGCGGCGTCCACGTGGACGTGGCCGGCGAGGGTGCCGACGACGTGCCGCGCGACAAGCGCAACCTCGTCGTCCGAGCGATGCGCGCGGCGTTCGACCGGATGGGCGGGCAGCCGCGCGGCATCGAGCTGGTCTGCGCCAACCGCATCCCGCACGGCCGTGGCCTCGGCTCGTCGGCGGCGGCAATCGTGGCTGGGGTCCTCGCGGCCCGGTCGCTGGTGCTCGGCGGCATCCCGGACGACGACGTGCTCGGGCTCTGCGCGGAGATCGAGGGGCACCCCGACAACGTCGCCGCCTGCCTGCTCGGTGGCCTGACCGTCGCCTACGACGCCACGTCGGCGGTGCGGCTGCCGGTGGACCCGTCGCTAGCGCCGGTGGCGTTCGTGCCGACGACGAAGTCGTCCACGTCCAAGGCGCGCAAGCTGCTGCCCGAGTCCGTGCCGCACGCCGACGCGGCGCGCAACGCCGCCCGCGCGGCGTTGCTGGTCGAGGCGCTCGGCCGCCGGCCTGACCTGCTGATGGCGGCGACGGAGGACTGGCTGCACCAGCGCTACCGCGCGGAGGCGATGCCGCGGACGGCGGCGCTGCTCGCGGCGTTGCGCGACGCGGGGATCCCCGCCGTCGTGAGCGGGTCGGGGCCGGCGGTGCTGGCGTTCGGCGGCGCGGACTTCCACGCAGGCCGCGGCTGGTCGGTGCTCCCGCTGCCGGTCGACGCCGACGGCGCCCAGGTGCTCCCGGTCTGAGGCGTGACGTACCCGCGGTACTACGCCGTCAACGACCGCCCGGTCGCGCTGGTCCCGACCCCGGATGGCGGCCTCGACGCGCTGGTCTACGACTTCGCCAGCGGCGAGCTGGTGCCGGACCGGTCGTACTTCTTCAAGGTCGTCGACACCGGGATCGGCAAGGACGTGGACGCGCTGACGCGAGAGGAGTTCGACGCGCGGGTCGCGGCGCTGCGCGCCGAGCGGGCTCAGCCGGGGTAACGCAGCGGGGCGCCGTCGCGCACGACGCCCTCGGTCGGCCGGTGCGGCGTCACTGGGCAGTCCGGCATAGGTGCCCGACGTCGATGCCCCGTCCCACGACGGCGGCGTCCGCGACCAGCCTTCGGTGGCAGCGCCACCACACGCTCTCCGAGCAATCACCGCGTGCTCGTGGCCGACGCCGGCCTCCGGCAGCCCCTCGGCGAGCGCCTCGCGGCGGAACCACGGGTACCCCCGCGACCCGGGCGTCCCCGACCGTCAGCAGCAACTCGCGGTCACCCGGCGACGAACCGGTGGTACGTGCGCACCGTCTCGAACCCCATCCGCCGGTACACCGGCTCGCCCAGCTCGGAGGCCTGCAGCGCGGCGAGGGGCGCACCCAGCCGCGCCCCGGCGGCCACCGCCGCCCAGGTCAGCGCCGCGCCGATGCCGCGCCGGCGAACGGGCTCGTGCGCGGTCACGGCGTAGATCCCGGCCATGCCCTCGGCGACGGCGCACACGGAGGTCGCGACCGGCTCGGGCGCGCCGTCGACGTAGCCGGAGAACATTGCCACCGACGGGTCCGCGAGCAGGCTCGGGACGAGAACGTCGGTCATGGCGCGCGGGTCGGGCGCGCCGAACCCGGTGCCCACGGCGACCGCGTGCGCGACCAGCTCCGCCTCGTCGGCGACGCGGACGATGCGCAGGCCGGGCGGCAGTTGCGGCACGTCCTCGGTCGCCGGCCTGACCATGCCCGGCATCGGGCCGCTCGCGGTGAGACCGTGCGCCGCCAGCGCCTCGGCGACGGCAGGGAGGAACGGCTCGGGGACCTGCACGGAGTACGGACGGCCGGTGCCGGCCAGCACGTCGCGCAGCCAGCCAACCGCGGCGTGCGGGTCGTGCGGCTGCCCGACGACCCAGCCGACGTTGAACGGCTGCCCGCTGACGCCGGCCGCCGCGACCGCCACGCCGTCGCCGCGGGCGAGCAGCGCCGTGCGGGGGGAGTGCCGCGCGAGGTCTTCCGACGCCGCGACGAGGTGCGCGTCGAGCGGGTCCGTCGGGGTGCCCTCGGTCACGACCGAAGGGTAGCGGTGGCCGCGCGGTCAGACGCCGACCGCGGCCTGCACGGTGAGCCCGACGCCGACGACCACCACGAACGCCGCGGTGAGGACCGGCAGCACCGCCGCGGTCACGGCGACGCCGCGGCCGAACCAGCCGGTCCGGCGGCCAGCCCAGCCGGACAGCGTGCCGCGGGTGCGGACGAGCAGCAGGCCGACGCCGATCAGCGTCATCGCCATCCCGATTCCGTAGGCGACCACGAGCAGCACGCCGAACCACGCGCGGCCGAGCGCGATCGCGCCGAGCAGCACGACGAGCGCGGACGGGCTCGGCACCAGGCCGCCGGCCAGCCCGAGCGCGAGCACGCCACGCAGCCCGGGCTCGACGGGGAGGTCGTGCCGGTGCGAACGGCCGCCGTGCCGGTGCATGCCCTCGTGGCCGTGCGCGTGGTCGTCGTGGCCGGCGTGCTCGCCCGCGGGGTGCGCGTGGTCGTGGTGGGGGTGGTCGTGCGGCGCGCTGCGGCGATGCGCGCGGGCGTGCGCCAGGCGGTCGCGCAGGCCGGCGGCGCGCCACAGCAAAGTGCCGCCGATCGCGACGACGAGGACTCCACTGAACAGCCCGAGCAGCGGGTACAGCCGCTCCGGCGCGACCAGCGACGCGGTGCTCAGCGCGACGCCGAGGACGAGCACGCCGACGGTGTGGGTGACCGTAACGGAGAGCCCGAGGGCGCCCGCGTGGCGCAGGTTGCCGCCGCGGCCGACGAGGTACGCCGCCATGACGGTCTTGCCGTGGCCGGGCGCGAACGCGTGCGCGGCACCGAGGCCGACGCAGGCCAGCAGTGCGAGCAGCGCGAAGCCGAAACTGAGCTCTTCGCGGGTCGCGAGCGCCTCGAACGCCGCCGTCAGGCGGTCGACACCGGGCGCCCGGCGAACCGACGGCGGCAGCGCCGCGACGCCGCTCCCCGCGCCGCGCTCGCGGCGCTCGACGCGTACCGTCGCCGTCCGCTGGTCCAGCGGCGAGGCGAGCAGGTCCTCCGGGTACGCCGTCAGCACCGCGCTCGAGCTGCGCGCCGGGACGTCGCTGCGGGCCAGCGCGACGCCGTCGCCGGTGGCGACGACCTCGCGCCACCCGACGCGGTCGGTGTGCCACCGGCTGGTCAGCGCGAGCGTGCGGCCCACGGTCTCGACGTCGGCCGCGAGCCGGCAGGACACCCGTACCGTCGGCAGGTCGGCAGCGCCCGGCGGGAACGTCACGGTGCTCGACACCACGCGCAGCGCGACGGCGGCGCCGTCGGCGGTGAGCGCGAGCCTCGGTACGGCGTCGGCGCAGGCGCGCGCCGCGTACGCCGCCGCCTCGACGTCGGACACGCGCGCGTCGCGGTCGGTGTCGGCGGCCTGCCGCTCGCGGATGGCCGGGATCTCCGCGTAGTCGACGACTGCGGCCACGGACACGGACCCGTCCATGGCGACGAGGCCGGCGTGCGTGTTGACGGTGAAGTTGCCGAGCGGGTGCGCCGACGCGGCACCGGCACCGGTCAGCACCAGGAAGGCGGCGGGGCAGAGCACCGCGAGCAGCCGCCTCATCGCAGCGACGCCAGCATCCGGCGCGCGCGCGCGGCGTGCGTCGGCGAGAAGTGCGGGTTGAGGGCGAGCGCCTCGGTCAGGTTGCGGGCGGCCGGCGCGCGCAGCCCGAGCGCCGCCTCGATGACGCCCAGGTGGTAGCGGAACGACGCGTCGCGCGTACCGAGCCGGACGGCGCGCCGCGCGTGCGGCAGCGCCTCGCGGTCACGGCCGGCCGCGTGCAGCGCCCAGGCGTACGCGTCCTCGACGTGGATGCTGCGCCGCTTCGCGTACTCGCGCCGCGCGGCGGCGACCGCGCGGGCGGGGGAGCCGTGGTCGGCCTCGTAGATCGCGACCTCCAGGTCGGCGTTCACGCCCTCGGTCGCCAGCAGCCGGACCGCGCCGTCGGCCACCTCGCGGACGCGGGCGGCGTCTGCTGACCGGCCGAGCGAGGCGAGCAGGTCGGCGTACGCCACCGCGTGCTCGGGCAGCGGGAGGCGGGCCAGCACGGTGTCGTAGTCGGCGACCGCGCCGGCGGTGTCGCCCGCCGCCGCGCGCGCCTTCGCGCGACCAACCAGCAACGCCGCGGAGTTCGGCGTCGCCCGGAGGCCGGCGTCATAGTGGCGGCGCGCGGTCGCCACGTCGCCGCGGCTCCACGCCAGCTCGCCGAGGTACTGCTCGACGAACGCCCGGTCGGCCGGGCCGGTCACGACCGCGAGCGCGCGGCGCAGCGCGTACTCCGCGCCGGCCGGGTCGCCGCGCAGCTCGAACGAGTACGACACCCGCGTGAACGACGCGATGTCCGGCCGCAGGTCCACCATCCGCTGGATGGTGCGGAACGCCGCGTCGTAGCGGCCGAGCTCGACGAGCGCGTCGGCGAGCACGCCGAGCGTCGTCGCGTTGTACGGGTTCAGCCGTCGCGCGGCGAGCGCGTCGCGGTGTGCGGCAGCGAAGTCGTGCCGGGCGGCGGCGAGCGTGGCGCGCGCGGTCAGCGCGGGAGCGTTGTCGCCCGCCGGCCGCAACGACAGCGAGCGGGCGACGGCGGCGTCGGCCCGCGGGTACAGCGACGGGTCCGCACTGACGCGCGCCTGCTGGACGTACGCCGCGCCGAGAGCCGCCCACGACTCCGAGTCGCCGGGCACTCGGTCGAGCCGTGCCTGGAGCGCCGCGACGCCGCCGGCGCCGGCAGGTGCCACGCGGGCCGGCCCGCCGCGACCGGTCAGCCGGGTGCTCGGCGGGGGCGCCCCGGCGGTAAGAAGCGCGCCCGCCCCGAGCAGGCCGGCGGCGAGCGCGGTGACGAGGGCGCCGCGGGCGGCGAGCCTGGTGCGGGTCACGACGCGCGCGCCGGGGCGAGGTCGGCGAAGACCACGACGTTGTCGCGGTAGGACCGCGCGCGGGGGTCGAACGTGCCGCCGCAGGTGACGAGGCGCAGCGTCGGCCGCCGCGTGGCGCCGTAGACGGCCTTCGTCGGGAACTTGGTCTTCGGCACGGAACGAACCGTCCTCACCACGTAGCGGACCTGGGTCCGGTCGGCGCGGCGGACGCTGATGACGTCACCGCGGCGGAGCTCGCGCAGCCGGAAGAACACGGCCGGGCCGGTCCGGCTGTCGACGTGCCCGACGACGACCGCGGGGCCGCGCTCGCCGGGCCGGGCGCCGCGCGTGTACCAGCCGGCGCGGTCGAAGTCGGAGGGGGTGTCGAGCGTGCCGTCCGGCAGCAGCCCGAGGGGGAGCAGCGTCGTGCTGACGCCGATGCGGGAGATGGTTATTCCGACAGGGACGGCCGCGCGGCGGGCCGGCGGCCGGGCCTGCGTGACGCGCTGGGCGGGACCCACCACAGCCGGTGCGGCCGCGGCGGTCGCCGGTGCGGGTCGCACCACGATCAGCGCGCCTGCCTGGCCGAGCAGCGCGACCCCCAGGCCCAGCGCGACAGCGCCGGTCGAGACGGTGCGCCCGGGGGTGGACGGCGCGGGCCGCGCGGGAGCGACCGGGTCAGGGGCCACCCCCGCCCCGCGCGCGACGACCGCGCGCCAGTCGGCCCGTACGGCACCGGGCGCCGGGGGAGCCGGACGCGCGGCGCGCGCCGCCGCGCCGGACCGGCCCCGGAGGGCAGGCCCGACGCGGCGGCGGGAGATGCGCACGGTCAGCCGTTCACCTTCGCGGCCCGCATCCGGCGGAAGCCGAAGGAGCCGAACCCGGCGGCGGCGACGACCAGCAGGCCGGCCGCGAGCGGCGCGGTGTCGCGCCCCTCGGTGCGGCCGGCGGCGTTCGCCGTGCCACCCGCGCCGGCGGCGACGCCACCGGCGGGAGCGTTGCCACCCGTGCTGCCGGCGGGAGCGTTCCCCGCGCGGGTCTGCTTGGTGCCCTGGACCTGCGTCCGCGTGTTGACCGCGGCGTCGTTCGGCAGCGCGACGTACGGGAACGCGTCGAGGAACGCGACCTCGTTGGCGTCCACGCCGTCACCCTTGGCGAGCGGCTCGACGATCTTGCCGGTACGCACCGCGCCCTCGAGCGCCTGGAGGCCGATGTCCACGACGTCGTCGCCGAGGCGGCGGCCGTTCGGGAAGCCGGCGTTGTCCTTCGCGAGGACACCCAGGCGGTTCGGGTCGGCAGCCGGGGCGATGCTCGTGTTCAGCCGCAGGACCTCGGACGGGACGCCCTTGCCCTTCGGCTTGTTGAGCCCCTCGACGCCGGTGAGGAACACCGCGACCAGGTCGTCACGCGGCGCGGCCGGCGCCTTGATGCCGTAGATCTTCTCGATCAGCTTCGGGACCTCCGGGTCGTTGACCCGGTCGACCGCGGGCTGCACGGTCGCGTCCTTGTGCGGGGGGAGGGCGTTGAACGCGTCCTTCAGCCCGGCCGGGATGACGACCTCGTTGACCAGCGGGTTGCCCAGGCGGGACACCTGGACGAACTTGCCCTGGTACGACTGCGTGCCGTCGGACTTGGTGGTGCGGACGCTCGGGCGGCTGGTCGTGCTCCAGATGCCGATGACCGGGTCGCCGGCACGGGTGACCGCGGACTTCGGGACCTGGAGCGCGACGGAGTTCACGTTGTAGCCGGAGAGGGTGTCCTGGCCGGTCTCCGACAGGTCGGTGCCGTAGAGCAGGTCGAACACGCGCAGGTCGAGGAAGAACGGGTCCTCGGCCTGCCCGGCGAAGCCCTTCCAGCCCCCCGGGAAGTCGATGACGGCCTGGTCGCGCAGGGTCTGGTAGTCCGGCATCGACGCCGGGCCGACCCGCGACGGGGCCACCGGCGCGTTGCGGATGCGGGTGATGAACGGCCCGCCGTTGAACGACGATTCCAGCGTGTACGTCTGGCGGAACAGCAGGTTCTCGTCGTCGAGGGAGGTGACCGGACCGTTGTTGTAGAGGAAGGTCTTGTTGCCGCGCTTGTCGATGGTGCGGAACGTCCAGCGGAACGTGGCGTCCGGCCGGGCGTCGCCGTTGTTGTCGACGTGGACGTTGGACCGGGCGTCGGTGGCGAACGGGTAGAACGTCGGGCCGCCGTTGGGCTCGGAGAACGGGCTCCAGTTGGCCACGAACGTCACGTAGTCCTCGCGCTCCGGGCTCACGAACGCGTACAGGTCGGTGTTGTCGACGGTCGGGTCGGCCGAGATGAGCGGCGCCTCCCGGTGGCTGGACGCGGTCGCGCCGCCCGGCGCGAGCCCGTAGAGGCTGCTGGCGACGGCGATGCCGGCCGCGGCGGCCAGGGCGGCCC
>DATLNJ010000014.1:0-22534 GCA_035536815.1 Frankiaceae bacterium
GTGCTTGCAGGGCAACCCTATACACGCACTCCGCCCGGAGGCCGCCGATTCGTCGCCAGGCCGCCGCCGTGGCGCGGTGTTACGGTCGGGGAGACCTAGGAGAACAGTGGCGTCGGACGAGCTGCGCGTGTACGTCGACCAAGATCTGTGCACCGGCGACGGCCTCTGCGTCCAGCTCGCGCCGACGGTGTTCGAGTTCGACGTTGACGGGCTCGCCTACGTCAAGGACGGCGGCGGCGAGCTGCTGACCTCGCCCGGCGCGGCGGTGCCGGTGCCGCACAGGTGCGTCAAGGACGTCATCGAGTCCGCGACCGGCTGCCCGGGCGACTGCATCTTCGTGGAACGCCCCGACGGCACGCGGGTGGCCGGCCCGGCGACGGAGTAGCGCGCTACCGCACGTCCGGGGCGCACATCTGGCACGGCCGCAGGCCCGCGTCGACCGCCGCGCCGACCGTGCCCCACTCCGTCGGGTTGTCCTCGATGCCCCGGGCGAGGTTCGCCTCGTGCGTACCGTCGAGCATCGGGCAGGCCGGTCGGTGAAACGCCTCACTTGTCGGCAGCCACCACACCTGCGCGTCGCGCGGCGCCGCCGCGACGGTCCGCGGCGCGCAGATCCCGCACTGCCCGGGCAGCAATTCGTGCACGCAGCGTTCGTCCCCCATCGAAGCCTCCCCTGTCCGCGCCGTGTCCCTCGGCCGATTCTGGCGCGACAGCGGTTCAGCCGTCGATCGGCTCGCCGGCCTCGGCGGTCATGCCCTTCGACGGACGGCGGCGGACCGGCGGCGGCGCGACGCCGTCGGCCAGCCGGCGGCTGAACGCCAGGAACGCCGTGGGCGCGCCCATCCGGTGGTCGGGGCGGACGGCGAGCCCCTCGACGTGCCAGTTGCGGACCAGCGACTCCATCGACCACGGCTCGGTGAACGTCCCGTGCGCGCGCAGCGCCTCGACCGTCCGGGAGAGCTGGGTGGTGGTGGCGACGTAGCAGCAGACGACGCCGCCGGGGACCAGCATCCGGGACACCGTGTCGAGGACGTCCCACGGCGCCAGCATGTCGAGCACGACCCGGTCCACGTCCGCCTCGACGGCGTCGGCCAGGTCCCCCACCGTCAGCCGCCACGCCGGGTGCGGGCCGCCGAAGAACGTCTCGACGTTCTTGCGCGCCACGTCCGCGAACTCCGGCCGCAGCTCGTACGACGACACCGAGCCGGTGTCGCCGACCGCGCGCAGCAACGCACAGGTGAGCGCGCCCGACCCCGCGCCGGCCTCGACCACGCGGGCGCCCGGGAACACGTCGGCGTAGCCGACGATGAGCGCCGAGTCCTTCGGGTAGATGACCTGCGCGCCGCGCGGCATGGACAGCACGTAGTCGGACAGCAACGGCCGCAGCGCGAGGTACGTCGTGCCGTTGGTGGACTTCACGACGATCCCCTCGGGCTCGCCGATCAGGTCGTCGTGGCTGAGGATGCCGCGGTGCGTGTGGAACTGCCCACCCGCCTGCAACGTGATCGTGTAGAGCCGCTTCTTGGGGTCGGTGAGCTGCACGCGGTCGCCCAGGGCGAACGGCCCGCGCCGGTGGCGGGCCCCGGTGGCGTCGTTCACGATCCCGCCGGCGTCCAGTCGGCGGGCCGGTGGCCGATCGCCGTGGCGATGACCTGCTTGCTCTTGCAGAACGCGCACCGCTCGGCCGGCGTCGCCGACCCGCACTCCACGCACTCGTTGAGCTCCGCGCCGTCGCCGGGGAAGTGCGCGCGCCCCTTCTCGAGGAAGCCGAACAGGAAGTTGTGCTTCGTGCCGGGCGAGGCCGCCTCCAGCGCGTCGAGCACGCCCTTGTACTTCATCTGGGTGTTGCCCTCGACCAGCGGGCACTCCTCCACGACGTAGTCGATCCCCTTGAGGACGCAGTACGCCGCGGTCTCCCGCTCGGCCACGCGGTAAAGGGGCTTCACCTTCTTGACCAGGCTCGGGTGGGTCGCCTCCAGCACCGGCGACTGCCGGGCCAGGAAGTCGGTCTCCCAGCGCATGACGTTGCCGAGCAGGACCGCGACCTCGTCGTCGAGGTTGTGGCCGGTGGCGACGACGTCGTAGCCGTGCTCGCGCGCGGTGGCGTTGAACAGGTGCCGCTTGGACAGCCCGCAGATCGCGCAGGCCGGGCGCTTCTTGGTCGCGGCAGCCTGCGGGACCGTGAACCCGGCGCGCTCCGCCACGTCCACGACGACCAGCTTCGCGCCGCGCGCGTCCGCGAAGTCCTGGCAGACCTCCTGGCTGCGCGTGCTGTAGCCGCCGATGCCGAGCCCGAGGTAGAGCCCGTCGGCCTGGTAGCCGAGGTCGAGCAACAGGTCCCACAGCGCGAGCGAGTCCTTGCCGCCGGACACGGCGACGAGCACGCGCTCGGTGTGCCCGAACATCCGGTCGTGCCGGATCGCGCGCGAGACGAGGTTGCGGACGTACTGCTGCGTGAAGCAGTCGCCGCAGAACGCCGCGTTGGCGCGCGGGACCTCCACGACCGCGCGGCCTCGGCACCGGGTGCACTTCACCGGCCCAGCGTAACTGGCAGGAAACTTGTCACACGGGTGGGTTAGCGTCGGGTGATGCCTTCCCTCGCCCGGTTCCGCGCGCTGTGGCGCCTGCGGACCTACGTCAGGCCGTACGCCTGGCTCATGGTCCTCATGGTGCTCGCGGCGTTCCTCGGGATCGGCTCGGGCATCCTCATCCCGGTCGTCACCAAGGCGGTCGTGGACGGCCCGGTCGCGCGCGGGGACGCCTCGGGACTGGTCTGGCTCGGCCTGGTCGCGCTGGTGCTCGGCGTGGTCGAGGCGTTCCTCGCGTTCGTGCGGCGGTGGACCCAGTCGCGGACCGTGCTCAAGATCGAGACGCACGTCCGCGACGACCTCTACGCGCATCTGCAACGCCTCCCGGTGGCGTTCCACGATCGGTGGCAGACCGGGCAGCTGCTCTCCCGCGCGACGACCGACCTGAGCGTGATCCGGCGGTTCATCGGGTTCGGTTTGATCTTCTTCATCACGAACATCGCCACGCTGCTGACCGTTGTCGCGATGCTCGTCGTGATGTACGCGCCGCTCGGCCTGCTCGTCGCGGTCTGCCTGCTGCCGGTCATCTGGCTGTCGACGATGTTCGAGCGGACGTACGCCGACGTGTCGCGCAACGTGCAGGACCTGCAGGGCGACCTCGCCACGCACGTCGAGGAGTCCGCCACCGGAATCCGCGTCATCAAGGCGTTCGGCCGGCGCCGGCTGATGGCGAAGCAGTTCGAGGAGCGGGCGGCGCAGCTCTACGACTCCGCCACCGAGATCGTGCGGCTGCGCGCGCGGTTCTGGTCGATCTTCGACCTGATCCCCAACCTCACCCTCGCCGCCGTCCTGCTGTTCGGCTCGCTCGCGGTCGGCCGCGGCGCGCTGACCATCGGCGGGCTGGTGGCGTTCATGTCGCTGCTGCTCTACCTGGTGTGGCCGCTGGAGTCGCTCGGCTGGATCCTCGCGAACATGCAGGAGGCGGCCACCGCCGCCGACCGCCTCTACGAGGTCTTCGACACCGAGCCGGCCGTGGTCGACGCGCCGGGCGCGGGTGTCCTGGCGGCGCCGCGGGGGCGGCTGCGGTTCGAGTCGGTGTCGTTCGCCTACCCGGGGTCGGACGAGCCGGTGCTGCGCGACGTCACGCTCGACGTGGCGCCTGGCGAGACGGTGGCGCTGGTCGGCGTCACGGGGTCCGGCAAGACGACGCTCACCGCGCTCGTCCCGCGCCTCTACGACGTCACCGGCGGCCGCATCACGATCGACGGCACTGACGTCCGCGACGTCACGCTGCGGTCGTTGCGCGAGGTGGTGGCGACGGCGTTCGAGGAGCCGATCCTGTTCTCCGCCTCGGTCCGCGAGAACCTCACGCTCGGCTACCCCGACGCCACCGACGACGAGATCAGGGACGCGCTCGCGCTGGCGCAGGCGGAGTTCGCGTACGACCTGCCGTTCGGCCTCGACACCCGCGTCGGCGAGCAGGGCCTGTCGCTGTCCGGCGGCCAGCGGCAGCGGCTCGCGCTCGCCCGCGCCGTCATCGGCCGGCCGCGGGTGCTCGTGCTCGACGACCCGCTGTCCGCGCTCGACGTGCATACCGAGGCGCTGGTCGAGGAGGCGCTCGAACGCGTCCTGGCCGAGACCACCGCGCTGCTCGTCGTGCACCGGCCGTCCACCGTCGCGCTGGCCGATCGGGTGGCGTTGCTGGAGGACGGCACCATCACCGCCGTCGGCACGCACGCCGAGCTGCTCGCGTCGCACCCGTCGTACCGCGCGATCCTGTCGCAGGAGTCCGAGGGCCCGATCCACCTCGACTCGCCGGACCAGGCCGGGCGCGCGGTCGCGCTGGGCGCCGCCGACCGGGCGGCGCGGGACGCCATGCACGACGCCGCCGGCGACGCCATCGGCGCGGGGCGGCCGGACGCGGGGGCGACGCCGTGACGTCCACCGTCGACTCCTGGCGCGGCGTCGCGGGCGAGCGCGACGACGACGTCAGCGCCGAGGCCTCGCTGCTGCTCCGCGCGCGGTCCCGCCGGCTGCTCCGCGTGCTGCTCGCGCCGCACCGGCGCAGCCTGTGGGTGCTGGGCGCCGCGATCCTGCTCGAGAACGCCGCCGCGATGGCCGGCCCGTACCTCGTCAAGGTCGGCATCGACGACGCCATCCCGCGCATCGTCGACGGCGGCTCGCCGCAGCTCCTGTACGTCGTCGTCGCGCTGCTCGCCGGCGTCGCGGTGCTGCAGGCCGCGATGAAGCGGGCGTTCCTCACGCTGACCGGCCGGATCGGCCAGCAGGTCTTACTCGACCTGCGCCGCCGCGTGTATGACCACTTCCAGCGGCTCAGCCTGGCGTTCCACGAGTCGTACACGTCGGGTCGCGTCATCTCCCGGCTCACGTCCGACGTGGACGCCATCAACGAACTGCTCGACACCGGCCTCAACGGCCTGGTCCGCGCCGCGCTCGGCGTCGTGAGCATCGGCGTGATGCTGCTGCTGCTCGACCTGCCGCTCGGCCTGGTGACGCTGCTCTGCTTCCCCGCGCTGATCTGGCTGACCCGCTGGTTCAGGAAGCACTCCGCGGCGGCGTACCGGCGCACCCGCGAGGCGGTGGCGCTGGTCATCGTGCACTTCGTGGAGTCGCTCGGCGGCATCCGCGCGGTCCACGCGTTCCGCCGCGAGCCGCGCAACCAGGAGATCTTCGAGGAGGTGGACGACCAGTACCGGCTCGCCAACGAGCGGTCGTTCACCCTGCTGTCGATCTACGGCCCCACCATCAAGCTGCTCGGCAACCTCACGATCACCGTCGTCCTCGTCTACGGCGGCGTGCGCGCCATCGACGGCGAGCTCAAGGTCGGCGTGCTGGCGGCGTTCCTGCTGTACCTGCGGCGGTTCTTCGAGCCGATGCAGGAGCTCAGCCAGTTCTACAACTCGTTCCAGGCGGCGGCCGCCGCCCTGGAGAAGCTCGCGGGCGTGCTGGAGGAGGCGCCCGCGGTCGCCGAGCCGGCGCCGGACGCGGCGGTGCCGCTGGCCGCGCCACGAGGGGCGGTGACGTTCGCGGGTGTCGGGTTCGGCTACCGCGGCAGCCCCGACGTGCTCCCCCGGCTCGACCTCGACATCCCGGCGGGCCAGACCGTCGCGCTGGTGGGCGCCACCGGCGCGGGCAAGACGACGATCGCGCGGCTGCTCGCGCGGTTCTACGACCCCCTGACGGGCGAGGTGCGCCTCGACGGCGTGCCGCTGCGCTCGCTCGACGAGGAGACGTTGCGCCGCGCGGTGGTCATGGTGACGCAGGAGTCGTTCCTGTTCTCCGGCACGGTCGCGGACAACATCGCGTTCGGCCGCCCGGCCGCCTCGCGCGCGGAGATCGAGGAGGCGGCGCGGGCGATCGGCGCGCACGAGTTCATCGCCCGGCTGCCCGACGGCTACGACACCGACGTGCGCAAGCGCGGCGGCCGGCTGTCCGCCGGGCAGCGGCAGCTCGTGGCGTTCGCCCGCGCGTTCCTTGCCGACCCCGCGGTGCTGATCCTGGACGAGGCGACGTCGTCGCTCGACGTGCCGTCCGAGCGGCTGGTGCAGCACGCGCTGCGCACGATCCTGGTCGACCGGACGGCGTTGATCATCGCCCACCGGCTGTCCACCGTGGAGATCGCCGACCGGGTGCTGGTGCTGGACGGCGGGCGGGTGGTCGAGGACGGCTCGCCGCGCGACCTGATCGGCGGCAGCGGCCGGTACGCGGACCTGCACCAGGCCTGGCTGGACAGCCTGGTCTGAGGCGCCGGCTACCCGACGACCACGACCTCGATGCCGTACATCGTCTTGAGGTCCGTGGCGAACCGCTCGCCCGCCCTGGCCGGGACGCCCCGGAGCCACCACGGCTCGTCGGGGCTCCCGACCGCCACGCCGGGGAGCAGTGCGGCGCGGAACTGCTCGTCGGCCGCCGCGACCCGCTCGGTCATCGTCGTCGTGACCTGTTCGAACGCGCCGAGCGCTGCGTCGTGCAGGACGTCCTCGAGCAGCCGCCGGACGCCGATCTCGTTCTCGTACTCCTCGATGTACCAGTCGTAGCCCTCGACCACCTGGTCCACGAACGACTCCCACGTGCCGACCAGCGACCACGGCGTCGTGCGGGCCGGGAGGCCGCGGCCCACCGCGAAGTCGCGGAACGCCGTGAGGAAGTCAGGGCCGGTGACCGCCGCCGGGTCGGGGACCCCGTCGGAGAGCCGCCAGCCGGTCATCCGCCCGAGATGACCGGGCGGACCTCGACGGTGTCGCCGTCCTCGACGGTGTCCTCGCGGGTCAGCAGCTCGCGCCCGCGGATCACCAGCACCGCGTCCGGGTGCAGCCCCACCTCGACCAGGAGGTCCCGCACCCGGCGCGGCCCCTCGACCGCGATCTCCCGGTCCGGGTTGCGGAGCTTCACGATCACGGTGCCGCCTCTTCCCTGTCGCGTTCGGTGTCGATCCGGCCGTCCAGCGCCCGGGCGACGTCGTGCGCGGACAGCACGCCCGCCACGGTGCCGTCCGGCTCCGCGACGAGGTACTCCGTCGCCGGCGTCGCGCGCATCCGTTCCAGCACTGCCGCGCCGTCCAGCCCGGGTTCGAGCACCAGGCCGGGCTCCAGCGCGCGCGAGACGTCGGCGACCGTCACCCACGGGCGGCGCTGCTCGGGTACGGCCGCGAGAGCGTGCCCGGAGATGACGCCGGCCGGGGCGCCGTACGAGTCCACGACGACCAGCCGCTTGCCCGCGTCGACCGCGCGCCGCAACGCCTCCGACAGCGGCAGCGACGCGGCCACGGGCAGCGCCGGCCGGACCAGCGCGCGGATGTCCACGCGCTCCATCCGCGCCACGACGTCCGCGCGGCGGCCGACCGCGGTGGCGTTGGTCCAGAGGAACGCCGCCACCAGCAGCTCGAAGAAGCCGAGCTGGTCGCCGGCGCCGATGCGGACCAGGCCGAACGCGGCGGCGAGCAGCGCGACGGTCTGCCCGCCGCGCACACCCACGCGGGTGCCGGTGTGCCGGCTGCCGGTGGCCTGCCAGACGCTCGCCCGCAGGATTCGGCCGCCGTCGAGCGGCAGCCCGGGCAGCAGGTTGAGGATGGCGAGGACGGCGTTGGTGACGGCGAGGTAGCCGGCCAGGCGGCGTACGGAGGAGTCGCCCGGCGCGGCCATCGCCCCGGCCGCCATGACCCCCGCGACGAACACCGACACCAGCGGCCCGGCGACCGCGACGAGGTACTCGCCGGCCGGCGTGTCCGGCTCGCGCTCCATCTCGGCCAGTCCGCCGAACAGGAACAGCGTCACCCGCTTGATCGGGATGCCGAGCCCGAGCGAGACGACGGAGTGGCCGAGCTCGTGCGCGAGCACCGACACCGCGAGCAGCACCGCGGCGAGCGCCGAGAGGCCGTAGTGGCGGGGCTGCGGGGAGAACGGCGCGGAGAACACCGGCGCGACGGAGTACGTGATCAGCAGCCCGGCGAAGATCCAGCTCGGCGCGAGGAAGATCGGGATGCCGAGCGGGCGGCCGAGCGGCAGCCCGGGACGGCGTTCCGCGGCGGCCGGGTGCATGCCGACGATGCTACGGCCGACTCAGCCCGCCGTCGTGGCGGTTGCGTACTGGATTCGCGAGTGGACGAGAACCGGGGCGTCACCGAGCGCGCCGGCCACGGCGGCGACGACCGCCGCGCGCACCCCGTCCGCCGCCGCCCCGCGCCCCAGCGCGTCTGCCACGCGCGGAAACGACAGCCGCCAGTGCGCGTACGGCTCGGGCCCGCCGAACGGCAGCGTGACCTCCTCCGCGACGTCGTACCCGACCCGCAGGCCGGCCTCCCGCAGCAGGTCGGGCAGGTCGGAGGCGGGGCGCGCCGCACCGGCCGCGGCGAGGGCCAGGCCGCGGCCGACCGCACCCCCGTCGACGCCGCGTTCGGCCAGCGCCGCGACGAGCGCGTCCTCGTGCGGGCTCGCGCTGAACGCGCCCCACGCGCTGACCGCGACCCGGCCGCCGGGCGCGAGCGCCCGCGCCCACTCGGCGAGCACCGGGCGTACGTCGGCGACCCGGTGCAGCACCGACGCGCAGAGCAGCTTGTCCACCGACGCCGTCCGCACCGGGAGCCGGGCGGCGTCCGCCCGCAGCCACGCCACCGGCGACGGCCGCCGGTCGCGGGCAACCGCGAGCAGCCGTTCGTCGCAGTCGATCCCGAACACCCGCCCGCTCGGCCCGGCGGCCGCCGCGGCCGGGTGGGTGAGCACCCCGGCGCCGCAGCCGACGTCGGCAACGGTCTCCCCCTCGCGGACGCCCGCGAGCGCCAGCAGCGTGGCCGCGGCGGGGAGCAGTGACGGGCCGGCGTACGTCGCGAAGTCGCGCGCCACCCGCGCGGCGCCGCGGTTCCCGGTCTCCGGCGGCATGGCAGCCCTCCCCGTAGTGCGGATCGGCTGCGCGCGCGGGCCGCTGTAGCGCGGGCCGGTCGCGTAGTCTCCGCCCGGGCGTTCGGACGACCGGGAGGCAACGCGGATGCGGTGGTGCTCGTGGACCAGCGACGAGCTCGGCGGCACCGGGCGGCTCGGCGCGCTCCGCGACCGCGACGGGGAGCCGTGGCTGCTCGACGTGGCGAGCTGGGCGGCGAGCCGCGAGGCGACCGCCCCGACCGACCTCGTAGACCTGGTCGAGGCGAGCGAGGCGACCCAACGCCGCATCACCGAGCTGGCGGCGTCGGCCGGCCCGGACGCGCCCGGGTGGCTGCGGCCCTCGTCGGTACGGATGCTGGCGCCGTTGCGCGCGCCGAACTCGCTGCGCGACTTCCTCGCGTTCCGCGACCACGTCGAACGCGGCGCGGCGCGGCGCGGCACCGCCGTCCCCGAGCCGTGGGACCGGCTGCCCGTGTACTACAAGGGGAACCGGCGTTCCATCTCCGGCGACGGCGAGGACGTGCGCTGGCCGTCGTACACCGAACGCCTCGACTACGAGTGCGAGGTCGCGGCGGTCGTCGGGCGGGCCGGCCGGGACCTCTCCGAGGACGAGGCGCGCGAGTCGATCTTCGGCTACCTCGTCATGAACGACTGGTCGGCGCGCGACATCCAGCGCGACGAGATGGCCTGCTGGCTGGGGCCGGCCAAGGCCAAGGACTTCAACACGTCGTTCGGCCCGGTGCTGGTGACCGCCGACGAGTGGGACCCCGAGGACGACCACGAGATGACCGTCACGGTGGACGGCGAGGTGTGGTCGCGCGGGACGACGGCGGGCCGGCGGTGGACGTTCGGGCAGATGCTCGCGCACGTGAGCCGCGACGAGGACGTCTACCCGACCGACGTCCTGGGGTCGGGCACGTTCGGCGGCGGCTGCGGCCTCGACCTCGACCGATGGCTGCGGCCAGGCCAGACCGTGACGCTCTCCGTCGAAGGCCTGGGCACCCTCACGAACACTGTCGTGCGTTGAGCGAAACTCCTCACCCCCGCCCGTAGCCCCGCTGCTACGGTCGCTGCGCCGCGCACCAAGGCGGTTCGCGGTCTGCGAAGAATCGGGGGTACTCCAGTATGAAGCGCTTCCTCAGCGTGCTCGCCGCCGTCGCGTTCGCCCTGGCGCCGGCCTCGTCCGCGCGCGCGGTGAACTCCCTCACCGCCTCGATCGTCGTCGACTGCGACGACGCGGACGGCTCGTCCACCGCCGAGCCGCTCGGCATCACCATGCCGGCCGGCTGGTACGCCGTGGAGATCACCGGCGCGTGCTTCCTCGCCTACCCGGGCCTCGACGGCTGCCACCTGCTCGCGTACGCGTACACCGGCGGCTGCGCAGCGCCCGCGACCGTCGGTGCGTGCACGGCGTACCACGTCGCCGTCGACGGTCAGTGCCCGACGCTCGGCGGCGCCGGGCTGATCTACCACAACAACAGCGGCCCGGTGACCGCGAAGGTCGTCGACTGCTGCTATGGCGACAACGAGGGGTACTTCGTCGTCACCGTCACCTGGACCGCGCTCTAGCTCGGTCCACTCGGGCGCGGGGGCCGGCTCGCCGCCGGTCCTCGCGCCCGGCGCAGCCGATGTCCCTTTGCGCCGGCTCAGTCGTCCAGCAGGCCCATCCCGCGCGCCCAGGAGGTCGTGTACGCGGGGAACTCCGCCGCCTTCGCCTCCTCGGTGACCGACAGCGGCGTGACGCACTCGACCATCACCGCCAGCTCGTCGGCCATCTCCTTGGCCGCCGCGCGTTCGGCCGCGCCGGGCTGCGGGCCGTGCTGGATGCCCTGCGGGTGCAGCGTCAGCCAGCCCTCGCCGATCCCCTTGCGCGAGAAGAAGTCACCCCGGCTGTAGAAGATCACCTCGTCGTTGTCCACGTTCGCGTGGAAGAACGGCACCCGCAGCGACTCCGGGTCGGTCTCGAACGGCCGCGGCACGAACGTCGCCACGTCGAACCGCCCGCAGCGGAACGTCGTGTGGACCGACGGCGGCAGGTGGTAGCGCGCGGAGACGACCGGCCGGATGTCGCGGGTGTGCAGCCGGAACGGCGCCAGGTCGCCCGACCACCCGACCGCCGTGAACGGGTTGTGCGGGTACGTGAACGTCGTCCACGCCTGCAGCCGCTTCACCCGGACGCGCCACCGGCCGTTGCCGTCGCCGTCCCAGTCGGCGGGCGGCGCGTCCCACGCCTCCGGCGTGGCCAGCACCTTCGGGTCCACGACCGCGTGCCGGCCCATGAGACCGAAGTCCGGCATCGTCACCGGCGCGGTCGACTCGATGACGAGCAAGAACGACTCCGACCCGTCGGGCACCCAGCGGTGCACCGTGCCCTTGGGGATCACCAGGTAGTCGCCGGCCTCGTACGTCAGCGGGCCGTAGTCGGTCTGCAGCACGCCGGCGCCGTGGTGCACGAAGACGATCTCGTCGCCGTCGGCGTTGCGGTACGCGTACGGCGTCGGCTCGGCCCGCCGCGACACGAGGATGCGCAGGTCGTCGTTGTAGAGCACCGGCGTGTGCGCGCCCTCGACGTCGGTCGCGTCGGGCGGCGAGAGCAGGTTGAGGTCGAACGCCGTCGGCCGCAGCGGCCCGTCCACGTCGATCCACGCGGTCGCCGGGATCGTGCGGTAGAGGTGCGACACCGGCCCGGCGAACGCCTCCCGGCCGTGCTCCTCCTCGGTCAGGTCCGGCGGGATCCCCACGTGCGTCGCCTTCGCGACCCGGCCCTTGCTCTCCATCACCATGGCGGCATCGTACGGCGGCGCTGTGACAGAAAACTCAGCGCGGATACCGCCGCAGCGCGTGGCCGTGCGCGTCCTCTTGCTGCCGCCGGCTGCCGTACCGGTCGAGCCGCCGGCCACCCGGCGTGCTGGCGAACCTCCCGACCCCGACCAGCGCGGCGACCAGCAGCACCGGGGCGTACACGGCGGGCCGCGGCCCCCACGGGCCGACCTCGAACGCGTACGTCACGCCCGCCACCGCCGCGAGGCAGGTGACCGTCACGGTCGTGCGGGTCCAGCCGGCGGCGTACGACGGCCGCACGACCGGGCGGGCCGCCAGCAGCGCGGCGAGCACGCCGGCGACGAATGTCACGCCCCACCAGGAGGCTGGCTCCGCCACCGCCAACACGACGGACGCCACCGCGACGGCCGCGCCCGGCAGCCACCGCACGTGTCCCTGCTGCCCGCCCATCCGGCCCACCCCCTCCTGTTGCGACATATGCCGCCCCCGCTTGCCGGCGCTCTGTGGCGTTCCCGGTTTCTGTCACACCACCCATCTACTGTTGGTCCCATGACAGCGACCGACGAGCGGCCCACGCTCGCCACCCTCAGCCCGTCGCGCGGGAGCGACTTCAAGTCGTGCCCACTGAAGTACCGGCTGCGCGTGGTGGACCGGCTGCCTGAGGCCCCGTCGCGCGACGCGACGCGCGGGACGGTCGTGCACGCCGTGCTGGAGCAGCTGTTCGACCTCCCGGCCGCGGAGCGGACGCTGGACCGCGCCTCGGCGCTGGTCGCGCCCGCGTGGGAACACCTTGCCACCGAGGACCCCGAGACCGCCGCGCTGTTCGGCGCGGACGACGACCTGGCGGGGTGGCTGGAGTCGGCCCGCGCGCTGCTCGCGAACTACTTCACGCTGGAGGACCCGGCGCGGCTGGAGCCGGCCGAGCGGGAGCTGTACGTCACGCACGAGCTGCCCGAGCTCGGCGTCCGGCTGCACGGCTACGTCGACCGGCTCGACCGCTCCCCCACGGGGCGCGTCCGCGTCGTCGACTACAAGACCGGCAAGGCGCCCGGCGAGGCGTACGAGGCGAGCGCGCTGTTCCAGCTCAAGTTCTACGCGCTGCTGCTCTGGCGCTCGGAGGGGCTGCTGCCCGACGCGCTGCGGCTGATCTACCTCGGCGACGTCGTGACCGTCGACTACCGGCCGGACGAGGAGGAGCTGCGCCGGTTCGAGCGGACGCTGGTCGCGCTCTGGCAGGCGATCAGCCGGGCGATGGCGACCGGCGACTGGCGGCCCCGGCGGTCGGCGCTGTGCGGGTGGTGCTCGTTCCAGGCGTACTGCCCCGAGTTCGGGGGGACGGTGCCCGCGCTGCCGCCGCCGCGCGCCGCGCTGGAGGACGCCGTCCCTGCCGTGGAGGGCACCGCGGCCGCGGAGTGACGCGCGGGCGCGCGGGCGCGCGGGCGCCGGGCCGCGCCGGGTCGACGCGCGGAATCTTCCGCCCGCTCCGGCGGTGCGGCACACTGGCAAGGCCACGCAGCCCGCTCCAGGAGGCCCGCAATGCCGCAGATCCTCCCGTCGAACCGCCCGCAGCTCGAGTACCTCTCGATGCCGACGTTCGCGAACGTCGAGGAGGAACGCCTGCACCGCAAGCAGCGGCTGGCCGCCGGGTTCCGGCTGTTCTCGAAGTTCGGCTTCGAGGAGGGCATCGCCGGCCACATCACGGCGCGCGACCCCGAGTTCGCCGACCACTTCTGGGTCAACCCGTTCGCGATGCCGTTCTCGCAGGTCCGGGTCAGCGACCTGATCCTCGTCAACCACCAGGGCGAGGTCGTGAACGGCAAGCACCCCGTCAACGCCGCGGCGTTCGCCATCCACTCGCAGGTGCACGCCGCCCGTCCGGACGTCGTGGCCGCCGCGCACTCGCACTCGATCCACGGCAAGGCGTTCAGCGCGCTCGGGATGGAGCTGGAGCCGATCACGCAGGACGTGACCGCGTTCTACGGCGACCACGCGCTGTTCGACGACTACACCGGCGTCGTCCTCGACACCGAGGAGGGCAAGCGGATCGCGCACGCGCTCGGTGACAACAAGGCCGTCATCCTCCGCAACCACGGCCTGCTCACGGTCGGGACGACCGTGGACTCGGCCGTCTGGTGGTTCGTGACGATGGAGCGGTCCTGCCAGGCGCAGCTGCTCGCCATGGCGGCCGGCCCCCGCGTCCTGATCGACGAGGAGCAGGCGGCGAAGACCCACCAGCAGGTCGGCAGCGAGATCGCCGGCTGGATCTCGTTCCAACCTCTCTACCAGCGGATCGTGCGGGAGCAGCCCGACCTGCTCGACTGATCACGCCGCGCGGCAGGTCCGAACGCCGTTCGCGTCGTACTAGGCGACATGCGCAAGCTCCTGGCCGCCGCTGCGGCGCTCGTCCTCGCCTCGGCCCCTATGTCGTCCGGCGACCCCGGTCCCGGCTACCTCGAGGCGACCAGCAACGTGTCGTACCTCGGCACGTTCGCCAACGAGGCCGACACGGCGGGCGCCCGCCTGCTCGGCAAGACGTTCTACGTCCTGACCGCGAAGGGCCTGACGATCTACGACGTCAGCAACCCGACGCTGCCGGTGCCGCTCGGCTTCACGCCGCTGCCGCACACGCCGAACCAGGAGCGCGAGGACGTCGACACCGACGGCAAGATCCTCATCGCCGGCCAGTCGTACACCGGCCTGCTCTACGTCGTCGACGTCTCCGACCCCCGGCTGCCGCGGCTGCGTTCCACGCTGCGGAACGCCGCCGGCCACACGAACACCTGCGTACTCAAGTGCACCTGGGTGTACAGCTCCGACGGCGACATCATCGACGTGCGCAACCCCGACGCCCCGAAGCTGGCCGGCAAGTGGCAGGACGCGGCCGGCGTGCGCGGCTCGCACGACTGGACCGAGGTCAGCCCCGGCCTGCTGATGGGCGCCACGAACCCCGTCGTCTACCTCGACGCCCGCAAGAACCCCGCCAAGCCGAAGCTGATCGGCCAGGGCCTCGTGCCGGACAGCCGCTACATCCACGGCAACCTCTGGCCGCGCGGCGGCAAGGACCGCTGGCTGCTGGTCGGCAGCGAGAGCGACATGATGTGCGGCAACCCGAAGGAGGGCTCCTTCATGGTGTACGACACCAAGCCCTTCGCGAAGACCAAGCGCTTCAAGTACATGGGCGACTACTCGCTCCAGCACGGCATGCCGACCGAGGGCAAGGCGGAGGTCAACCAGCACTGCGGCCACTGGTTCCAGCCGCACCCGACGTTCAAGGACGGCGGGCTCGTGGCGGTCGCCTGGTACGGCTTCGGCACCCGGTTCGTCGAGGTGACCAAGACCGGCAAGGTCGTGGAGCGCGGCTACTTCCTCGGCGGTGGCCAGGCGTCGTCCGCGTACTGGATGAACAACGACATCGTGTACTCGCTCGACTACGTGCGCGGCATCGACATCCTCAAGTTCGACCGGACGAAGAAGCCGACGTCGAGCGGCCTCGGCACGTGGAACGAGCGCCGTCCCGGCCTGACGTTCCTCAGCCGCGAGCCGGTGCGCGACGGCACGTCGTTCGTCTGCCCGGCGCCGGCGCCGCGTCAGCTCTGACGCGCGACCAGCTCGGCGAGTCGTTCGACCGTCACGTCGCGCAGCGACGGCACCACCACGCGCCCCGGTGCGGGCGCGACGCCGAGGACGTTCGGCACGACGACGACCGGGCAGCCGGCCGCCACGCCGGACTCCGCGCCGGTCAGCGAGTCCTCGACGACCACGCAGTCGGCGGGGTGCAGGCCCAGGCGGGCGGCGGCGGTGGCGTACGGCTCCGGGTCCGGCTTTGCGTGCCGTACCTCGTCGCCGCCGATCGTCACGTCGAACCGGTGCTCGCCGATCGACTCCAGCGCGGCGTCGATCAGCGCGCGGTAGGACGACGAGACGAGCGCGGTGGCGACGCCGGCCGCGCGCACCGCGTCCACCAGCTCCACCGCGCCCGGTAGCAGCGGCAGGTCGGCGCGGAACAGCTCGCACATCCGCGCGACCAGGCGGCGTTCGACCTCGGCGGGTGACTCGGCCGAGCGCGCGAGCTCGACGAACAGCACGCACGCCTCATCCACCCGGCGGCCGATCAGCCGGGCCTTGATGTCGAGGTTCCACGGCCCGCCGAGCCACTCCATGATCTCCGCCTCGGCGACCGACCAGACCGGCTCCGAGTCGACCAGCAGCCCGTCCATGTCGAACAACACGCCCCGCAGCGCACCGGTCGGCGCGGGGGCAGCGGGGGCGGTCATGACGGGCTCCGGTAGTGAGGGAGGCAGGGCACGAAGGTGCGGTGAGGGGCCACTCGTCCGGCCGACTAAAGCGACGCAGTCGCCTTAGGCCGGGCGAGTGGCCCCTCGCCGCATTCAACAAGTCGGTGGACTCAGCGAGCCGCGAAGTACGAGGCCTCCGGATGATGGACGATGATCGCCGACGTCGACTGCTCGGGCACGAGCTGGAACTCCTCGGACAACACCACGCCGATCCGCTCCGGCTCCAGCAGCGACATGATCTTCGTCTGGTCCTCGAGGTTCGGGCAGGCCGGGTAGCCGAACGAGTACCGCTCGCCGCGGTACTTCTGCCGCAGGATGCTCGGGAGGTCCGCCGCGTCGCCGCCGTCGATGCCGAGCTCCTCGCGGATGCGGGCGTGCCACATCTCCGCGAGCGCCTCGGTGAGCTGGACGGACAGGCCGTGCAGCTCGAGGTACTCGCGGTACGCGTCGCGGGCGAACAGCTCGCCGGTCACCTCGGAGACGTGCGAGCCCATCGTCACGATGTGGAACGCCACCACGTCCACCTCGCCCGACTCCTCGGGCTTGAAGTAGTCGGACAGGCAGAGCCGGCGGTCGCGGCGCTGGCGCGGGAACGTGAACCGGCAGCGCTCGGCGCCGTCCTCGGACAGCACGATGAGGTCGTCGCCCTTGCTGACGCACGGGAAGTAGCCGTACGCGACCGCGGCGTTGACGATGCCCTCGGACTGGATCCGGGCGAGCCAGGACCGCAGCCGCGGCCGCCCCTCGGTCTCGACCAGCTCCTCGTACGAGGGCCCCTTGCCGGTGCGCGACCCGCGCAGCCCCCACTGCCCCATGAACGTCGCCCGCTCGTCCAGGTACGACGCGTAGTCGGCGAGGGCGATGCCCTTCACGACACGGGAGCCGTAGAACGGCACGGCAGGCACCGGCACGTCGGTCGCGACGTCGGACCGGTCCGGCAGGTCGGCCTCGTCGACCTCCAGCAGCAGCCGCTTGGGAGCGGGGCGCTCCGACGGCGCGGTGGCGGGCGCCTTCGGCGTGGCCGCGTCGGGCACCGAGCCGGCCCCCCGCTTGGCGCCCATCAGCGCGTCCATGAGCCGCAGCCCCTCGAACGCGTCGCGGGCGTACGACACGTCGCCCTCGTAGATCTCCCGCAGGTCCCGCTCGACGTACGCGCGGGTCAGCGCGGCACCGCCCAGGAGCACCGGCACGGCGACGCCGCGCTGGTTCATCTCCTGGAGGTTCTCCTTCATGATCACCGTCGACTTCACGAGCAGGCCGCTCATGCCGATGGCGTCGGCGGCGTGCTCGTCGGCGGCTTCGAGGATCGCCGAGATGGGCTGCTTGATGCCGAGGTTGACGACCGTGTAGCCGTTGTTGCTCAGGATGATGTCCACGAGGTTCTTGCCGATGTCGTGGACATCGCCCTTCACCGTGGCGAGCACGATGGTGCCCTTGCCGGCGGTGTCGGCCTTCTCCATGTGCGGCTCGAGGTGGGCGACCGCGGTCTTCATGACCTCGGCGGACTGCAGGACGAACGGCAGCTGCATCTCGCCGCTCGCGAACAGGTCGCCCACGATCTTCATGCCGGCGAGCAGGGTGTCGTTGATGATCTCCAACGGCGGCCGGGTCGCCATGGCCTCGTCGAGGTCGGCCTCCAGCCCCTTCCGCTCGCCGTCGACGATCCGGCGCTCCAGCCGCTCGGACAGCGGCAGCGCGAGCAGCTCCTCGGCGCGCGACGCGCGACCCGCGGCGGGGTCCACGCCCTCGAACAGGTCGAGGAACGCCTGCACCGGGTCGTAGCCCTCGCGGCGGCGGTCGTAGACGAGGTCGAGCGCGACCTCCCGCTGCTCGTCGGGGATGCGCGACATCGGCAGGATCTTCGACGCGTGCACGATCGCCGAGTCGAGCCCGGCCTTGACGCACTCGGCGAGGAACACGGAGTTGAGGACGATGCGCGCGGCGGGGTTGAGGCCGAACGAGACGTTCGAGACGCCGAGCGTGGTCTGGACGTCGGGGTAGCGCTCCTTGAGCCGGCGGATCGCCTCGATCGTCTCGATGCCGTCCCTGCGCGTCTCCTCCTGTCCGGTCGCGATCGGGAAGGTCAGGCAGTCGACGAGGATGTCGGAGGTCCGCATCCCCCAGTTCTTCGTCAGGTCCTCGATCAGCCGGAACGCCACCCGGCACTTCCAGTCCGCGGACCGCGCCTGGCCCTCCTCGTCGATGGTCAGCGCGACGACGGCGGCGCCGTGCTCCATGACCATCGGCATGACCTTCGCCATGCGCGACTCGGGGCCGTCGCCGTCCTCGTAGTTGACGGAGTTGACGAGCGCGCGGCCACCGAGGCACTCCAGGCCGGCCTGGAGGACGTTCGCCTCGGTGGAGTCGAGCACGATCGGCAACGTCGACGCGGTCGCGAACCGCGACGCCAGCTCGGTCATGTCGCGGGCGCCGTCGCGGCCGACGTAGTCGATGCAGAGGTCGATCATGTGCGCGCCGTCACGCACCTGGGAGCGCAGGATCTCGACGCAGTCGTCCCAGCGCTCACCGAGCATCGCCTCGCGGAACGCCTTGGAGCCGTTCGCGTTGGTGCGCTCGCCGATGACCATGAACGACGTGTCCTGGCGGAACGGCACGTGCTGGTACAGCGACGCCGCGCCCGCCTCCTGCCGCGGCTTGCGCTGGACGACCTCGCGGCCGCGTACCCGGTCCACGACCAGCCGCAGGTGCTCGGGCGTAGTGCCGCAGCAGCCGCCGACGAGGTTGAGGCCGTACTCGACGGTGAACTGGTCGAGCGCGTCGGCCAGCTCCTCGGGGGTCAGCGGGTAGACGGCGCCGTGCGGCCCGAGGGTCGGCAGGCCGGCGTTCGGCATGCAGGAGAGGCCGACGGTGGCGTGCTTGGACAGGTAGCGGAGGTGCTCGCCCATCTCGGCCGGGCCGGTCGCGCAGTTCAGGCCGATGACGTCCACGCCGAGCGGCTCGATGGCGGTCAGCGCCGCGCCGATCTCCGAGCCGAGCAGCATCGTGCCGGTCGTCTCGACGGTGACCTGCGCGATCAGCGCCACCTGCCGCCCGGACGCGGCGATGGCGCGCCGCGCGCCGACGATCGCGGCCTTGGCCTGGAGGAGGTCCTGCGCGGTCTCCACGAGCAGCGCGTCGGCGCCGCCCTCGACCAGGCCGGCGGCGTTGACCTGGTACGCGTCGCGGAGCGTGGCGTACGGCACGTGGCCGAGGGTGGGCAGCTTCGTACCCGGACCCATCGAGCCGATGACCCAGCGCGGGCGGTCCGGCGTGGCGAAGTCGTCCGCCACCGACCTCGCCAGCCGCGCCCCGGCCACCGACAGCTCGTGGATGCGCTCGGGGATGTCGTACTCGCCGAGGTTGCCGAGGTTGGCGCCGAACGTGTTCGTCTCGACGGCGTCCACGCCCGCCGCGAAGTACGCGGCGTGCACGTCCTTGACCGTCTCGGGGCGGGTGACGTTGAGGATCTCGTTGCAGCCGTCGTGGCCCTCGAAGTCGTCGAGGGACGGGTCGGCCGCCTGGAGCATCGTCCCCATGGCGCCGTCGGCTACGACGACGCGCGTGCGCAAGGCCGAGAGGATGTCTGCCATCACTCCCATGCTAGCCGGGGGTGTGACGAGTTCCGCGTCAGAGGGCGACGAAGCGCGGCACGACGATCGCCAGCAACGTTCCGGCGAGCAGAAAGCCGACGACGGTGACGACCATGTCCGAGCGCTCCCGGTCGCCCAGGTCGACCTTGACCAGTGACAGGAAGAGCCCCAGTGAGGTCGCGGACAGCAGCGCGCCGGTGACGAGCAGCGGGTGCCGTAGCTGCGCGATCGTCGCGAGCACCACGACGTCGGCGGCAAGCGTCAGCACCAGCCCGCCCAGCGCGGCGGCGCCGCGGCGGCGGACCGCCAGCAGCAGCGCGTGGACGACGAGTGCGCACGCCCCGAACAGCGCGGGACCCCCGAGCAGCGGGGCAAGGAACAGCCCCCCGGCCTCCATGGGGATGCTGAACGCCTCCTTCGTGAGCAGCGCGAGGGGTACCGCGTGCCCGGCCAGCGACACCGCGCCGAGGAGCTCGGCGAGGCGTTCGCGGTCGTAACGGGTCAGTTCCACCGGGTGATGATCGTCACGACGCGAGCCGAAGTTGACCGGTACGCTCCGCCGCATGCCTAGCTACCGCCGCGTCATGGTCGGAACGGACGGTTCCGAGACCTCGTACAAGGCCGTCGCGCGGGCTGCGGAGATCGCCCGCGAGAGCGGCGCGCAGCTCGTGCTCGTGACGGCGTACCGCCCGCTGTCGCAGCGGGAGCGCGAGGAGGCCGCGCAGCAGCTCGGCGCCGAGGCGTACAAGGTCATCGGGTCGCACCCGGCCGAGGACGTGCTCCGCGAGGCGTGCGCCCGCATCGACCCCGAGGTGGACGTCGACACGGTCGCCGTCGAGGGCGACCCCGTGGACGTGCTCGTGAAGACGGCAGCCGACCGCGACGTGGACCTGCTGGTCGTCGGCAACCGCGGCCTCAACACCCTCACCGGCCGGCTGCTCGGCTCGGTGCCGTCGGTCGTCACGCACCGCGCGCAGTGCGACGTCCTGATCGTGGCGACGAGCTGAGCACACCGCTCGGCTCCCGGACGCCGGTCGCCGGTGGCCGGGACCTCTCGCTGCCGGGCGCGGACGTCCGCCTCGCCGCCACCCGCTGGCAGGGGAACGGCCCGCCCGTCGTGCTGCTGCACGGTCTCGGGTCGAACCGGCGGTTCTGGAACCTCATCGCCCCGGAGCTGGCCGGGCGGCCGGTCTGCGCGATCGACCAGCGCGGGCACGGCGACTCCGAGCAGCCGGACGAGGGGTACGACCTGGCCACCTGCGCCCGCGACGTCGGGGTCGCGCTGGACGCGCTCGGCTGGTCGCGCGCGGTTGTCGTCGGGCACTCGTGGGGAGCGTCGGTGGCGACGACGTTCGCGGCGGAGCACCCGGAACGCGTGCTCGCCGTCGTCGCCGTGGACGGCGGTCTCGGCGGGCTCAGGGAGCTCGGCGGCGACGCGCCGCGCGAGCAGACGCGGAAGGCCCTGGAACCGCCGCGGCTGGCGGTGCCGCCGGACGAGCTGGTGGCGATGCTCCGGAACTCGCCGATGGGGCCGTGGTGGTCGCCGGCCGTCGAAGAGGCGCTGCTCCCGATCTACGCCCTCGGCGACGACGGGCTGGCCAGGCCGCGGCTGCGGTTCGACAACCACATGCGGATCGTCGACACGCTGTTCGACTACGACGCGCCCGCCGTGCTCCCCCGCCTCCGCGCGCCGTTCTGGACGGTCGTCTGCCTGCAGCCGGACGACTGGTCGGTGGCCAAGGAAGCGGCCCTGCGGCGGGCGCTCGCGCTGCTGCCGCGAGCTCGGGCGTTCGCCCTCCAGGGCGCGGTCCACGACGTACCCTTGCAGTGGCCGGCCGTCGTCGCCGGCGTGGTCCGGGCGGCAGCCGACGAGGTCGCGGCGGGCGTCGTGGAGGGGCGGGGATGAGCGGCATCGTGCCGGAGGAGCGGCCGCTGCGGTCGCCGATCGTGGTCGCCGCGTTCGAGGGGTGGAACGACGCCGGCGACGCCGCCACCGCAGCCGTCGAGCACCTCGAGCTGGTCTGGGAGGCGCGCCCGCTGCTGACCATCGACCCCGAGGACTACTACGACTTCCAGGTCAACCGGCCGACGGTGACGTTGATCGACGGCGTGACCCGGCGGGTGCAGTGGCCGACGACGCGGATGTCGCTGTGCCGCCTCGACGGGCCGCGCGACGTCGTGCTGATCCGCGGTCTCGAGCCGAACATGCGCTGGAAGGCGTTCTGCGGCGAGATCCTCGACGTGGCGCTCGACCTCGACGCGGAGATGCTGGTGGCGCTGGGCGCGTTGCTCGCCGACGCCCCGCACACCCGCCCCATCCCGGTCACCGGCACCGCGTCCGACCGGCGGGTCGCCGAACGCCTCGGTCTCGACTCCTCCCGCTACGAGGGCCCGACCGGCATCGTCGGCGTCCTGCACGACCAGTGCGTGCAGCGCGGCCTGCCGTCGGTGTCGTTCTGGGCGGCGGTCCCCCACTACGTCGCGCAGCCGCCGTCGCCGAAGGCCACGCTGGCGTTGCTGCGCCGGGTCGAGGACATGCTCGACGTGCAGGTCCCGCTCGGCGACCTGGAGGAGCAGGCGCGGGGGTGGGAGCGGCAGGTCAACGAGCTGGCCGCCGAGGACAGCGAGGTCGCGGAGTACGTGCGCTCGCTGGAGGAGCGCGAGCCCGAGACCGACCTGCCGGAGGCGAGCGGCGACGCGATCGCCCGCGAGTTCGAACGGTTCCTGCGCCGCTCCGGCGACGACCCGACCGGCGGCTGACCGGGCGGGTCAGCCGCCGGGGCGGTCAGTACGCGCGCCGGGAGATCGTCGGGGCGAGCGCACGGTGCGTGTCAGGTGATGCAGCGCGGGCCCTGGATCGTGAGGCACTCGAACGACGGGATCGTCCAGTACTCGTTCTCCCCGGCGCCGACGACGGCGGCAAGCTGCTCGTCGGTGAGGGCGGT